>CAXUIF010000255.1:0-3983 GCA_964250995.1 uncultured Acidobacteriaceae bacterium
GCTGGGAGGCCGCGCTGGCTGATCCGGCGCACAAGGCCGCGTATGTGATTGCCATGGACGGGGATCCGGTCGCGAAGGCGGTCAAGGAGCATCCAGCGGGTCTGGGGGAGATCGAGGTGGTGCGGACGATCGGGCAGCCTACGGCGCGGGTGTACCAGTCGATGGTCTTTAAGCCTTAGTCGCTACTCCGTGGTCCAAGCAAGGCAAAGGCAGACGCAGATTCCCTTCGGGAAGGATAACTAAGGGGGAACGGCAACCGTAGTTTCTCCTGCGCAGGCCCAACCAAAGGGCCACGGCAAGCAGAAGGCGGGGCGGTGCTGCTGGGAGTCGTGGGGTGATGTTGGGGCATCTAGGATTTCGTGCGTTTTGCACAGAGGAGATTCTGCTGATGCAGCATTTGTTGGATCCGATGGACTTGGGTGGGTTGCGGCTGTCGAACCGGGTGATTATGGCCCCGCTGACGCGTTTGCGGGGGACGGTGGACCATGTGCCGACCGACGTCATGGTGGCGTACTACCGGCAGCGTGCCGGGGCAGGATTGATCCTTTCTGAGGGCATTCCGGTAAGCCCGCAGGGCGTCGGCTACTCGCAGGTGCCGGGAATCTGGAGTGACGAGCAGGTTGCACGGTGGGCGCTGGTGACCGAGGCGGTGCACCGCGCTGGCGGCCGGATCTTTGCCCAGATCTGGCATGTGGGGCGCATCTCGGATCCATACTTCCTGCATGGCGAATCGCCCGTCGCGCCGAGTGCCATTGCGGCGAAGGGGCATGTAAGCCTGATACGGCCCATGAAGGAGTTTGAGACGCCGCGCGCGCTGGACGCGGCGGAGATCCCGGGGATCATCGCCGATTACAAGCGCGGGGCGAAGAACGCCAAGGCCGCAGGCTTTGACGGAGTGGAGCTGCACGGGGCCAACGGCTATCTGTTGGACCAGTTTCTGCAGGATGGCACAAACCACCGCACTGACGCCTGGGGTGGGACGCTGGAACGGCGCGCCCGCCTGATGCTGGAAGCGACGGACGCCGTGGCCGAGGTGTGGGGGCCGGAGCGCGTGGGAATGCACCTTGCGCCGCGTGGGGATGCGCATGGAATCAGCGATTCAAATCCGGCCGAGACGTTTGGGTATGTGGCGCGGGAGCTCGGCAAGCGCAAGATTGCGTTTCTCTTGGTGCGCGAGTACGAGGGGCCCGGGTGGCTGGGGCCGAAGCTGAAGGAACAGTTCGGTGGCGTGTATATCGCGAATGAGAAGTTCACTCAGGCCAGTGCGGACGCGGCGATCGCGCGCGGGGACTGCGATGCGGTGGCGTTTGGAAAGCTGTTTATCGCGAATCCGGATCTGGTGGAGCGGTTCCGGACGGGAGCCCCGTTAAACGAGCCAAACCCGGAAACCTTCTACGCGCATGGCCCGGAGGGCTATGTGGATTACCCGGTGCTGCAGGGGGCCGTGGCGTAGGCTGCGCCACGTTGGGCGCGGCTGATGGCCGCGAAACAGACGCCCGAACCCGTGTGGTTCGGGCGTTCTGCTTTTGGCACTGTGGTTCTGTCTTAAGAGGAAGGTTCCTGACGAGAAGGTTCTGGTCAGCTGTGAGCAATGAGGTCGTCAGGGATGAGGCGTGCGTCAATTCAGGCGTTGCAGGCGGGCGATGAGCTTCTCAGCTAGGGGCTCGCCACTTTCGGTCCAGAGGAGGCGGCTGGAGATGCCGCACTTCTTTTCGACCAGGAGCGTGAAGGCGAGCAACTTCTCGACATTTTGCTGGATTCGCACGGCCGCGGCGCGATCCAGGTCGCCTGCCATGAGTTCGTCGTCGAGTGTGTAGGGGGTGTCGAGGCCGAAGTCGACACGGAGATGGCCGTTGGTCTCGTAGGTGCCATGGTCGAACTCGGGCCCGAAGCCGGTGATGCGGACGCGGGTGGGTTCGAGGCGCCAGGTGGGGTCGAATTGGGCGTTCTCGAAGGCTTCTTCGTCCTCGTCCTCGAGCGTGTCTTCGGAGCTGGGTGTCCCTTCCGGGAGCCAGAGACCCCAGCGCATTTCAAATTCGTAAGCAGTATCTTCGTGAAGCTGTTCGGTGGCTTCGGCGACGGCGGCTTCGATGCGGGAGGCTTCGGTATCGTCGCTTGCCTCTGCCCGCTTGTCATTCACGTAGATACGCTGGTAGGTGGGCGATTCCGTCCAGTCCAGCGGGTAGGCGGTGGCAGCGACAACGCGGTTGTAGACGCTGCTTGCGTTGCCACCGGAGGCGACCTGGGCGAACTGGCGCATGACGCCCTGGAGCGCCGAAGGAAGCGCCGCGAAGCGGAAGTTGGGGTACCAAAGGCTGAGGTAGAGCTGATCGGCCATGACGGAGATTGGATGCGAGTGGGGCGTTGGCGCTTCGCGTTGGCCTGGGGGCGCTTCCCGTCAGCGGGCTTGCTGCTCGCTGAGGGCCTGACCACGGACGTCTTGGCGCGCAGCGTCTCCGCCGGGGCCATCCCTCCCCAGGCTACGCCCAGCGCCGCCCGGGTGAGAGCATGGAAGGCGATGCGGTGGTCGGCGACGAAGCTTCGGTGGTTGCTCCTTGGGGGCGTGTTGCTACTTGCTGGCGTGGTGGCGGGCTTCTTTGGACTGGCGCGCTACCGTGCGGGCAAGGTGTGGCAACGCATTCTGGCGCGCAGTGGAGTCAATCTGCGGCATGAGACCAATGGTTTCACGTACTCGCAGTCGAGCAAGGGGCGGACAGTTTTTACGTTGCATGCGTCCAAGGCGACGCCTGAGGGCAAGAACCGCTGGGCGCTCCATGATGCGGTGCTGATTCTCTACGGCCGGGAACCGGGCCGGGACGACCGCATTTACGGCAAGGACTTCGAATACGACCAGGAGGCTGGCGTGGCTCGGGCATTTGGCGAGGTCCATATGGACCTGCAGGCACCGGAACCGGGGGGCAAGGCGCCGCTCGCGGGCGCGCGACCGGACCTCGGTTTCGGCCTTGAAGCCGAAGAGGCAGACAACCCTGGACTCATCCATGTGCGCACCAGCGGGCTGGTCTACATGCGCAAACTGGGCGTTGCAGCCACGGGTGAACCAGCGGAGTTTCGCTTTCGGGGAATCACGTGTACCTCGCGCGGGGCGGAGTTCGATACAGACCACAGCGTCGTGCGTCTGCTGGCCGAGGTGCGCATGGCTGGAACGGCGCGGGACCAGCAGTTCACGCTGACAACGGCGCACGCGGAGCTGGACCAGCGGGCGAACACAGCCAATCTCACCGCGGCAGTGCTGAACGCGGGAGATCGCAGTGCCCGGGCCGGCCAGACGCTGCTGCATTTGCATCGGGATGGCACATTGCAGACCGCGGAAGCGCAGGGGGCGGTAGAGCTGCGGGACGGCACACGGGTGGTCACGGCTCCGGGGATGACGGTGGCGTTTGGGGCGGAGGACCGGCCGCAGCAGGCGCGCCTGTTCACGAGGGTGCGGTTCACCGACACCGACCCGGGTCAGCCGGCGCAGGGTTCGGCCAACACGCTGGACCTGGTTTGGACGGCGCAGGGCCAGTTGAGCACCGCGAAGGCTGCTGGAGGGGTGCGTTTCGCGGACATGGAGGCGGGGCGCGGCGGTGGGGCGCAGAACCGGCAGCTACGGGCGGAGCAGATGCTGGCGAGCTTCGGGGCAGATCAAGGTGGAACGGCGAAAAAGCCGCTGCTTCGGCGAGTGCTGATGACGGGTGGGGCAGAGCTGGGATCCTCCGCGAAGACGGGGTTGCGCGACGGTCACGCAGCCGAGACGCATGTAAGCGCCGATCAGCTAACGACCGAGTTCCGGGTAGGCGTAGGGGGACGGTTGGAGGCGCAGCAGATGAGCGGCTCGGGGCACACACAGATGGAGCAGAGCGGGGCAGACGGGGCCCGGCAGCGTAGCACGGGCGACACGCTGGAGGTGAGCTTTTCACCTGAAAACGTGCCTCAGGGTGGGCCGGCGCAGGTGAGCTCAGCCGTGCAAACGGGGCATGTGG
>CAXUIF010000256.1:0-3974 GCA_964250995.1 uncultured Acidobacteriaceae bacterium
TCTGCAGCCGCAGGGTTCTCCAGCGTCACCGTTTCTTCCAGCAAGACCACGTGAAACAGGTTGTGCTGCAACGTTTCCTGGCACTCACGCCGGTCCTCAACGGAGGTGACTGTCGCGCCCAATTGATCGGCCAAGAGACGAGCGACCGCGGCTGCAGCCGGTTCGGATGCTAGTTGCACGATCGACAAAGGCGAGGGCGTCGCCATTACTTCAGCTTCCGTCGTCACCGATGCCATACTCCTTCAGCTTGCGGTAGAGTGTCGTCTTGCCGATTCCAAGGTGTTTAGCGGCCAGCAGTTTGTCGCCCTTCAACTGCTTCAGGGTCATCTGGATGGCCTGTTTTTCAAGCAGATGAAGGGGCAGCAGCGGGCTGTTCTCCGCAGCGCCGGCGTCTTCCGGAAGGGACTCGGCCGTGCTGGCTTGCACATAATTCTGGACCTGCGGAGATAGGTCACCGAAATGCAGGAGCGATCCACTGGAAAAGGCGCAAGCGTGTTCGATCAGCGCTTCCAGCTCCTCCAAATTGCCCCCAAAGGAGTAGTTCATAATGGACTCGAGTGCCTCGTCTGTCAGCGCGTACGGCAGGTTTCGTTCGCGCCGTTGCCGGTCAAGGAAGTGCTCGACGAGGAGGGGGATGTCCTCCGGGCGATCCCGTAGAGGCGGCACGCTCAGCTTAGCGATGTTGAGCCGGTAGAAGAGGTCACGCCGAAAACGTCCTTCCCCGACAAGAAACTCCAGATCGCAGCTGGACGATGCCAAAACGCGAGCTTCGAGCGGCACGGGCGCGCTCCCGCCAGCGGGCCGGATTTGCCGTTCCTGCAATGCCCGGAGCAGCTTGGCTTGTGTGGGCGGTTCCAGTGAGCCAATCTCCGCCAGGTAAACCGTGCCGTGACCTGCAGAGGCGAGCAGCCCGATCCGGCGACGGCCGCCGGCCTCTGCAGTCTGCTCATAGCCGAAGAGCTCGGCTTCCAAGCGCGACGGCTCCAGCGAATCGCAATCTACGGGGATAAAGGGACTGAGGGCATGGGGACCGTTGGCGTGAATGGCGCGGGCGAGCACCTCTTTGCCCGTGCCACGCTCGCCGGTGATGAGAACGGGGTGATGCGTGAAGGCAACTTTGGGCAGGATCCGAAAAAGCTTCTGCATAGCGGCAGACTCGCCAATGAGGCGGCCGGCCGCGAGTCCTGCCTGAAGCCGGTCCTGCAGGGCCCGATTCGCTTCCGAACCCTGCCGACGCTTGGCCACCTCGTGCAGCACGGCGCTCACCTGATCGAGCGCAAACGGCTTTTGCAGGAAGTTGCCGGCACCGTTGCGCATCAACTCAACAGCGGACGTAACCGTGGCATAGGCCGTCATGATGACGACGAAGGTACGCGGGTGGGTCGCCCGGATCTCCTCCAGCAGAGAGTCCCCGCTGCCACCAGGCAAGCGCATATCCAGGAAAACCACATCTACGGAAGCTTCCGCCAGGAGCAAACGTGCAGCGGCTACGGAATGCGCCGTCCGCACGTGGCAGCCGAGGCTGCCCGCGATGCCGGCACAGGCGCCGCGCATGACCTCATCGTCTTCCACGATGAGCACGTTGAGCGCGCCAACGGCTCCGCCGAGCAGAGGTGCGGGCGGGCGCACGCTCCGTGGGGTGAAGCGTTCCGGAGGGCTGAGAACAGCTGCAGTGGGCAAGCTCTGGATCTGCATTGACTCAAGCTAAACATGCTGCGTACGCGCAGCGGAACTGGGCTTTAGTTGCAGTGCCCTGCCGAAAGGTAACCAAAACGCGTCGCGCCCTGTCCGGATACGGGTCGGAACGACCGGCGGTGCCTCCGTACCGGCGCTTTCCTATAATCGAGCCATGCCTTCTGACGTTGATTTGCCGCGGGGCGATGGTCGATCGCCCCTCCTTGCCCGCCCTTTGCGCCTGACCCCCCATTTTGTGGCTACCGCTGAAGGTTCCGTGTTGATCGAAGCCGGGCATACTCGTGTGCTGTGCAATGCCAGTATTGAAAGCACACTGCCCGGCTGGCTGCGCAACTCGGGACGCGGCTGGGTGACCGCCGAATACGGCATGCTACCGAGGGCCACGCTGACACGCACGCCACGCGAAAGCGAACGGGGCAAGGTCGGGGGGCGCACGCATGAGATTCAGCGGCTGATCGGCCGCAGTCTCCGGTCGGTGGTGGACATGAAGCTGCTGGGGGAACGCACCGTGATCCTGGACTGCGACGTGTTGCAGGCCGACGGGGGCACACGCACGGCGGCGGTGACCGGGGCCTGCACGGCGCTCGCCCTGGCGCTCAGCAAACTCGTGGAGGCGGGCACCCTGAAGCAGAGCCCCTTGCGTGAAATGGTGGCGGCTACCTCGGTTGGTGTGGTGGACGGCCGGGTTCTGCTGGACCTGAACTACGAGGAAGATAGCCGGGCGGAGGTGGACATGAACGTCGTGATGACCGCCTCCGGGGGGCTGGTCGAAACGCAGGCCACGGCAGAGCGGGACACCTACTCGCGCGCGCAGCTGGACGCCATGCTGGATGCGGCGGAAACCGGCATCCGCGAGCTGCTGGCCGCGCAGCAGGCGTGCCTGAAGGACGCGCGCTAAATCACGCGAGATTGCACGGTTTGCAAGCACTTCGATCACCTTCCGCCCGTATACAGCGGCTCAGAGGGCGTGCCTGAAGTCTGGCAGTAGACTGCTGGCATGGAGTTTAGTCTGCAAGCACTTGAACTGCCGGTTCGGCTTCGCACCGAGCACCCTCTCTCGGACGACGAGCTGCTGCGGTTTTGCGCCGTGAACGATCTGCTGCGCATTGAGCGCGAACCGAATGGAGAACTGACCATCACGTCGCCTACCGGGACAGACGCGGGCGAGGTTGATTCCGAAATCAACTACCAGCTGAGCGCATGGGCGAGGGGTGCGAACGCCGGTGCGACCTTTAGCTCCTCTACGGGGTTCCGGCTTTCGGACGACTCCATGCGGTCTCCCGATGCTGCTTTCCTTTCATGGGTTAGGTGGAACGCGGTCTCACAGGAGAGGCGACGAGGGTTTGCCCCGGTTTGCCCGGAGTTTGTGATTGAGTGACGGTCGCCGGCAGACCGTTTGAAAGATCTTCAGGCCAAGATGGGTCAGTGGATCGCCAACGGCGCCGCGTTGGCCTGGCTAATCGACCCCGAACGCCAGATCGTGGAGGTGTACCGCCCGGGTGCGGCTCAGCCCGATGTGCTGGAAGGCGTAAGCGCGGTGTATAGGGAAGGTCCTGTAGCCGGGTTCGTTTTGGAGATGGCGCGGATCTGGCGCTAGAGGCGCTGTCACAGTCATGGCGTGGCACTGCTATCCTGAACCGACATAGCAAAGTCAGGAGCAGCACTTGGCAGAGGAACCGGTAAGAATCACCGTACGGCCGAACGGGCCGTTGCGGGTAGAAGGGCACATTGTGCTCACAGATGCAGATGGGAAGCAGTGGGACTTGACGGGCAAGCCGGCGGTCAGTCTTTGCCGTTGCGGCTTGAGCGAGAAACGGCCGTTTTGTGACGGCTCACACTCGCGGCAGGGGTGGCAATGTATGGCGAGCCCTGGCAATCTGACGGGTCAAGGACAGTAAAGGGAGCCCCCGCGTGAACCGAGCGGAAAGGGCGTGCGCGGCTCTGGTGTGCGCCTGGCTGACTTTACGCGCGAAGCCGGCTTACGCGCAGGAGCCTGAGGCGATTACGCCCGATCCCGCCGGCGTGCAGGACGAGGCTCCGCCGCCCGACTACCACGGGCCGTTGTATGTGCGCCGTGAGGTCATGATCCCGGCGCGGGACGGCGTCAAGCTCCATGCCGTGATTTACCGCCCGCAAGGCAGTGCCCGCGGGGGGCCGCCGCTGCCGTTTTTGCTGCAGCGCACGCCGTACGGTGTGTGCTTCCAGACCGCGCACTCTTTGGAGACCGGCAAGCCCGAACTGGCCGCGAGCGGCTATATCTTCGTTTGCCAGGACATTCG
>CAXUIF010000257.1:0-3927 GCA_964250995.1 uncultured Acidobacteriaceae bacterium
GGGCATGCTGCCCCGCCAACACTCCTTCCGCCCCGCCCCGCACAGCCTCCGCCGCAATCTCCCGCAGCACCGGCAACACATCCCCTAGCGACACCGGCGCCGCCTCGCGCTGCCCGAAGCCGAAGTACAGCTTGCGATACAGCCCATACAGCCGCTCGTAGACGCCGGCAAACTCCGGCCGTGGCTTGTACACCTTGTGCTTGGGACACATCCGCTCCTGTGCCTCGGCGATGGTCGAGAATACCCCCGCAGCCAGACCCGCAAAGATACCCGACCCAATGCTCGTAGGCGGACTGTCGGGAACCAACACAGGTTTGCCCAACACGTCCGCGTAGACCTGGTTCAGCCCCGCGTTGTTCTGCGGAATGCCTCCCGCATTGATCACGCGCTCGATGGGCACCCCTCCTTCAGCCAGCCGCTCCAGGACGATTCGCGTGTGAAACGCCGTGCCTTCAATGGCTGCAAAGAGCTCATCCTGCGCCGTGTGCAACAGATGCCATCCCAGCGTCACGCCGCCCAGCTCCGAGTTGACCAGCACCGTGCGATCGCCGTTGTCCCACGTTAACCGCAGCAGGCCAGTCTGCCCCGGCCGGTACGCCTCCAACCCCTGCGAGAGCGCCTTTACGTCTGTGCCGGCGCGGCGCGCAATCGCCTCAAAGATGTCGCCCACAGCGGACAGTCCCGCCTCTACGCCCACCAGCGCAGGGTCGACGCTGCCCGGCACCACGCCACAGACGCCGGGAATCAGACCGGCCTTTTCGCCCATCGCAATGATGCACGTGGACGTACCCACAACATTGACTACATCGCCCTCGCGACAGCCCGCGCCGATGGCATCCCAATGCGCGTCGAAGGCACCCACCGGGATCGGCAGACCGGCGCGCAGCCCCAGGCGCTCGGCCCATTCCGGCGCCAGATGCCCCGCCAGATGGTCCGAGGTCAGCACCTCGCCGGCCATCTTCTCCCGCACCCCCGCCAGCAGGGGATCTACCTCCGTCAAGAAGGCCTCCGGTGGATACCCGCCCCACCTCGGGTTCCATAGCCACTTGTGCCCCATCGCGCACACGCTGCGTTTGGCGGCCTGCGGATCGCGCACGCCGCACAACGTCGCCGCCACCATGTCGCAGTGCTCAAACGCGGACGCAAAGCGTGCACGCTTCTCCGGGTTATGCCGCAGCCAATGGAGCAGCTTCGCCCAGCCCCACTCATGCGAGTACACGCCGCCGCACCACGCGATGGCCTCCAACCCACGCTGGTGCGCCAACTCCGTGATCTGCTGCGCCTCACGCAGGGCCCGGTGATCGCACCACAGGTAGTAGTCGTCCAGCGGCTGCATGCCGGCATCCACGAACACCACGCTCGATCCTGTCGTATCGATCGCCAGCGCTTCCACCGCTGTGCCGTCTACGCCCGTTTGCGCCAACACCGCGCGCATGGCCTTCACCAGCGCGTTCATCTGATCCTCATGCGATTGCGTAGCGAAGTCCGGATCGTCGCGCGTGCGCTGCAGCGGGTAACTCGCCGACGCCGTGCCGAGCCGCCCCGCCTCGCTGTCCAGCAACGTCACCCGCGTGCTCAGCGTTCCAAAATCCACTCCAGCCACAATCGCCACAGCGTTCGCCACCTTTCTTACGGCTTGATCTCGCCCTTCGGACCAGCACCCGTTTCACCCTCACCTGCAGCGCCCGGCACGACGGCATGCGGCCGGCTGTCGCCTCGCCGGAGTTCTTCTGCGGCCTCGTCCTTCCGCCCCAGCTTGGCTAGCGCCAGCCCGCGAAAGTAGTGCGGCGTCTGGTACGCCGGATCGCTCTTTTCGGCAGCAGCCAGAAGCTGTTCCGCCCCGGCGTAGTCCTTGGCCCGGAGCGCCAGCTGCCCCATGCCGGTTAGCGCGCCCGCGTGCTGGGGCGCGCGCGCCAGCACCTGCGCAAACTCCTTCTGCGCCGCCTCGTCCTGGTGCGCTTCCAGGTCCAGCTGACCCAGCTGATAGTACGACTCCGTCTGCGAGGGCTGCAGCGTCAGCGAGTGTGCGAACGCCGCCCGTGCCTCCGTCGTTTGTTGCCGCATCGCGTAGATGTGCCCCAGCCCGAAGTACGCCGAAGCATCGTCGGGCCGCAGTGCCAGATACGCCTGAAGATCTCGTTCCGCCTCGGGAAGGTGCTGCTCTTCCGTCTCCAGCCTTGCGAGCGCGTACACGGTCTTTGCGTCGTGCGGCCGTGCTGCATCCGCAGCCCGGAGCGCCTGCTCCGCGATGGGAAACTGCTTCAGCGTCGTGGCCTCGATGCCAAAGCTGCGCAGCAACTCCGGTTCCGTGGGCAGGACGCCGATCCCGCGTTCCAGCACCTCCATCGCCTGCTCCGGATGCCCCTGCCGCACACCCTCCAGCGCCCACGCGGTGGCCGCCGCAACCTCGCCCTCCCGCGCCGCAGCGTTGGCCGGCGAAGCCGCCAGGGCTGCTTCGAAAGCATCCATTGCCTCCCTATACCGGCGCTCCTGGAGCAGAGCCTCTCCTGTGGCGACCGAGGGCGGCTTTGCGAGAGGCGCCTGCTGCGCCCACACCACCGATCCGCAAACCGGCAGCAGCACACCGGCCACACCCACTACTTGTGCCTCGCGTCGCAGCCAGCCGAACAGCCTGCGGGCGGGATCCCGCGCGGCCAAGCTCACGGCTGCCCTGCCTGCGTGGCGTTGGCGGCCGGCGTCTGCGCCCGCGCCGCCCTGGCCGTGGCTTCCTTGTTCCGGTTCTGCGCCTCCAGCACCGTCTTCAGATGAGCGAGGGCGTCCTGCTGCTCCCCCTTGCGGTTCAGCTTCCCATACACCCGCGCCAGCTGGTACCACGCACCCTGCTGCACAAACGCCGGCGGATCATGCACCAGTGAGGCCTGCAGCCAATGGGCCGCTTCCTCGTTCTGGCCGGTTTCAGCTAGACCCAGTCCAAGATAAAACTCCGTCGCTGCAGAGCCCGCGTGCCCGGCCTGTGCGCGCCGCAGCAGCACAATGCCCTCCGCCGGCTTGCCGCGCTCGACATCGAGCCGCCCCAGATCGTAAAGCGCCACCGGGCTGTTCGGATTTGCCTTCAGCTCCTGCTCAAACGCGGCCGCGGCCGCTTCCACATGCCCACCCTTTTGCTCCTCGTCGCCCAACGCTTCCAGGAGGTCGGGACTGCCTGGCTGCTTGCGCAGCGCCGCCTGATACTCCGCGATCGCCTTCTCTGTTTCGCCTGAACCGTCAAGGCTCTCCGCCGTCGCCCGATGCACCAGTGCGGAATCAGGGTCCAGTGCATACAGCTGCGCCAGCGCCCCTTTCACCACCGCGCCGTGCGCCTTGGCCTGCAGGTAGAGCAGGTCCGGGTCTGCGGGTTTGAGTGCGACGGCATGGTCCACCACGGGAACGGCCTCGGCGGACCGATCGGTCCCCAGGAGCGCGATGGTCAGCCACGTCGCGGCTTCCACGCTGTCCGGACTCATCGCAAGCTCCGCGCGCAGGCTCGCAATGGCGTCCGCCGCGCGGCCCAGCTGGTACTGCGCGATGCCGAGAAACAGATGCACGCCCCCCAGCTGCGGGCCGAGTGCGGCGGCTTTGCTGAGCGACGCCGCGGCGTCCTCTGCTGAGCCCCCGCGCAACTGCACCAAGCCCAGTCCCATGGCCGCCTCCGCGGAGCGCGGCGCTACCCGTGTGGCCTCGCGGAAGGCCCGCTCCGCCCCGGGCAGGTCGCCGTGCTGCATGGCCCCGCTGCCCCGCTGCAGCAGGCTCTGCACCTCGGCCTGGCTCCAGGCCGTCCCACGGACGAAGAGGATGGCCCAGACCAACACCGCGCATTGCCCTCGCTTCAGCAAGCTGTCTCCATCACCGCGCCGGCAAACCGTCACCCTGTCGCGGTCCCATTCTAGTGCAGCACGGAAAGCCAGAGGGACGGCCTAAGCCGTCCCT
>CAXUIF010000258.1:0-3890 GCA_964250995.1 uncultured Acidobacteriaceae bacterium
GTCGAGAGCGCTGCTGAGCTGATCAAGGGTCCAGGTGCCGTCGAGGGCGCGCGGGATGAGGCGCTTGAAGGGATCGGGGAGGTTGTTGTGGGCGGGCACCCACTCGGTTTCCAGCGTAAGGCAGCGAAGCAGCAGAGTGCCGAAGCCATGGAGGTCGCGGCGGCGGAGCTCGGCGCAGGCCTCGGGGGTGTTGAATTCCCCGTCGGCGATGCACTCGCGGACGCAGTCGGAGCGGAGCTTGACGGTTTCGCCCACGGCGAGGACGTTGCTGGGCTCCAGGTGCTCGTGGACGAGGCCGCTGGCGTGCAGGGCTTTGAGCGCGGCAAGGACGGCTTTGGCGACCTGGAGCGTCTCGGCGGTAGTGAGCGGGCGTTCCTTGAGCACGTCGCCAAGATTGGCGTCGTCCGGCTCCATGAGGGCGTAGGTGAGGGCGACGCCCTCGAAGGTCGTTTGGCCGACCTGTTCAATTTCGATGAGGTTGTCCTGGTGAACCTCGGCCACGTGGCGCCAGCGTTGGAGCTGCTCGGCCTCATCGAAGTGGGCCTCGGTGAGGCGAATGACAGCGGGGTGACCGTCCTGGTCGGCAGTGGCGAAGAAGCCGTTGCGGCCCTCCGACCGAAGGAGTTTGCCCAGCGTGTAGTGCTCGGCGATGGTGCGGCCTTCGTATTCGGTCCAAAGATGCATAGCGGGTACGCTCCGTTTCGTTCAGTTTGAGGAGGTCCGGGGAGGCAGCAGGCGTTTGGGCGCACAGGCCATGGTGCCGGAGGGAGTTCCTCCCGGGCGGAGGCAGGTTGGCCTCCCCTCTATTGTGAACGAAGCGGGCGAAGAAGTTTTGCGTTGGCCCGGGCGGCGTGGAAAACGGGGATCGGCGAACCAAAAGAGGTAACGGATGCTGGCCCGGGGGCCGGCACAGGCGCTCACACCAAGGGCGCGACGGCTTTGCAACCTCCGCGTCACCCTGGTGACCGTAGCGTGAGCGCTTTTTGGGCCGGTCACAAGTGGCGTCCAGTGGTATGAGAACCTTGTAATGACGCAGGTTTCGAGGCCCGCACGGGATGCGGACCGCTAAAGGAAGAGCATGGCAGACGAAAAGTTTGTAGGAACACCGAAGAAGGCAACGACGCACGTCAATCAGAATGAAAACCTGATCTTTGAGAAGAGCTCGCCGGGCAAAAAGGCGTACCGTCTGGCGGAATTGGACGTGCCGGCGGTGGACGCCGCTTCCCTGCTGGGCGACGCCGTGCGCACGGACGGCCTGGGCGTGATGCCGGAGCTGAGCGAGATTGAGATTATCCGGCACTTTACGCGGCTGTCGACGTGGAACTACGCGATCGATCTGGGCATGTATCCGCTGGGATCGTGCACGATGAAGTACAACCCACGCGTGAACGAGGCGGTGGCGCGCCTGGAAGGGCTGGCGGAGGCGCATCCGTACCAGCCGGAGAGCCTAAGTCAGGGCGCGCTGGGGCTGATGAAGCTGCTCAGCGAGTGCCTGATCGAGATCACGGGCATGGACTGCATCACGCTGCAGCCCGCGGCAGGCGCGCACGGCGAGTTCACGGGCATCCTGCTGGTGCGGGCGTACCACCAGAGCCGGGGCAACGCGCGCAAGAAGATTCTGATCCCGGACTCGGCGCATGGGACGAACCCGGCGACGGCGGCGATCTGCGGCTACCAGGTGGCGAACCTGAAGTCGAATGCGCTGGGCATGGTGGACCTTGCGGAGCTGGAGAAGTTAGTCGACGAGGATGTGGCGGCGCTGATGCTGACCAATCCGTCGACCATCGGCGTGTTTGAGTCGGACATTCACAAGATTGCGGACATCCTCCATGCCAAAGGCGCGCTGCTCTACATGGACGGCGCGAATATGAACGCGCTGGTAGGCAAGACCCGTCCGGGGGACTTTGGCGTGGACGTGATGCACCTGAACCTGCACAAGACGTTTTCCACGCCACATGGGGGCGGCGGTCCAGGATCGGGGCCGGTGGCCTGCAAGAAGATCCTGGAGCCGTTTTTGCCGACACCGGTGGTGATCACGCGGGGCGATGGGTCGCTGGGCTTCAACTTCGACCGGCCGCAAAGCGTGGGGCGCGTGAAGGCGTGGTACGGCAACTTCGGGATGTTTATCCGAGCGTTGGCGTACATCCTGGCGAACGGGCCGGATGGCTTGCGGCAGACGACCGAAGACGCCGTGCTGAATGCGAATTACCTGCGCAAAAAGCTCGAGGGGACATTTGAACTGCCGTACAAGTCGCCGTCGCTGCATGAGGTGGTCTTTAGCGACAAGCTGCAGGCGAAGCACGGCGTGAAGACCGGCGATATGGGGAAGCGGCTGATCGACTACGGCTTCCACGCGTACACGGTTTCGTTCCCGTTGGTCGTGCAGGGGGCGATGATGATCGAGCCTACCGAGTCGGAGTCGAAAGAAGAGCTGGACCTGCTGGTGGATGCGCTCGAGCAGATCGCGCGCGAAGCGGAGGGGAATCCCGAACTGGTGATGACCGCCCCCCACACGACGCGGCTGCAGCGGCTGGATGAGACGACCGCGGCACGAAAGCCCGTGTTGCGGTGGAAGGCCCCGGTGGCGAAGGAGCCGGTGCAGGTAGGTACGGCAGCCAAGGAGTGGTAAGAGCGGGTGGACTCTGAGGCCTTAAATCTTCTGGCTAAGCGGACGCTGGATGCCGCTTTCCGGGTGCATACCGTACTTGGCCCGGGGCTACTGGAAAGTGCTTACACGGCCTGTCTCGTCTACGAGCTGCACAAGGACGGCTTGGAACTTGCGACCGAAGTGGCCGTTCCTCTGGTATACGACGGGTGAAGCTTTCTGATGTGGGGTACAGAATCGACATCCTTGTGGCTCGCGAACTGGTGGTGGAGGTCAAATCGCTTGAGACTATCGCGCCTGTGCATTTGTCGCAGCTTGTGTCGTATCTGAAACTTTCAGACTGGCATTTGGGCTTGCTGCTGAACTTCAATGTGGAAAGACTTCGGGATGGCATCTACCGTCGCGTGAATGGCTTCTGAGTGCGACCAAACACAACAACTGACGCAACGAGCGCGGAGGTTACGCCAAGGTGCGCGACGGTTTCGTAGCGGCCCTTTGCGGGAACCTTCGCGACCTTTGCGTCAGGAGTGATCTTTCGCTTACTGCGCCAGCTGCACCGCGACCCACTCATCCACTTTTTCCCAGCGGATGTGAAGCTGGGTGGTGGTGCCGGTGGTCTTCTCGAAGGTGATGCTCATCACTTCCTGGGGCGAGGGGAGGGCGGTCTCGTGCAGGGGCGTGCGGCCGAGGTCCTGGGCTTCGTGGTACACCGTGCCCCACTGGCCGGTTTCCTTGTTGACGATGAGCTGCCACGGCGTGCCGGGGGCCGCCGGCAGGGTGTAGAGCGTGTACTTACCCGCAGGGACGTGGAGCGTCCCGAGGGTGAGAGCGGCAGCTGTGGTGAAGCTGGTGGCCGGGTTGGCGCCGGTGCGCCAGACCTTGCCGTAGGGCACCTGGCCGCCCATGATGGTCCGGCAGCGTACGGACGGGGCGTTGTAGTGAATGGAAAGCGCTTTGCCGCCCAGCGTAACGTCGGCTGTGGCTGCGGGCGAAGCAAGTGGCTTCCCGTCAACGGACTTGCCGTGGTCAGCCGCGGCGCTGGCGGCGCAAGGGGCTTGCGTCTGCGCGTGCCCCGAGGCGGAGCTTAGGAGAACGAAGGCGAGGACGGGGAGAAGCAGGCGAGTCTTCGGGAGTCTTGGGGTCTTTGGGGTCTTCAAGGTCATGGCCACCCCATGCTACCCTAAATGGGTTCCCTTCCCCCCAAGGGCGCCCGTAGCTCAGCTGGATAGAGCAACAGCCTCCGAAGCTGTAGGTCAGACGTTCGAATCGTCTCGGGCGCACCATT
>CAXUIF010000259.1:0-3848 GCA_964250995.1 uncultured Acidobacteriaceae bacterium
CCCCGCCAGAATCCGCAGCAGCGTGGATTTGCCCGCCCCATTCGGCCCAATCAGGCCAATGCGGTCCCCATCCCCTACAGCAAACGAAATATCCTGAAACAGTGGCACAGCCCCAAAGCGCTTCGAGACACCCTGGGCATTCAAAATTGGCGGCATATCCCTTCAGTCTAGTGAAATGGAAGCCCCGCTGCCGCCAAGGAGCTGCTTCTCTACTCCGGGCTGAGCCGGAACTGCAGCCGCGCCGTCGTGGCAATCTCGGCGGGCGTTCCATCCACCTCGTATGGCCGGAACTGCCAGCGTTCCACCGCCTGCACTGCCGCCTCCCGCAGCAGTTCCGGGCCGCTCACCACCCGGGTGTCCACGACGTTGCCGTCCCGGCCTACGACGGCCTCAATCACCACCTCGCCCTGCACGCGGGCCGCGCTCGCCTGCTCCGGGTACGCGGGCGCTGGCGCAGAGATCACATTCGCCGCCATGATCCCGGACGTCCCCGTCACCACAGGCGGCAGACGTGGCCTCGCTCCACGAGCTCCGCTCAAAGAACCCGGCTGCGAAGGCGCATTCAGGTCCACGCTGCGCACCCTCCCGATGGTCGGCCCGCGCCCCAGCCCGACATTGGAGAGATCTGAGCTCGACCGGTTACGGGGGGAAGAAGTGGGGGAGGTTGCCACCTCATGCGCAGAAGGAGCCCCCGCCGCATCCCTTTCGGTGCCCCGACCGGAACGGGAAGACACGGGCACCTCTGCGTCGCCGATGCGGCTTACAACCGTCCTCGCGTGCTTTTCTTCTGCAGCGTCGAAGGCGCCCCCCCTTGTCGTCCCGGGAGGTGCTTCTCGCCGGATGGGGGCCATCGCGCCATGACCTCTCAAGGAAGTTCCAGCGCGCTGCCGGCTCGCCGCTCCGTCCGGCCCTTGTGCTGCCGTCTGCACACCCGCCCGCCACGGCCATACCTCGCTAACAACCTGGCCCAGGACTTGGCTCAAGACCAGCCCGATCAAGAGCCCCAGCACCACGCCGCCCACAGCCCACATCCACTGGGGTTGCCGCGCTATGGCCGACCCGGATTGAGGCGCAACTGCCGGCCCAGGCTGGGCTGCAGCCGCCACAGTGGATGACGCAGACGTGCCGGACTGCCCAGGACGCTCAGCTTGCATCGCCGAGCTATCGCGTAGCATAGGGGCGCTGTATGCGAAGCTCTCCTCATCCGCCGAGATGGCCAGGGCCCGGGCCAGTACCGAACCACGCTTCGCTCCCCCCAAGACCTCCGGCAACGGCTCCGGCGTTGACGCTCCTGAGGACCAAGCTGCCTCAAACTCCTCCGCTTGCCCCGGCACATCGTCCGCCTCCTGAGGGGGCGTGGCCGGCTGATGGTCCTCTGGTGTAGGTTGTCGCGCCTCCACGACGAACTGAAAAAGCTTCTGTACTGGCTCTTCAAGAGCCGTCAGGAACGGCAGCTCGTCCGCGCTGTCCTGACCGGCTGCAGCCACAAGCAGCAACCCGAACATCTCCAGATAGCTGATTCCCTGCTCATGCCTGCAGAGCACGTTCAACATCGAGCCAAGATCATCCCGGAACGCACTGTCCGTTTCAAGGCGCTCGACTAGCGGCCGCAGGGCCTCTGCTGTCCCTACCGGCAAGCCCTGTTGCTCGAAGAAGCTTCGGAACTCTGAAACGAACTCAGGAAAGCGGCCCGCGGCTGCATCGACCTTGGAGAACAGGATGGCACTTCCCACAACGCTTTCCTCCAGACCTGCCCGAACGCAAACCGTGCCGCCCATGGCAACGGACACAGCCACCGCGCACCGCCAAGGTCTCCTCTACAGAACCGCTTGCCCCCCTATTGTTGCGCTATGGCGGTGGAAAGCCGATCCCGCAAAGGTGCTAGCTGGCGCACGAGCGCAGCGTTCGATGTCCCACGGCGGAACACCGTGTACCCCTGCGACGCAGGGAGAACGTTGCGTGCATTTGCGCAAGCTCGATCCGGAACCATGCCGCCCTGCAGGCTGATCTACTCCAGATCGAAATCGCGCAGCGGCTTGCCCGTCATCGGGCTTTCCTTCGCCTTCCGCAGTGCCTCGGCAAACTTCTTTTCCAGCACATCGTCGCGCTGCTTTTCTGCCTGCACGCTTTGCGCAAAGATCGAGTCCCGCCGCGATTCCTGCTCCTTGAGCGCTCGCGCCGCCGCCCCCAGATCCTCAAAGGTCTTTTTGCGAGGCGCCGGCGTGTGCGCAATCAGCGCCCGCGTCACCGGATCAACTTTCAGCACACCGCCACAATCCGGGCACGTCACCTCAAACGGCTGATCGCTCATTCCCATCGCCAAAATACCTCGAGGGTCATTCTAAGACGAGCAGCCAGCGCCCCGGGCAACCGCGGCCCTCGCGGACGCGAAGGCTTGGCTCGACTACCATTGCCCCAGAGGTCGCCTGTGGTGAAGCGGCGTGGTTCTCCCGATCCGCAGGGCATGGGTGCACAGAGCGACTTTCTCTCTGAATCGTTCATTCCGACCCAGCAGCAGGCAGCGCAACGGTCCGTCATGGCCCAAAGCCTGCGAGCCATCGGAGTTCCCCAGACCAAATCGCAGCGATGTTCACTACAGCCGTTGAAGAGTTGTTCCCCGGTGCGCAGGATACGGAAGTCCTTCGCTCCGCTCAGCCTGGTGGACCGCAGGAGCGGGCACACCCTACATCCACAACACCCGATGCCCCGGGCACTCCTGCCCCGCATGCTCCACTAACAGCTGCGGCAGGGCCTCCCCGAACCGCGCCAGAAACCACACCCCCGCAACCAGCCGCTCCTGCAGATGCCCCTCCGGATACAGGTTCAGCACCACCGCATTAGCCTGCTTGCGTAGTGAGCCCACCCGCTCCGCCTCAAACCGCGCCGCCATCCGCCGCAACCGGTTCATCTGGTAGCGCATCTTGCTCGCGCTCACCCCCGCGGCGCGCCCCAGGTCCGGGCTCAGCGATTCCATATACCCCAACAGACCCCCGAGCTCGGCATCCAACGCGTTCCCAGCGGCGGCCAGCTTGCGCTTGCCCTCGATGGGCATGGCCCGCGCCCCTAAACGCAAGGTCAACTCCTCGGCCGTCCTGGCGGCCAGCACCTGTGGAAACTGCAACTCCTGCCGCGCCATGATCTCGGCCACAGGCGGCTCGACCAACGTGGCCGACAACCGCGGCAAGACCGGTGTCACTCGCCGGAGCAACCGCTGGTACACCACCGCACTCTGCGCAAAATAGGCGATCTCCGCCGGACCGCCGATGTAGGCAGCTGTCGGCAAAATGGCATCCTGCATTACGGGTCGCAGCAGCGCGTTGGGGCTCAGCCGCTCCGGCTCATGCTCCAGCAGCGCCAGCAGATCGGCTGTGGTGTATGCCTGAAGCCCAGCTTTCCATCCGCCACCCGCCGTCCGCCGCAGCGCCCGCCGCTCGGGCACACCGCCCGGCCCCGGCGAGATCAAAAACAGCAAGCTCATCCCCGCTGCCACTTTGACTTGAGCGTGGTACCCCGCGTTTTCCAGCTCGGCCGATCGCTCCAGCAGCGCCGTCTCTAACTCATCCGCCTGCTCGATCGCCGCGCGCAGCACCGGCGCACCTAGCTCGTGGAACGCCCGCCCGGACGCATCCAGCACCACCAGGCCCTGTTCCGCAAACACGTGGGATAAGAGCCGCCCGAACCCGCTCGCCAGCGTCGCCTTGTACCCGGGCGCATCCGTATAGGCCGTCCGCAATACGTCGCAGACCGGCGCGAACGCGAGTAACTCCTCGGCCCAGGCCAGCGCCGCGTCCAACTTGTCGCCAACCGGCAGCGAGCCCGCGGGCGTGGGTACACCCGCCGCGCCCAAC
>CAXUIF010000260.1:0-2046 GCA_964250995.1 uncultured Acidobacteriaceae bacterium
GACCGAAGGTGGGCGCGGCGGTGATCACGGCGCCCCTGTCGACTTAGAGACCAACGCCAAGGGCGCGAAGGACGCGAAGGTGCGCCACGGCAGCCGTTGCGCACCTTTGCGTTGCTTGGCGGACTTCGCGTTGGTAGTTTCGCAGGGCGCAAGTCTCTCGACGGTTCGGGGTTCTGATCTTCTACAATCGGCAGTGGAGACGACATCAGCATGGCTTACCCGGAGATCTATCGTTACGCCAAGAGCCACGAGTGGCTGCAGCTTGAGGGCGAGAACGGCACCGTTGGCATCACGGACTATGCGCAGCACTCGCTGGGCGACATTGTGTTTGTGGAGCTGCCCAAGGTGGGGCAGGCGATCGAGGCGGGGTCGACGTTTGGGTCGGTGGAGAGCGTCAAGGCGGTCAGCGATCTGTATGCGCCGATCTCGGGCACGGTGACCGAGGTGAACGAGGCACTGAGCGGCGCGCCGGAGACGCTGAATGCGGATGCCAATGGGACGTGGATTTTGAAGCTGACGGTGACGAATACGGATGAGGCGAATGCGCTGCTGGCGGCGGCGGAGTATGAGGCGTTTGTCGCGGAAGAGCAGGCGCATTAGCTGCTCCTCAGCGGATGTGCCCGGGCCGGCAAACTGCAGGTCTCTCCACTTCGCTTCGCTTCGGTCGAGATGACAGTTTCAGGTAAAGGGAAACGTAACGATGCGCTATTTGCCGAAGTCGCCGCAGGACCGGGCTGAGATGCTCGCCGAGATTGGTGTTCCCTCTGTGGATACGTTGTTTGCGAGCGTGCCGGAGGAGTACCGGCTCACGCAGGATCTTGACATTCCGCGACAGCAGTCGGAGAGCGAAATTCTTGACCGGTTCAAAGCCTATGCGGCGAACCTGGCTTCTGGCGATGCGAGTGAACTGGCGCGGCTGCCCGCTTCCCAGCGGTTTGCGAGCTTTCTGGGCGCGGGAGCGTATCGGCATTATCGGCCCGTGGTGATCGATGCGCTGGTGCAGCGGGGCGAGTTTCTGACCAGCTATACGCCGTACCAGCCGGAGATCGCGCAGGGCACGCTGACAGCGATGTTTGAGTTCCAGACGATGATCTGCGAGCTGACCGGGATGGAAATTGCGAACGCGTCAATGTATGACGGGTCCACGGGCGCGGCAGAAAGTGTGCTGATGGCTTGCCGGGTCACCAACAAGCTGGGCTGCGTGGTGGGACGGACGGTGCATCCGGAGTATCGCGAGGTGTTGCGGACGTCGACGCAGCATCAGGGCATCGATATTGCCGAGTTTGGTTATGACGCGAAGACGGGGCGTGTGGATCTGCAGGCGCTTGAGGCTTCCATCCAGGAAGACACGGCGGCGGTGCTGGTGCAGTCGCCGAACTTCTTTGGCGTGATCGAAGACATTTCAGGCATAGCCGAGGTGGTGCACCGGAAGGGGGCTCTGCTGATCGTCTCGATCGCCGAGGCGGTCTCGCTTGGCGTCGTGAAGCCTCCGCGGGAGGCCGACATCGTGTCGCTGGAGGCGCAGAGCTTCGGCGTGCCGGTAGGGTTTGGCGGACCGTATTGCGGCGTGATCGCGTGCAAGGAGAAGTTCCTGCGGCAGATGCCGGGGCGGCTGGTGGGTGAGACCAAGGATGTGAACGGCAAGCGTGGCTTTGTGCTGACGCTATCCACGCGCGAGCAGCATATTCGGCGCGAGAAGGCGACCTCGAACATCTGCACGAACCAGGCGCTGGTGGCGATGATGGTCACGATCTTCATGACCGTGTACGGCAAAGAGGGCTTGCGAGAGCTGGCCGAGCAGAACCTGGCCAAGGCGGCGTTTTTGCGCAAGAGCCTGGTGGAAGCCGGGGCGACGGTGCTCTTTGAGGGCTCGCCGCGGTTCCATGAGTATGTGGTGGATGCGGGAATTTCAGCGGCGCAGGCGAATGAGGATCTACTGGCGAAGGGGATCATTGGCGGGCTGGCGCTCGGCAAGTGGTATCCGGAGCTGGGGGAGAACGCGGCGCTGTGGTGTGCGACGGAGCTGACGACGCGGGCGCAGATGGA
>CAXUIF010000260.1:2146-3838 GCA_964250995.1 uncultured Acidobacteriaceae bacterium
GGGAGAACGCGGCGCTGTGGTGTGCGACGGAGCTGACGACGCGGGCGCAGATGGACGCCGCGGCGGAGGTGGTGGCGGGGATGGCAGCGAGCACACAGGAGTTGGTGGGCGCTCGGTAGCTCGGGGATAGAAGCGCTCACGCTATGGGCGCGAAAGGTACGCGAAGGATGTCTTGGAGGGCGTATGACGGATCTGCATGAGTATGGCGTGACGGTGACCTGGACTGGCAATCTCGGTTCGGGGACGAGCGGGTATAAGCACTACAGCCGGGACTTTGCGCTGGAAGCGGAGGGCAAGCCGCCGATTGCGGGAACCTCGGATCTCGCGTTCCATGGGACGCCGGGGCGGTGGAATCCCGAGGAGATGCTGGTGGCAGCGTTGTCGTCTTGCCATAAGCTGAGTTACCTGCACCTTTGCGCCGTGAACGGTGTGGTGGTCACGGCGTATGTGGACCGGGCAGAGGGATCGATGCGCTTCGAGGCGGCCACAGGCGGCGGTCGTTTTGAGAGGGTCGTGCTGCGGCCGGAGGTAACGGTGGCGGCGGGCTCCGATATGGAGCGGGCGCGGGAGTTACACCATCAGGCGCACGAGCTTTGCTTCATTGCGAACTCGGTGAACTTTCCGGTGAATTGTGAGCCGGTGACTACGGTCGCGGAAGCTGCGCAGGAATTGGTGCGTCGTGGACGTTAGCGCGCTGGAGGGGCAGGAACTGACCGCGGTGGAATTCATCGCGGACTACCTGCGCCTGCGCTTTGATGGACCGATGCTGACCCTGTACGCGTGGCCTCATGTGCTGTTGGCGGACTTTTCCGTGGCATTTGGCGAGCCGGAGTACCGCAACGCCTTGTGCGCGCAGATCGGCGAAATGGTGGGCACGGCGAAGCTGGAAGAACTGGACGCACTCACGGTGGAGTTCGAGTCGGGGACGGTGCTGGCGCTGAGTCTGCGCGAAGAGGATATGGACGGGCCGGAGGCGGGGAGCTACTCGGAAGATGGGAGTGGGGTAGGGGACGTGGAGTTTTGAGGGTGGCCGGAGCGAACGACCGTAGGCTTACCTGGGTTGAGTGCCTCGCCTGGTGATCGAAGTTGTTGTGACCATCGTGCTTTGAGGTCTGTTCTGCTTAGTTCCCCTCCACTTAGTTCCTGAACGATGGAAAGGCCTCCCGACAGGGGAGGCCTTTCTCTTTGAGCGACGAAGCGACGCATTCAGCAGCAATCCCGCAGGTCTCTTCACTTCGGCTTCGTCTCAGGCCGAGATGAAGTTTTCGAGGTGGACTTGATGTGCCTTCGTGCACCGAAGTGTGTCTCAGAAATGGCGCACGAAGGTATCGCGTGGGAGGCCTGCGCGACGGGCGTGGCGAAGCACGGCGTTGGCCTCGGACTCGCTCAGAGGGCCGCCGAGGCTGACGAGGTAGGGTCCGTGGCCGCTGGGGCTGAAGACCTGTGGATGGAGCGAGTCGTGCGTACGGCGGAGGCGTTTGGCTTTCGTGGCTGCCTGGGATTCGTGGTTGTAGGTGTAGGCAATGACGTACCAGCCGGGGGCTCCGGCGGATGAATGGGTTTCGGCTGCGCCGGGCGGGCGGGCGGCAACGGGCGGCAGTTCCGCCGTTGTAGCTGCAGGAGGAACCGGCGCCGGCGGGGTGAGGGGCCGCGAGTTTGTGATGGGCGCAGGGGTCACGGGCGTTGAGGGCA
>CAXUIF010000261.1:0-3810 GCA_964250995.1 uncultured Acidobacteriaceae bacterium
GCAACTCCGGCCGCAGCGGGTCCACGGCCCCCCGCGGCCGGTATGCGTCGTACGGCGTGCCGAACACCCGGGCCGCCACCCCCATCCCCCGGCTCACCCGGTCGGAAAGCGTCGCTGCGTCCATCTTCCCCTCACACCACCAGAACCACGGATGCCCCACTCGCCAGGTTCGCCCCCGGCGCCACCCCCAGGAACCCGCACAGCCGCCGCCGCCACTGGTCGAACAGCCGCTCGCGGTCCTGCAATTCCCGGGGATTGCGCACCCACCCGGCCGCCGACGCGGTGTCCAGCCCCGCGCCGGTGTCCGGGATCGCCTGCTCCAGCCCGGCCAGCGTCGTGAGGTAGGTGCGCAGCACCGCCTCCTCCGACGCCGTGAGGTTGCCCAGCCGGTACTCCACGGTCCCCGCGGCCTGCACGAACCACCAGCTCATGGCCCCCGACAGGTCCGCCCCGTGCGCGGGGTAGCCAAGGAACCGCCGCGCGTCCGTCCTCTCTGCCTCGGTCAGCATGGGCGCGGCCCCCTTACCCCCAGAATCAACCAATGTGCTCCACCATCACCGCGCGCTTGAACGCGGCGTTGGTCGCCGTCGGCACGACGCTCGGGTTGGTCAGCGTGTCCGACGGCGCGCAGAAGCCGCCGATCCAGTACCAGCTCTGCGCGATGATCTGCTGCAAGCGGTCCAGCGGCTCGCGCGTCACCATGGCGATCCCGTCCACCATGCTGATGATGCTGTCCGCCGGCGCCACGTCGGTCGCCGCCATGCCGGCGAAGTCCCCCTCGATCAGCGCCCCCTGCCCCACGATGATCGGCCGCCGGATCACGGCACCCGGCAGCGTCGGGTGCGGCTGCACGTACGCCTCCGTCGTCGGAATGAAGCGCAGCCCCAGGAAGTTGTTCACCATGCCCGACGCGAACACCTGGTTGGCGCTCGTCGCCCCCTGGAACAACTGCCGGAAGTCCGGGTCCGCGAACAACTGCCGGGCACTCACCGCATCGAGGTAGCAGTTGTACGACCCGGCGATGTCCGGCACCGCGTTGAGCCGCAGCTTGCTCACCGCATCCAGCAGCACGCTGATCGTCAGCTCGTCCGTGGCCTCCAACGCCGCCGCGGTCGCGCGCCCCTCGGGCCGCGCGATGACGCTGGCGTTCGCCGCCTGCACCGCGTTCCCCAGGGCGCCATCCGACACGCTCACGTTGGAGGAGCAGGTGATCGTCCCCGACACGCCCCCCGGCGTCGTCGAGCCGTTGGTCGCGTCCGCCGCCGTCCCCACCACGGTGTACACGCCCGACCCGATGGTGACGGTCAGGCTCGTCGTCGCCCCCACCGGGCTTTGCACCCCGTTCACGAACGCCGTCGTGAAGCCGCGGAGGTCATCGACCTCCACCGTCGGCCCCGCGGACGACAGCGCCGTCCGCACCCGCGTGTTCCCCCCGAAATACGGCGCGAACAAAGCGTTGCGCGCCAGCTCGTCCAGGCTCCGCGCCGCCTGCTCCCCGTTGATCGCCGCGTTCTGCAGGAACTGGCTGCCGATCCCCACCCGCGACGTCACCATGTTCAGGTCGGTCGTCGCCGCGTAATGGTTGATGGTGATGGTGAACTGCTCGACGCCCCAGCCCTGCGGCACGAGGCCGTTGTCGAAGTTGGTGTTGGTCGCCGGCGGCAGCGGCGTGGTCACGGAGGGCTTCAGCCCCGCGCGCGTTTTGGTCAGCGTCTCGCCGATCCCCACCGCGAACTCCTGCCGGTCCGCGCAAGCCCGGTAGCCGAGCTTGGACCGCATCGCCTGCAAAAACTCCCGCTCCAGGAAGCCCTGCTGGATGATCGGCTGCAGGATCGCCGGAAAGTTCTGGATGCCCATGGATAAAGCCCTTTCTGCCCATGAAAAAACCCGCCGCGGCGGGTGCCGGGCGGGTGGGGAAGCCGTTGGTGTGGGATGGTCAGCCGCGCCGCGCGGGCACCGCCATTCTAAGGGAGAGTGATCGGTTTCCTGGGGTGTTGATGCAAGCTTTTTTTCTTACATCAGCAAATTTTCCTTCCACGCGCCGACGCGCCATTGTGGCCGACGCCGAGCCGGGCGTGCCTCATGCTTCCGACCTGCCTCCGGGTGTCGGTTGGCGCCGCTACCGGGGCGCTGGGACGAGTTCGCCCCGGCTCGCGGCAGCTCGGTGCTCAGTGGGGGACGTAATCACCCTCCGGCACAAGCGTTTCGAGCAGCCGCTGATCAAAGGCCGGCGGCTCGCGACCTAACGGTTGCGCGCATTCCCGGTTCAAGACCGTCCTCCCCCCGCTTTGCACCACCAGACCTCCCGTCATCTTGGACAGGTGGTGCCCCTCGTCGTCGAACCCGGTCCTGACCATTCGGTCGTAAACGGTGTACCGGTGCGTCGGGGTGTCGGCATACACCTGCGTCTCGCCGCCGCCCCAAAAGGTGTGCTGGGCAAAATGCAGACCGGGGACCTCGGTCTCGACGCGGCCCAGGCGCCCGAATCGGCAAACGGCACCGCCTTGCTCCTGGCCACAGATCGACACCGTCTTGGTTCCCACGTCACAGGCGAACAGCACCGGCTCCGGCGCGCGGCACAGCGATGTTGGTGGTTTGGCCCGGGCCGGGGCGGGAACGGCGGCCAACGCCGTGAAGGTCACTGCTGCAGGAACTGAACGCTTCATCGGTTCCTCAACGGTTACGACGTGCGTGTGGAGGAGCGCTGGTGCGTACCTCCCACGCAGGGCTTTTAGAACTGCGCGACCCTGAGCGCCTTTTGCAGATCCTCGATGCGGCGTGCGATCAGCTCCAGGCGGCAAGCGTTGTGGACCAACGGCGCGTCCATGCCGCCGACTTCCGGTGCCATGCGGAAGCCGCACTCGGCGTCGGCAAAGGCCACCCAGGCGCGCTCGGCCTTGCGCAAACCCTCCTGCCGCTCAGGGCCGACGGCAGCCAGAACCTGCTTGTAAAGCCTGTTCAGCATCGCCTCGCGACGACCCAGTTCGGCAGCGTCGCAATCCTTGAGGCTCGGGATGACCCCGCCCGCCTGCGCCTGGCACTGCTCGTAGGACTGCGCATGAGAAGCGGAGATCGAGACCAACGCCGCCGCCCCAAGAGCGAAGCCCAAGCTGGCCAAGCCCCGATGCGTCATGGCTTCTCACCCTCCAACCCTCTGAGGGCGTCGCGCTGCTCGGCAGCATAGCGGGCTTTCAGATCAGGCCGGCCCAGCGCGTCAACGTAGGCATTGCGAACGGCGTAGAGCTTGTCGATGAGCTTGCGGTCATGTGCGTCATTGGAGAGGTTGCCCTGAGGGCCGGCCTGCTGCACCGCGCGGGTCACAAGGCTTGCCGCCCTGCCGTGCTGGACGGACATGGACCAAACGACGTTTTGCAGCGCCCTTGGTCGCTGATTGATGTCCAGGCCTGTGGCGTGTCTTGTCCTGGGCTATGGCCCGTTTCATAGCGCATCGAGAGATCGCCCAATCGGGAAGCGTGGCTAAGCAGGACCGTCCCCAGCCGCACCGTGGCGCCTCCCAGGTCGCTGCTGGCGTAAGGGTCCGGGTTGGGTGCGCCAATGGGCGCGCCGGGCGGGGTCACGTCCAACGGCGGCAATGCAACGGCCGGCACATGCCCAGCGTCGGACCCGTCCGCCGCTCGTCCTCGCCCCCCGAGCGCACCGGCGCGCTGTGCGCGAAACGCAGCCAGCAGTTCGGAAGCGGGTCCCCAACCCTTTACGGCTTGACTGGCCGGCGCGGCTTGGCCCTGTTCTGGCGCGGGCGCATGATCCGGACCTGTCGCCACGGAGCCGCCTTGGTCCCCACTCCTCTTC
>CAXUIF010000262.1:0-3798 GCA_964250995.1 uncultured Acidobacteriaceae bacterium
GGCACCCCCGAACAGATTGCAGCTACCCCGAATTCCCACACCGGTCAGTGGCTAAGGCGTGGCCTCTGTATTCCTAAGGCTCATGGGTGAAGACGAGCAGCATAGGAGCGAGAAGAGGTAGCGCGGTTACTGGCAGCACCTACTTGCGAGTAATCAGAAGTCTACGAATGCGGCTGATCGTTTCAACATTGGCATGCAACGAAAGCCACTCGGTTGTCTTAGAATCCACTCGGTATGAGTTCTGGCCTCTATCCCAACTTAGCACGACAGGTTCCGTAAACACTCCGTTCACCGATGCAGGAGCCGTGTAGATCGCGATCAGCCTTGGGTGGGAGAGAGCGTCCGACGCAGCACCTACCGCCGTGATGTCAACACAGTCCTCCGCAGGATTTGTGCTTATCTGTGTGTAGTGCGAATGCTGCGTTGAATCGATGAAGTAGAATCCGCACCCCATACGCAGGTCCCCGTTGACCGGGTATCGGATAGTGACGGGGATCGCGATGAGATCAGAAAGTCCAGCAGCCCTAAGTACGTACACGTTCTTGGGAGATGATTTCAAAACAGCCCCTCGCGGAAACTGGTCTCTTTGGATGGTTTCGACCAGCTGCCGAGCCTGACTAGAGGGAAGCGGTCTGAAACTGGTTTGCGCAAACAACTGATCGTTACATCCCAGTGTGGAGAAGCTTGCGAGCAACAGCTTAGTTCTGAGAAAGGTCATAGCAGACTCTAAGTTGTTTCGCATAAGTAGTGTTCTTGCCCCTGGCTCCGTTATAGACGTTCGCAATACAGTCGAAATCTTTATCTCGCATGCCTTGCTGCAACTCCTTGCGCGTAATTTTGGCAACAAAGGCGTCCAGTTGAGCCTGTTCCGATGCGCACATAGCTCGAACGAACTGTTCGGGACTTCCGAACCCGCTTTCAGAGGCATACCGTGCGATCAGTTGAAACTTCCCCCATGAGCAAGCAGACAGAGCAGCTTTAGAGTTCAGGTAGTAAGCACGTTGAAGATGTTGCCATTGAAGGTTGAAGCTGCCGTAGTTAGGAGTTATTCCGTCTGCCGTAACCCTAAGTACAGTAAGGTCCGGATACTTAAGGCGGAACTCCGCCTTCTTTCCGCTGAGCAAAAGAAACAGTTTCGGCTCGAACAGAAGAGTTGGACGATTGCTGGAATCGAAACCAGTTCCATGCGATTCCTTGGCTGCCATTGCTCTCACCATGCGGACCTCGCACCCGATCCTTCGGGCTGCCTGAGCGTAGTCGTCATAGCTCAGCGGCAAGAACCCGGTCCTAGCAGGCAGCACCAGGCGTGTACCCGGTGGTGGTGGAATCAAAGGCAATACGCCGATGGCAGGCCGAGTTGGAAAGAGCGGCATCGGCCTGGACTGGTCAGGCATAAGCGCGTGATCATTCGGCCATGGCGGCCGTCTCTCAACCGCATCGCTTCGGTTTACGCCAAGCGCCCTGCCCGGACCCGTCCAGAACGTACCCACGGCTATGCTCCCGCTTAGTTCGACATCGTGATGTTGACGTATTGATCTTTACCCAACTCGGCCTGGAGCGTGAGATCCAGAATGTGATTTCCGTCTGCCCCGCTACTTGTCACAAAGCTAGCAATCCAGCCTCGGAAACTGTATACGCAGATCGCGTCCTGCTGCCGTTCATCCGCCCAGTACTCGACCCGGATATCCTTAATCTTGTCCCTCGTGATAGGCGTGGCTAGCTGGTATAAGGAACTCAACGTCTGAAAAGAGATGTTCCCGGTATCGTGGATGTCCACGGTAATGGCGATAGACCAAGCCTGTGCTCCCATCATCGGCATCCCCGTGTGGTCGTGAACAGTATTCACACCCACCTGGGTGCTGATCGCGTTGAACCGATTGCCATCAATGGTCACCGTTGTATGACTATCGGGAGTGGGCATGCTGGGTCGGGTCTCCAGCCCCAGTGTAAAACTGTTCCTTCGATTCCGGAAGTATTGACTACGCGGCCTGCATTGCACCAAACCTTCTCTGCATCGAGAGGTACATCCGCCTTGGCACGTTGAAATCCCGCCCGCGTCTCTCGGCTACCATAGGCCTGTGACCACCAAGCTCCTTTTTCAGGACCCCGCCGGCCTCGCTACGCCGCTGCTCGCCGTCTTCGCCGTTGACATCGCCACGGGCAAGGATGCCCTGCCCTCGCCCGCGCTGCTGACCACCTCGGACGCCGTCGCCGATGTCGCCGCGCCCTGGCTTACCTCCGGGGAGTTCAAAGCCACGGGCGGCGAAACCCTGCTGCTGCATGCCCCTGCAGGTCTCAAGGCCGAGCGCCTGCTCATCGTCGGTCTGGGCAAGGTCGCCTCGCTCAATACGCATGAGGTTCGCAAAAGCGCCGGCGTCGCCGTGCGGCAGTGCAAACCCCGCGGCTTCCACGAGCTTGCCTTCTGCTTCCCCGAGGACCGCGCCCTCGCCGACGAGCATCTGGACTCGCTACCCTGCGAGCTCACCGCCCGCGCCCTTTTGGAAGGCGCACTCGTCGCCGACTTCGACATCGACACCTACCGTTCCGACCGCAAAGACCAGAGCCTGCACACCCTTTCGGTGATCTGTAACGAAACGGATACGAAAAACCGTGCCGATATGCAGGCTGGCTTCGATGCGGGCATCATCGTGGGCGAAAGCCAGAACTTTGCCCGCACCCTGATCAACGAGCCCGGCAACGTGCTCACACCTACTGAGCTCGGCCGCCGCGCCCAGGCCATGGCCAACGAGGTCGGGCTTACGGCTGAGGTCCATTCGACGGACAAGCTTCAGGAGCTCGGCATGGGTGCCTTCCTCGCCGTCGCCCAGGGCTCTGCGGAGCCGCCCGCCCTCATCGTCCTGCGTTACGAGCCACCCTCACCGCCTCCGGAGGGCACGCCCACCGTGGGCCTCGTCGGCAAAGGCATCACCTTCGACACCGGTGGCATCTCCATCAAACCCGCCGACAACATGGACAAGATGAAATACGACATGGCCGGCGCCGCGGCCATGCTCGGCGCCATGCGCGCCATCGCGCTGCTCGAGCCCGCAGTGTGCGTGCTGTGCGTGTGCTGCTCCGCGGAAAACATGCCCGACGGCCGCGCGTACAAACCCGGCGACGTGCTCACCGCGATGTCCGGGAAGACGATCGAGATCCTCAACACCGACGCCGAAGGCCGCCTCGTGCTCGCCGACGGCCTGCACTATGCGCAACAACTCGGCGCCACGCGCCTCATCAACGCCGCCACGCTCACCGGCGCCATCGGCATCGCGCTCGGGCAGCTCAATGCCGGTCTCTTCTCCAACGACGACGCCACAGCCGAGCAGTTCCTGGCCGCGCTGCCCACCAGCGGCGAAAAGTTCTGGCGCATGCCCTGCACCGACGACTACCGCGACCAGATCAAGAGTGCCATCGCCGACATCCAGAACACCGGCAACTCGCGTTACGGCGGCTCCATCACCGCGGCCATGTTTCTCAAAGAATTTGTCGGCGACACACCCTGGATCCACCTCGACATCGCCGGCACGGCCTGGATCGACACCGACAAGCCCTGGCAATCGAAGGGGCCCAGCGGCATCGGCGTGCGCACCCTTATCGAGTGGGTCCGCAGCTATGCCCGCTAGCCACGGAGGCCCGCCGCGTGTTTCGAAACGATCGCGATCACACGTCGCACGCTGCGCAGGTCTCCGCCCAGGCGCGGCTCGGCAGCGATCGGATGTTGTCTAGGGTCGTTCGGAGGGGAGTGGCGGAGAGACAGGGATTCGAACCCTGGATACCTTGCGGTATACACGCTTTCCA
>CAXUIF010000263.1:0-3791 GCA_964250995.1 uncultured Acidobacteriaceae bacterium
TATCCCTGGCCGCGCTTGCACTGATCGCTCTATCCTCGCTGGCGACGTTCAAGGTGATGCGCCCGGCGCGCCTCCCAGAGCCCTCCAGGATCGTGCAGCTCACGCAGGCGAGCGAGATTTATGACGGGCCGCCGAACGCAGAGAACCTGCTAACGCTGGTGACGGATGGACCCCGGATCTACACCTCGTTCCTGCAAGGGGGGCGTGCCGAGATTGGCTCCCTTGACCTCAGCGGCGCGGCGTTCCAGCCAATCACCATGCCGAACGAACTCAGTTCGGTTTCGATTGCGGACATCTCCCGCGACGGCTCCAAGTTGTTGGTCCGGGGACGGCACTCTCGCGACTCCGAACAACCCTTGTGGATTGTGCCCACTGTAGGTTCGAGCGCCTTGCGGGTGGGGGATGTGCTGGCGCACGACGCCACCTTCATGCCGGGTGGCGGAAGCGTTCTGTATGCGACGGGGAATGACCTGTACGTCGCGGAACTCAGCAGCGGCAGCCTTTCCAAGTATGCGAGCTTGCCGGGTCGGGCCTTCTGGCTGCGGTGGTCGCCTTCTGCAAATAAACTCCGGTTCACCCTGATCGATCCGGTGACCCACGGGAGCTCCTTGTGGGAGCTGGACGCCGCTACCCGCCGGCTGCAGGCGCTCCAGCTTGCCGAGCTGGCTGGATTTTCCGTCTGCTGTGGCTCCTGGACCTCCGACGGGAGGCTGTACATCTTCCAGGCGAGCAACGCTCACGGCAGCGACATCTGGGCAGTGGGAACAGAATTGCACCCGGAGGCCACCCGGCTTACGAACGGCCCTTTGCACTACGTTTCACCGTTGACGTCGCGTACGGAAAAGTCGGTCTTCTTCGTGGGCCTGGAGCCTCCCGCGGGAACGCGTTTCTTTGACCAAAAATCCCGACAATTTGTCCCAGCGCCGGTATTTCTAGAGCGAGCCCGGCGCGTTACCTACTCCAGAGACGGCCAATGGGTCGCGTGGGTGGACGTCGACGGCCGGCTGTGGCGCGCCGCCCGCACCGACGGGACGGGCCGCCTGCAGTTGACGCCGGACGATCTGGATGTGTTTTTGGCACAGTGGTCACCGGATGGATTGCAGCTGGTTCTGATGGCGCGGGAACCAGGCCAGACCTGGCAGCTGTACCTCGTGAGCGCGACGGGCGGTTTAGTTCGGAGGGTGCTTGCCGATCAGCGCAACCTCGCCGATCCGGATTGGTCGCCGGACGGAACTCGTCTCGTCTTCGGCCGCGAAGCCGACCTGATGGGAAAGGAAAATGGTCCACGCAATATCCAGGTCCTCGATCTGGCGAACCTGCAGACGCAGAACTTGCCGGAATCGGAGAATCTGTTCAGCCCGCGCTGGTCCCCGGATGGTCGATGGATCGTAGCCCTCTCGCTCGATCAGACACGCCTGCTGCTCTACGACGTTGCCGAACGCACATGGAGAACGCTAGCCAATGGAAGTGCGGCGGATCCGGTATGGAGCCACGACAGCAAGGCCGTGTACTTCCACGCCTTTGCCGATCCGCGTTCGGCCATCCTTCGGGTACCCATCGCGGGCGGCGCTGCGGAGTCCGTAGCGGATGTTTCCAAACTCGGTCTGCCCAACGTTGACTCCTACTTCTTTGGCGGCATCACGCCCGACGGCGCTCCGATCATCGAGCCCCGCATCGGAACGGGCAACCTGTTTTCGGTGCGTTTCCCTGATTAGAAGCTGTTCATCGCAGGTGCTAACGAAGTGGCAGCAGAACTGGAGCTACTGGGCCTTTCCGACTGTGTTCTCTTCGTAGGCCTTTTGCAGCAGAAAGAACGCCTGCTTCTTCTGTCCGTCTTCTGAAAGCAGACCCTTTCGGTTGAAGCCGTCCTGGAGCTTGGGGATGTTGCGCGTGGTGGAGCGAAAGTCGATCAGGATCCAGGGAGTGATACCGCGCAGTTGAGGAATCCTGGTAAACATCCCAAGCTGATGACGGTAGACCTCGGCCTGCTGTTCTTCGGTCCATCGCTGGTCTTTGGGACCATGATTGCCGTACTTGGCTTCAGCGCCAAACTCGCTCATGATGATGGGCTTTTCTGGAAGGTCCCAGTGCAAGCGGTCGGCGTCTTCCGGCACGCCTCCGTACCAGCCGAGATATTCGTTCACTCCCACAACATCGAGAGCGTCGGTCAGGGGATCCTTCAGCGTCGCGAGAGTGCCCTCAATGTGCTGTGAGTTCAGGGCGGAGGTGATGAGGCGCGTTGCGTCGAGCTGGCGCGCTTCGTTGGCGAGATCGCTCAAGAATCGCGTGCGAACGGGGTTGTTGCTGGTTTCGTTGGAGACAGACCAGAGAATGACAGAGGCTTTGTTGCGATCGCGACGAATCATCTCGCGCAGCATCCCCACGTCTTTGGCATAGACCTCAGGTTTGTCGAAGGAGATGCGCTGCCAGTTAGGAATCTCGGACCAGACCATGATGCCCTGGCGATCCGCTGCGCGGGTCATACGCTCGTCGTGCGGGTAATGACAAAGGCGGACGAAGTTGACGTGGAGATCCTTGAGATAGCCGAAGAGCGTGGACACATCCTGGTCGTTGTCGGCCCTTCCTCCGCGGAGGGGAGCCTCGGCGTGAACGTTGATGCCTTTCAGGAAGACGGGTTGTCCATTGAGGAGGATGCGAGTTCCGTCGACGCGAACATCGCGAAAGCCAATCTCGTCCGTAAGTGCATCCCGCTGCGCGCCCGCGCCGGCGATAAACGTCACCTTATAAAGTTTGGGGGTCTCCGGTGACCAAAGCCTCAGGCTGTTCGCCTTCAGGTGAAAAGCGGCCCGACCATCGGGCCCGGTCTTCAACAGGCCATGAACGCCGGCTTCCGGAATATCAACCTGCACTGGTGTTCCGGCAGGCGCGTCAAGCACATGAACGTAGCCGTCCAGGTTCGTGTTCCCGGGCTGCCAGGCAGGGCCGTGGGCTAGATGAATGTCATAGTCGTCGATAAAGGCCGAAGGTACGGTAACGAGGGAGACGTCGCGGGTAAGCCCCCCGTAGTTAAACCAGTCGTAGCCGACCGATGGAATGCCGTCGAGCAGGCGGGTGGCGTCCACGGCGATGACGACGAAGTTGGACCCAGGCTGCAGGATGGACGTCACCTCGCAATCGAAGGGCGTGAAGCCGCCCTCGTGGTCGCACACCCGCTTCTGGTTCACCCAGACATGGGACCGGTAGTTGGCCGCGCCGATGTGCAAAAAGGTGCGTGTACCGGGTCGCGGCTGGGCGTCAAAGTCCCGCTCGTACCAAAGGACCCCTTCATAATTGAAGAGCTGAGGAACCTGGGTGTTCCAGTCGCCGGGCACCTTCAAGGTGGGAGCCGTGGCGAAGTCGTACTCGTCGTTGTGCCTGCCGAAGAGATTGGGATGCGTGTTGAGGGCGTAGCCGCGATCGTTGATGGCGCCCGCGCGGGTGTAGAGGGCCGGGGCAGGCGACTGATCGACGAGGTAGTGCCAATCGCCATCCAGGCTTGTCGTCGGGCGCCGGTCGATTCCGACCAGCAGCGTCTGGAAGGGCGACTGTGCAAGCCCGCTCAGACGAAAAATAAAACAAAGGAACACCAGGCCCGCCAGGCGCGGGAAGCGGCGGAGAGCGCGACAGTGCGGCTGCTTGTCCATGGAGGATCCTCCCGTTGGAGCCAAGCCGTGCAGCTGCGACTGAGCCCAGCGAATGCTGCGATCAGATTCAACTCGTGAGGGATAAAAAGCAAGATGGTGGACGCGGAAGGAATCGAACCTTCAACCTGTCGATTAAGAGTCGAATGC
>CAXUIF010000264.1:0-3772 GCA_964250995.1 uncultured Acidobacteriaceae bacterium
GGTGGGTGCAGGCCTCGCGGTCGACCGAGACGTCGAGGGCGTGGACGCTGGCGCGGGCGAGGGCAGAGTCGGGACAGCCGGTGAGGGTGATAAGGGCAACGCCGAGGCGGGTGAGAGCGGGGAGGAGCCGGAGGAGTTCTTCGGTTTCGCCGGAGTAGCTGAGCGCCAAGAGGGCGTCCCCCGGCGCGAGGAGGCCCAGGTCGCCGTGCAGGGCTTCGGCAGGGTGCAGAAAAGGTGTGGGGATGGAGAGCGAGGTGAGCGTCGCGGCGATCTTGCGGGCGACGAGGCCGCTTTTGCCCATGCCGGTAAGCGTCAGCTTGCGCCCCTTGCGGACTGTCGCTTCCAGGGTCGAGAGGAGGTCTTCAACGCCGGCTTGCTGGGGACCTTCGATGCGGTTGGCAAGGGTCGTCAAGGCCTCAGCCTCAATGCTAATGAGGTCGGCGGGGGAGGCGGGCGGTGGTGAGCCTGCGGGCATTCCAGACGGATGCTAGCAGAGGGCTGCCGCTGGGCGTTGCTCGGGTGGCGCAGCGCCCGAAGGCGCGCGTACCCTCCACGCTGTCGCCACCTCCTGATGATGCGCTGCCAAGCTAGTTTGCGTGCCTTGTCGCTTGGAACGCGAGGCGGGGCGGTAGACTTAACTATGGTGGGAACAGGTTGCGCTGAGGTGCATGGCGATGGTGCGTAGGTTTGGCGTGTTAGGGGCGATGATCCTGGTTGTTGCGGGGCTGGCGTGGGCTGGGGTGATCAACCTACGGGCGCGGCGCGCGGCGGTGGAAGCCAACCATGTCCAGTTGCTGCCCGCGGGGGGCGGGGACGCGGGAGCCCCGGACGGCGAGGGCATCAAGCTGCAGGGCAAGCCGGCACCGGCCTTCACGCTGGTAAGCACGGAAGGCAAGAAGGTGTCCCTGAGCGACTTCAAGGGACGGCCGGTGATCGTGAACTTCTGGGCGACCTGGTGTGGTCCATGCAAGCTGGAGATGCCGTGGTTTGAGGAGTTCCAAAAGAAGTACAGCGGGCAGGGCCTGGTGGTGTTGGGGCTGAATCAGGACGACGACCTGGCGCCGGCGGAGATCGAAAAGGCAGCAAAGCGCCTTGGTGTGAGTTATCCATTGCTGATCGCAGACAAGGGCGAGACCGTGTCCAAGGCCTACGGCGGCGTGGACTACCTGCCGGAGACGTTTTACGTGGACAGGACCGGGAAGGTCGCCAGTATCTCGGCCGGGGCGCCGAGCAAAGACCAGATGGAAGGGTTGATTGAGTTGGCGGTGAACGGGAAGTAGGACGTAGAAGACAGTGGGACCGGCGGGCAGGAGTCTCGATTCGAGCAGGCGGCAGATGCAGGGAGGGGCTTTATGCGGGTGAAGTCGTTACGGCTGACTCTGATCGTCCTCCTGGGTCTGGCACTGCACGCCCAGGAGATCCAGCTTGGGGATGCCGGCACTGCGGCGTCTGCGGCACGACGGCAGCGAGTGGAGCTGGAGACCGATGCGGTGCAGGTAAAAGCCGGACGACCTGACTGGATAGAGTTGCGCTTCCATGTCGCACCGGGTTTCCACATCAACTCGCATACGCCGCATGACGAGTTGTTGCTTCCAACGGTTCTGGAGCTTGAGCCAATCGATCCGGTGCGGATCGTTGGACAGGAGTACCCGGCGGGTATCCCGTTGCGGCTGGACGTGGGCGCGGGCGAGACCCTGAGCACCTATCAAGGTGAGTTTCGGGTGAGGCTGCAGTTGGTGGCCGCTAAAGGCGATGCCGTACTGGCCGGTGTGCTGCGGTACCAAGCTTGCGATGCACGGGCGTGTTTTCCGCCAAAACGCCTGCCAGTGCGCATCGCGGTGGCGTCCCGCTAGTCGCGCAGAATCTAGTGGATCAGCTCTGAGCCGCTGCCCACCGGGACGGCGGCTGACGCGGGCTCGACGATACCCATTGTCTCTAAAAAGCTCAGGGTTCGCTGAGCAGGTCCGCGCAGGAGATGGGTGCAGCTCCGGAAATGGGTGCGTTCCAGAACCACAGCTCCGCCAGCGTATTCCAAAACGCAGTCGCTCAGGGTGCAGTCCCGAAAGTGTCTCCCGTCCAGCCTTACGTGCTGACCGACGAGGTGCTGATTGCTGATGGTTTCCATTCGGGCGCCTCTTCTATGTGATCGAACGTCCCGAGCTGCTCTGTTCAGACAATCAAAGTATAGCGTGTTCCTTACCCGCGGGCTGTGGAAGGTCGGCCCGACGACTCCGCATGAGTTCCTGTACCGGGATGGCGTGCGCGGACGAGTTCGTCTTCCGAAAGCGCAATGAAGGGCGGAAGAAGAAGCTAGCGACGCTATTTCCTTGCGGCGCGCTTTTCGACCTCAAGGAATCGGCGCAGACGGTCCAGGGAACGAGCTTTGCCGAACACGACAAGGGACTCAAGCAGGGGCGGCGATTGGGTGCTGCCGGTGAGGATCGCGCGCAGGAGCATGAAGTTTTCCTTGACGCTCCAGCCCTTGGCTTCGCCTAACTGCTTCATCGCGGCCTCGATGGCAGGGGTCTCCCAGATAGCGGCTTCAAGGGTCGTGAGGAGGTCGGCGGCAAAGGCGAGGGTCTCGTCGGGGGTCCGCTTTTTGGGAAGCCAGGCGGTTTCGGGCACGGTGACGGTGTCGCGAAAGAAGAAGTCGGCCATGTCGCCAAAGGCGCCAAGGGTGTCGATGCGGGTTTGGACGAGGGGCGCGATGGCCTGGAGGTAGCGATCCGAGAAGACGGTTTGGCGAAGGGCAGCGAAGAAGGCCTCGGGGGAGAGCTTGCGGAGGTATTCGCCGTTGAGCCACTTCAGCTTGGCCAGGTCAAACACAGGGCCGCCTAAGGAGATGCGGCCGAAGTCGTAGCGGGCGAGCATGTCATCGAGGGAAAACATGTCGGACAGCTTCATGTCCAGACCCTTGCTGACGATCTCCTGCTCGGAGGGCTGGACCATGCCGCCCCCCATGAGGCCGAGGAAGTTGAGCAGGGCTTCGGGGAGGAAGCCGGCATCGCGGTAGAAGTTGAGCGAGACGGGGTTCTTGCGCTTGCTGATCTTGCTCTTGTCGGCATTGCGAAGCAGCGGCATGTGCCAGAAACGGGGCTGCTCCCAGCCGAAGGCGCGGTAGAGAAGCACATGTTTTGGGGTGGAGCTAATCCATTCTTCAGCGCGGATCACGTCGGTGATCTGCATCAGGTGGTCGTCGACGACATTGGCGAGGTGATAGGTCGGGAAGCCGTCGGACTTCAACAGAACCTGGTCGTCGACGTTGGCGTGGTCGAAGGTGACGTCGCCGCGGAGTTCGTCCCGGAAGGTGGTGGAGCCTTCGGCGGGAACCTTGAGGCGGACGGTGAAGGGCTTGTTGGCGGCGAGATGCTCGTTAATTTCGGCTTCAGAAAGATCGCGAGAGCCGCCGTTGTATTTGGGAGGAAGCTTGGCGGCGAGCTGGGCTTTGCGCTCGGCTTCGAGTTCCTCGGGACTTTCAAAGGCGCGATAGGCGTGGCCGGAGGCGAGGAGCTTTTCGGTGTACTCGCGGTAGATTGCAGTGCGTTCGGATTGGCGGTACGGCCCGAAAGCGCCGCCAACGTCGGGGCCCTCGTCCCAGGTGAGGCCGGTCCAGCGCAGGGCGTCGAAGATCATCTGCTCGGAGGTAGACACGAAGCGGGTACGGTCCGTGTCTTCGATGCGGAGGACAAACTTGCCGCCGCGCTGGGCGGCGAAGAGGTATTTCAGGAGGCCCATGTTGGCGGTACCGACGTGGGTGTCGCCGGTGGTGGAG
>CAXUIF010000265.1:0-3758 GCA_964250995.1 uncultured Acidobacteriaceae bacterium
GGGCACGACAGCGACCGGGAACCCGACCCGTCCGGCCTCGGGGACCTCCGACCAAACAACATTGCCTCCGGCGACGGCGGCGCCCGCCAACGCGCCGCCCGAGGGCCAACCTATCCCCGCGGTTACGGGAACCCGGCCCAACGCGCCGACGACGACGATCCCGCAGCCGCAGTAAAGCCCGGGTAGGTGTGCTCGCTTTGCACGGAACGCAGGCGGCGATTTGCCAGGCGGGGACTTGCCGATAAGAGGAACGATGAAGAGCTTCTTTGTCGCGGATGCGCCGCGCTTTGAAAACGAGATCGTTACGACGTTTTTCTGCCTTGCTTCCCTGAGCGTGCGGGAAAAGAAGGGCGGCGGCGGGCAGTACCTCGCGCTGATGCTGGCGGATAAGACCGGCCAGTTGGAAGCCCGTATGTGGGAAGAGTTTGCCGAGGTGCTGGGCAGCTGCAGCGAGGGCTGCTATGTGAAGGCGCAGGGGCAGATTTCGAAGTATCAGGGCAAGTTTCAGATCACGTTGACGCGGATGCGGTCGGCTGCGGAGGAAGAGGTCGAGTCTGCGGACTTTGTGCCAGCGACGCCGTTCGATGTGGGGGAGATGGATCGCGAGCTGCGGGGGTATGTGGCGGCGTTCCGGAACGAGTGGCTGCAGCGGCTGGTGCTGCGATTCCTGGATGACCCGGAGATCGGGCCTGCCTTCCGGGTGGCCCCTGCGGCCAAGAAGTTGCACCACGCGTGGCTAGGCGGCTTGCTGGAGCATGTGCTTCACCTGGTGCGGGTGTGCCGGGCCACGGCGCCGCTGTACCCCGAGGTCAACCCTGATCTGCTGGTGGCGGGCGCCATTCTGCACGACATCGGCAAGGTGCGGGAGCTGCGTTGGCGAAGTGCGTTTGAGTACACGCTGGAAGGGCAGCTGATCGGGCATATTTCGATTGCGCAGCGGATGCTGAGCGAACAGATCAGCGGTTTGAATGCGGAGATCAGGACTGAGCAGGGAAGCGGGGCGGAGGTGTTTCCGGAGGCGCTGCGGTTGCTGCTGGAACATATGCTGCTGGCCCACCACGGCAAGCTGGAGTTTGGCTCGCCCAAGCTGCCGATGACGCCGGAGGCGTTGCTGCTCAGCGCGCTGGATGATCTGGAAGCAAAGTTTCAGACGCTTCGCGGGGAGTTTGCGGCGGCAGCTGCCGCTGGGCGCGGCGCGGAACAGCCGACGGAGTGGGTGCGCTCGATGGAGCGGACGTTGTTCGACTCGGGTCGGTATCTGGATAAGGAAAGCGGCGAAGGAAGCAGCGAGAAAAGCGGGCAGGAGCTAGCGGAGGAGACGGTGCCGCTGCAGGCCGCTGTGCCTGCGGCGGAGCCGGTGGTGATAGCCGAGGCGATGCCGTCGTTCAGTTTGCGGTTACCTGACTGAGGCCTGCCTTCCGGGAGATGGCGCGGGCTGGGTCAGAAGCTCCGGTGGCATGGGAGCAAAGGCGGACTGCAAGATGTGACGGGTCAGAGGATCCTGCACCCAGGCAACGACGACCAGGTGGTGAGGGTCGATCGGGAGGTCGCGGGTGGGAAAGCGAAAGGTGCCGAAGCGGTCGTTGTGGGTTTCAAAGTCGGCCAGGTAGGCGGCCAGATCGCGATCCAGGCGGGCGGGGTCGAACTGGACGGTTTGGGTCGCCGCTGAGCTCGCGAGAAGTGTGTCGGCAGGGAGGTCATGCATGGCGCGGACGACCATGCGATGAAAGCGGATGCCGTTCTGGCCGGTGTAGCGCACGTTGTCTTCCGCTAACGCGAGATACAGGGTCGCGCGCTGGAGGGTGCGCAGCGAGGTGTCGCCCGTGGTCAGGTCTGAAGGCGTGCCGGGCGGAACGGGCGAGAGCTCCATAGCGACGGTCGATTGCACCTCGCCGGTGGTGGTTTGGGTGACCGACAGGGTGAGGCGCAGGCCGCTGGCCAGGACGGATTGCTCTTCCAGCTGGTCCGCCAGACCCACGACGACGTTTTGGACGTCTTCGCGGGAGGCGCCGAGCAGCGGGACGGGCTGGCCGTCCAGAAAAGCAACCGGGGTGGACGCGACGTCGTAGAAGGCAGCGCGGGCCACGCGGTCCGGATTGGCCAAGGGGTCCGGGCGGGGGATGGGCTCGTCGTATGCGAGCGCGATGAGATCGCGGCGCGTGTAGGAGCCAAGCAGGCTGTCGAGGGCGAGATCGGGGCCGGCACAGGGCGCGCAGTCGCTGCCCGTGAAGAGCTCGAGGAGGACGGGGTGGCCGCCAGCGATGGGCGGGCGCTTGGGAAGCGTGAAGACCGGCGGATAGAGCGTGCGGTAGGTCTGGTCTATGCGTTGCGCGAGTGCGGTGCCATCGCCATGCTCGAGCTCCTGGAACAGGGCGAGGAGCCTCCCGGGCCACGGCTGCGGGAGCGGACCGAGGGCGGCGGCGCGGAGAAGGTGTTGCAGAGCCTGCTGGCGGTTCCCCTGCGCCAATGCGAGCTGGGCGGCAAGCAAAGGAAGCTCCGCAGAATGCGGGTTCAAGCGGGAGGCCTCTGCGAGCAGCGCGGCGGCCTGCGCGTCTCGGGCCTCGCGGATGTCGACGCTGGCCAGGGCGGCGAGACAGGTGGCACGGTCCTGCGCGAATTGCTTCCGCAACTGCCTGGGCGTGGGCGGTGGGAGTTTGTAGCGGGCCTGCAGAAGGGCAGTCTGCCTGCGGTAGGCCGGTTCGGTGAGCGAGGAGGCGGCCTCGGTGGCCCACACGCGAGCATCCGGGAGGTCGGCTCCCTTTGTGCCGGCGTTTGCGAGCAGGTCGGCGAGACGAGCTTGCTCCAACCAGCGCTCCAGCCCCGGGGCGGTCGCGGCAAGGTCTGCAACGGCCACGGCGTGGAGGGCGGCGACGTTCTCTGGAAAGGCGTCCAGGTAGGTTTGGAGCAGAGCGTCGCGTGCGAGGGCGGCGCGCGCGCTGGCGGGGAACTGCGCAAGAAACAGCTCGAGCGCCGCCGTTCTTTGAGCCGGGTCTGTTAGGGCGCGGGCCGTTGTGAAGGCGGTCTGCTCGGCTGTGGCCTGCTGGGCTGGGGTTTGCTGGGCGGAAAGGGGCAGGGTGGTGATCGCAAGCAGGAACGGTACTAAAAGGGAACCCAACGGGGGACACCAGGCGGACAAAAGGTCCATAGGAGATTGCTACACTAAGACCTATGCTTTTGCAGGAGATAGTAGAGGGATTAGACGCAGAACTGGAGCGGCTTCAAAGGCTGCGAGCTATCGTGGCTGGACTGAAACGGTCTCCGGCGAAGCTTGTTGAAGGAACTCCCGTTCTGCGTGTGTCTGTTGATGAAGCAGGCGACGCGGACCGCTCGCAGGTGGTTGTTGTTCGCAAGTTGAAGCAGAAGATGCCGCGGCGCGCCGCGGTGAGGGTACCGCGTTTGCCGAAGACGGAAAAGACGGCGCTGAACGGAACGATCCCGAAAGGGCCGATCGTGGTGTCGGCGGCACAGGCGCGGGAACAGGCGGCTAAGTCCAAGGTGCGGATGGTGGCAAAGAAGGCCGAGCCCGCGCACGAGCCGGGCACGCTGGGTTCGATGATTCGGGCGCTGCGGCTGGAGACGTCCTAGGCGGAGACAGGGGACGCGCTGGAGGTTAGCTCTGGGCACCTTGTGCATATCTTTGCTCTCGCTTGCGGCAACTTGCTGTGGAGTGACTTCTTGGAACTGACAGCCTTACCCAGCGGCTAAAGCCGAAATGTCTACTGGGCCGGATGGCCCGGCTGAAGCCGGGCCCTGACGAG
>CAXUIF010000266.1:0-3745 GCA_964250995.1 uncultured Acidobacteriaceae bacterium
GCGATTGGCACTTGGGGCACCGAGGGGCAAGGCGGCGGCGCGCAGCAGGGCCAGCGCCGCGGGGTGCGCCGGCACGCGCACCCCCACGAGCGGGCGCCCTGCCGTGACCGCATCCGGCACGACGTCTGTGCGCGGCAACAACAACGTAAGCGGTCCGGGCCAAAACGCCTCCGCTAATGCCCCCACCCGTTCGGAAAGAGCACGTCCCATCGCCACAATCTTCTGCAGCCGCTCCAGGTCAGGCATATGTACGATGACAGGGTCCCACGCGGGCCTTTGTTTTGCCTCAAAGATGCCCGCCACGGCCGCTCCGGAAAGGGCATTCGCTCCCAGGCCGTACACCGTTTCCGTGGGAAATGCGACCAGCCCGCCGCCGCGCAGCAACCCGGCCGCCCGTGCGATGTCCCCAGGATTCGCCGCGTTCAGGTGAAGTGTCTTCCTCACAATCCTTCCCTGATACTAGAAGATTCTGCCCGCGCCCAGCCTATACTGACGCACATGCAGGCGCCCGAGACCGAACTGAAGTTCTCCGTCGACAACGTAGAAGCTTTCCACCAAGCCGTTGCTCGGCTTGATCTCTCGCTCAAAACGCCCCGCACGTTTGAGGGCAACACCCTGTTCGACACACCGGACCGTCAGCTGCGGGCCCGGCGGCAAATCCTCCGCCTCCGCCAGTATGGGGACCGCTTCCTTGTGACGCATAAGCGCGTCAGCGACCCGAATGCCGCCGACACTCGCTACAAGATCCGCATCGAAACCGAAACCGAGGTAGAAGACGGCCCAGCCATGGCCGAGGTGTTCTGCCAACTCGGCTTCTGCCCTGCATTCCACTATGAAAAGTTCCGTACGGAGTGGGACGACGTCTCCGGCGGGCATCTCGTTCTGGACGAAACACCCATCGGCACCTGGGCCGAGCTTGAAGGCGACCCGGCCTGGATCGAATCCATGCTGTCCCGGATGGCCGTGCCGCCCGACCGCTGCACCGTGGAAAGCTACGGCACCCTCTTCCTGCACTGGAAGCAGCGTACCGGCAGCACGGCCGAACACCTTACCTTTGCCGAGGTGGAACAGCCAGTGCCGGCCTAGACCCAAGCCTGTAGACCTAAAAGATCTGGAAGTTCACATCGACGTACAAGTCGACTTTGACTGGCTTTCCATTCTGCAGAGCGGGCTTGAATTTGTACTGCCGTACGGCTTCAACGGCCTTCTCGTCCAATCCCATGCCGACGCCGCGAACGACCTTGACATGGCTCGGATTGCCGTTCTCGTCAACCCAGAGATACACCTCGACATTCCCCGAAAACTTCGCCTTGCGAGCTTCCTCGGAGAACTCCGGGTCAACCGAGAACGTCAGCACCGGCGGCCGCACGGACCCACCGATGTGCATGACCCCGCCGCCGTAGTTGCCGCCCGATCCAGGCCCGATGCCGGCACCACTGCCGGAGCCGATCCCCGTTCCGTTCCCGTTTCCCATCGAGTTGCCCACCAGCGTCGAGTTCGGCATGCCGAGGTCGGGCATCTTGTTGTCCGCCAGTTTCAGATCCTTCTGGACGATTACCGTGGGCTCAATGGCCAGCTTCGGTGCAATCGTGGGCGGAGCCTTTGGGGGCACAATCTGCTCCTGCGCGAACTTGGGCAGGTGGCCCTTGGTCACCGGAGCCAGGTCATGTTGGCCGCCGCCGCCGCCCATCTTCTCCGCCCGCGGCATAATCGGCGCAGGGGGAGGCGGCGTAATCGGGGCGATCAGCGTCGCCACCTTGGGTGCCGGCGCTGCGACCGACACATGCTTTGCAATCAGCAAGGCAATCAGCGCAATGATCACGCCGTGCGCCACGACCGCGGTCCAAATGGACGCTGGCGAACGCTGCGTCTGGATTCCCCCGGCCATCGACAAGAGAGGGACAGACGGGGTCGCAACCGCCAGGGCCGGTTGCACTTCGGGAGCAAAATTCGGAGCAGCTGCCATAGTCACTTTGCCGGGCTTTCACCCCGTGGTCATCTGTACCTGCAAGCCCCACGCGGCCGAAACACTTACGTTAGACGCGGGTACCGCCCGCATCGTCTCACTTCTCTCGGCGGAACGCTTACAACCTATGCGCCCTGCGCCGAAACCTTACAATACGAGTTTACGCGTAGGCACGCCAGGATTCACTGTGTGCCGCGTCCCCGGAGTTTGGCATGCAGGAAGTTCCCGAGGTGAAGACCCGGATGTCGCTCAAAGACACCCTCAACCTCCCTAAAACCAGCTTTCCCATGAAGGCCAACCTGCCGGCCAATGAGCCCGCGCGTCTTGCCGCCTGGGACGCCCCCAACGCCCAGGGCCAGGACCTCTACGGCCAGATCCGCTCTGCCCGCGCCGGCGCCCCCAAATACATTCTGCACGACGGCCCACCCTACGCCAATGGCGCCATCCACCTTGGCCACGCACTCAACAAGTGCATCAAGGACTTCGTCGTCAAGACCAAGACCATGGCCGGCTTCGACGCTCCCTACGTTCCCGGCTGGGACTGCCACGGGCTCCCCATCGAGATCAAAGTAGACGAACAACTCGGCGGCAAAAAGCTCGAGATGGACCCTCTCGCCGTCCGGGAGGCCTGCCGCGAATACGCCTCCAAGTACATCGACCTCCAGCGCTCGCAATTCAAGCGCCTCGGCGTCCTTGGCCGCTGGGACCGGCCCTACGAAACCATGAACTTCGGTTACGAAGCCAAGGTTCTCGAGACCTTCTACGGCTTCTACGAGCGCGGCTTCGTCTACAAAGGCCTCAAGCCCGTCTACTGGTGCTCTCACGACCGCACCGCCCTTGCTGAGGCCGAAGTCGAATACGAACAACACACCTCCCCGAGCGTCTACGTCCGCTACAAGCTCACCAGCGACCCCGCCGCACTCGATCCGCGCCTCGCCGGCCGCGAGGTCTACACCATCATTTGGACCACCACCCCCTGGACCCTGCCCGCGTCCCGCGCCGTCGCCTTCAACCCCGAGGTCGACTACGTTGCGCTGGACGACCACGAGTGCGTCTACCTCGTCGCCGTCCAGCTCGCCCCTGAAGTGATGCTCGCCGCCAACGAGCGCCCCTCCTTCTCCCTCGCCCAACCCATCGCCACGTTCCCCGGCAGCAAACTCGACCGCGCGACCTTCCAGCATCCCTTTCTGCTTGAAAACGGCAAGCCGCGCGAGATCCTCGGCGTTCTGGCCGACTACGTCACCACGGACCAGGGCACCGGCGCCGTCCATACCGCCCCGGCGCATGGTCCTGACGACTTCGCCACCGGCCTCCGCTACAACCTCCCGCTCACTTGCGACGTCGACGCCCAAGGCAAGCTCCGCAACGGCCTCCCCGAATACGACGGCCTCTTCGTCGGTAAGGCCAACGCCCCCATTAAGCAGCTCCTTCGCGACCACGGCGCGCTGATCGGCGCGCACGACCTCACCCACAGCTACCCGCACTGCTGGCGCTGCCATAAACCGCTCATCTTCCGCGCCACCGAGCAATGGTTCATCCGCATGGAAACCCCCATGCTCTCGCCCAAGGAGGGCACCGACCAAACCACCTTCCGCCAGCGTGCTCTGGATGAAATCAAGAACGTCACCTGGGACCCAAGCTGGGGCGAAGAGCGCATCAGCAACATGATCGCCACGCGCCCCGACTGGTGCATCAGCCGTCAGCGCATCTGGGGCGTCCCCATCGCCGTCTTCCTCTGCGAAACCTGCCACGAACCGCTCAACGACGAAGCCATCAACC
>CAXUIF010000267.1:0-3716 GCA_964250995.1 uncultured Acidobacteriaceae bacterium
GCAACTCCGAGGTGGGGCACCTGAACCTTGGGGCCGGGCGTGCCGTGCGCATGGACATTACGCGCATCGATGCGGCGATCGCTTCAGGTGAGTTCTTTCGCGACCTGACGATCGTGGCGGCAATGGAGCATGCCGCCGTGGAAGGACGGGCGCTGCACCTGATCGGCCTCCTTTCCGATGGCGGCGTTCACGCGCACCAGCGCCATCTGCATGCGCTGCTGCGGATGGCTGCGGAGCGTGGGCTGCGGCGTGTGTTCGTGCATGCCTTTATGGATGGGCGTGACACGTTGCCGACCTCCGGGGCGAGATACCTGGAGGAGTTGCTGGCCAAGTTTGCCGAGTTTGGCGTGGGTCAGCTGGCGAGTGTGAGTGGGCGCTACTTTGCCATGGATCGCGACCTGCGCTGGGAGCGGGAGCGTAAGGCGTTCCAGGCCATGGTGAAGGGGCAGGCCGAAGGCGGGGCGTACGTGGATGCGGTGGGCCGGGTGCTGGAGAGCTACGGCAACGGCGTGACGGATGAATTCATCGAGCCGTTTGTGTGTGTGGATCCAACAGGCGAACCCGTGGCGCGGATCGCGGACCGCGATGCGGTGATCTGCTTTAACTACCGCGCGGATCGCGTGCGGCAGATCACGCGAGTGCTGGCGCGCCGCAGCGGGCTGACGAAGAACAGTGCGATGGATCTGCCCAAAGCAGCAGAGTTGGAGCTGGCGATTCCGCAGGTGGAGACGCCGGAGGCGCTGCACTTCGTGACGATGACCCAGTATGACAAGAAGTTTGCGCTGCCGGTGATTGTGCCGCCGGAGAGCATGGAGAACCTGCTGGCGAACGTGATGGCTAAGCATGAGTTGCGCAACCTGCGCGTGGCGGAAACGGAAAAGTATGCGCATGTGACGTACTTTTTCAACGGTGGGGTTGAGACACCGTTCCCGGGGGAGGATCGCGAGCTGGTGCAATCGAAGAAGGTGGCGACGTATGATCTGGCGCCGGAGATGTCGGCGGAAGGCATTGGCGACATTGTGGAGCGTACGTTGGGAGATCGTGCGTTCGATGTGATGATCGTGAACTTTGCGAATGCGGATATGGTGGGGCATTCGGGGAAGATCGAACCCACGGTGCGGGCCGTGGAGGCTGTGGATGCGCAGTTGGCTCGCATCTACAACGCGGTGCGGGCGGCGGGGGCTAGCTGGATCCTGACCGCCGACCACGGCAACGCGGAGATGCTCATCGATCCGGTGAGCGGTGGACCGCATACGGCGCATACGACCAACCCGGTGCCTCTGGTATTGGTGACGGAGCAGGGGCGTAACGTAGGCTTGCGGGAAGGCGGGTCGCTGCGGGATATTTCGCCGACAATCCTTGGGCTGCTGGATCTGGGCCTGCCTCCAGAGATGACGGGCGGGGATCTGCGGATCAGGGCAGAGTAGATTCTGGGTTGCGAGGGCGCATGGTTCGTGTGTTGGGGTTCATGCTGTTGGTGGGCATGCTGTTCGCAACGAAGCTCGGCGGTACGGCAGCGAACGCGCAGGCCGACGAGCCTTCCAAACAAGGTCTTGCAAAAGAAGATTTGGCCAAAGAAACAGCGGCGGGCGTCACGAAGCTGCAGAGCTGGTACATGCCGTCTACGGGGCTCTACGCCACGACGCAGTGGTGGAACGCGGCAAACGCGATCACCGTGCTGGCCGACGATGCGGCCGTGAGCGGATCGAGGCAGTTCGACAGCGTGTTTCGCAACACATTTCAGCAGGCGCCGCTCAAGTACCCGGGCTTTCTGAACGACTTCTATGACGACGAGGGCTGGTGGGCGCTGGCGTGGATTGCTGCCTTTGACGACACGCATGAACAGCGGTATCTGGACGCGGCCGTGGCGATCTTCCACGACATGGCCGGAGGCTGGGACAACACCTGCGGTGGCGGGATCTGGTGGAGCAAAGAACGCAAGTATAAGAACGCCATCGCGAACGAGCTGTTTCTTTCGGTTGCGGCGCATCTGGCCACGCGTGTGGCGGCGCAGGAGCGTGCGACGGCGTTGTCCTGGGCCAACCGGGAATGGGCCTGGTTTCAGACCACGGGCATGATGGACAGCCAGAACCTGATCCATGATGGGCTGACCGCTGAGTGCAAGAGCAACGGCCGGACCGCCTGGACGTACAACCAGGGTGTCGTGTTGGGTGGTCTGGTCGCGCTGTTCCGGGCCCAGGGGGATCCGCAGCTCCTGGCCAGCGCGCATACGATTGCGCGGGCCGCCATTGCTAAATTGAGCGACACAGAGGGTGTGCTGCACGACGCCGCGTGCGAGCCGAAATGCGGAGCGGACGGCGTGCAGTTTAAGGGCGTGTTTCTGCGCAACCTCGCCGATCTGCAGGGGGCGTCGCCGCGGGCTTCCTATGTCGAGTTCGCGAAGGCAAACGCGCATAGCCTGTGGACCCGTTCGCGGGATGCGCAGAATGCCTTTGGGCAGGTGTGGTCGGGCCCCTTCGATGCCGAAAACGCGGCGAGCCAGGCGTCTGCGCTGGATGCGTTTGTGGCGGCGTGGGCGATGACGCGCCAGCCGTAGCAGGGGCCTCAGAGGGAGCGGGGGCCTCAGAGGCAGGAGGATCTCAGAGCGCGCGGCGGTTTTCCAGGGCGCGGGTCATGGTGATCTCGTCGGCGTACTCGATGTCGGAGCCGGCGGGGACGCCGGTCGCGATGCGAGTGATTTTCAGGCCGCGGAGATCCGGGTGCTGCGCGTGGGCCTCGTCGGCGAGGTAGCGGGCGGTGGCTTCGCCTTCGACGGTAGGGCTGGTGGCAAGAATCAATTCGCCGAGTTCGCCCTGGCTGTCAGGGTCTTCGGCGAAGGCCAAGCGGGGCCAAAGGTTGGTGAGGCGGAGCTGGTCGGGACCGATGCCGTTGACGGGCGAGAGCGTGCCGTGGAGGACGTGGTACACGCCGTTCCAGGTGCGGGTTTTTTCGATCGCGGCGATGTTGGTCGGCTCTTCCACAACGCAGATCAGGCGCTGGTTGCGGGACGGGCTGGTGCAGTAGCCGCAGGGGTCGACGTCGGTGACGTTGTTGCAGACCGAGCAGAGGCGCAGCGCTTGTTTGAGGGCGCGGATGCCTTCGGCGAGTGCGTTTGCGTCGTGATCGGAGCTGCGGAGGATGTGGAAGGCAAACCGTTGCGCGGTCTTGGCGCCGACGCCGGGGAGCTTGCGGAGTTCTTCGATAAGGCGGGCCATCGGGGGAGCGAAGCGGGAGGACATGAGGAGGTTGTACGTTCTAGGTTGTACGTTGTACGTAGGGTGTGGGCCAGCCAGTCTGGTGCGGTTCTGGTTGTAGAAGGCGGCGGAGCCGTGTTTTCGAGAGTCGTCTGACGCGAATGCAGCAACGTTCGGCCACTCACGTAAGACGTAGAACGTACAACCTAGAACTCTGGCAGGCCTAGGCCGCCGAGGAGGTCGCCGGCGCTGGACTGGGCGGCCTGGTCGGCTTTGCGGCCGGCTTCGTTGACGGCGGCGACGATGAGGTCTTCGAGCATGGTGAGGTCGCCGGCGGCGGCGGACGCGGCGGCGGGGGGGGTGGGGGGTGTGGGGGGTTGGTTGGGGGCGGTGCTGGCGGGCGGGCCCGCGCCGCCGCCCCATCCGGGTCGGCGTGCGCGCTTTCCACGATGGCGCTGATCAGCGTGCGGTGCGCCTGCCGCTCCAGGCTTTCCTGCTGCCGGGTGAGCAGCCGGCCGAGCG
>CAXUIF010000268.1:0-3687 GCA_964250995.1 uncultured Acidobacteriaceae bacterium
CCTCAGGCCTACATGCAGGCCTTGCGCTCGAATGTGCCCTGGACAGATTTTTTGATCGACCGGGCACAGCAAAAGATCGGCACGCGCACGCCGGAGTTGCGCGTAAAGGCGCTCAATTTTCTCCTGCCGCACCTGCGCCGCATTCCCAACGCGATCGTGCGCACGCAGGTGGCGGAGAACGCCGCACAGAAGCTGGGGATCGAGTCCTCCATGGTTCTCAAGGAAGTGCGGCAAGCCGCCGAGCATCGCCTGGAAAGTGTGCGCGCCGCGCGGCCACAGGCCCTCACCGAGGTCGAACGCATTCTGCTGTGTGCCCTTGTGCTGCCTGAGGCGGATTCTGCGCGCAGGCTCGCAGCCGACAAATTGGGCGCACATCCTCAATGGTTTGAAGACCTGCCCACAGCGGCACTGATGGAGGTGCTGGTCAATGGACCACCACCGGACAACCCGCTCGCGGCCGCACCCGACGCAACCTCGAGAGCGCTCCTTGCCAGCGCGTTGCACATGTCCACGGAGGTTGGCGGGCCGGAACATGAAAGCTCAGCCGTGCAGGTCGCAAGCGCCCTTCAGTCCTTGCAGGAGCGGTCCCTGGAGCGGCAGGGCCGGGAGCTGCGCAGCCAGATGACGGAGGCACAGCGGCGAGGGGATGGAGCCATGCTGATGGATCTGATGCGGCAGAAGCTGGCGCTGGATCGCGAGCGAGCGCGCTAGCGCCCGCAACCTAGAGATTTGGGCGCTGCCTGCCTTGGTAGAATCAGGCTGGGTAGCCGGTTGCTGCAGCGGGGCAAACCCGCCAGGATGGTACGTCATGTCGGCAGTGGATCCTGGTACGCGGCGCAGGCTCTTCCTCGGCTTCCTTTCCAATTGGATCAGTCGCTTGGCCGGTACGATCATCCAGCTCGTGCAGGTGCCGGTGTTTCTCCATTTCTGGAGCGTTCCACTCTACGGCGATTGGCTGCTGGTCAACGCCATCCCGAGCTATCTGGGCTTCTCCAATATCGGCTTCGGCTCCGTAGCGGGCAACGAAATGACCATGCTCATGGGCCGCAAGGACCAGGCAGGCGCGTTGCGCGTCTTTCAAAGCTGCTGGTGGCTCATCGTGCTGCTGTGCAGCGCGGTGCTGGTGCTCTTCGCGACGGCCCTGTATCTGTTGCCGGTCGCGCGCTGGCTGGACCTGAACCAGATGTCCGCGGCCGATGCCAAGTGGGTCATTCTGCTGCTCGGGGTGGCCGTGCTGTTCAGCCAGCTGGAGCAACTCATCGGCGCGGCATATACCTGCATCGGGCGCTATCCCTACGGCACCTTCGTCAAGAGCATGATTGTGTTGGTGGCCTTTGTCTGCACGCTTATCCCTGTGGTGCTGGGCTACGGCGTGCGTGCAACCGCCCTGACGCTTTCGACCGTGAACGCAGCGGGCACTCTGTTTTTTTGCATTCTGATGCGTCGCGACATCCCCTGGGTGCGCTACGGCTGGGAGCATGCAAGTTTCAGCGAGATACGCCGACTCTCCGGTCCTGCCCTCGCGTTCATGGGCTTTCCGATTGGCAACGCCCTTAACCTGCAGGGAACCCTGCTGGCGGTCGGCCATGTGCTCGGATCGGCGGATGTGGTGGTCTTTGCGACGGCACGCACCGTGTCTCGCGTGGCGCTGCAGATGGTACAGATGGTCAACACCACCTTCTGGCCGGAGCTGTCGATTTCCTTTGGCGCGGGCAATCTAGCGCTGGTGCGCTCCCTGCATCGCCGCAGCTGCCAACTGGCGCTGGGCATTGCGCTTGTACTCATCGCCACGATGATGAGCATCGGTCCCTGGTTCCTGACGCACTGGACCGCTCACAAGGTCCCGCCCAGCCCGCGACTGCTGTTTCTGCTGCTGGTAACCGTCTTTCTGTACTCCTTGTGGTCCACCAGCTCTACGCTGCTCACCGCCATCAACCAGCACCGGCGTTTGTCGTTGAACTATCTGTTCGCCACCGGCGTCACCATCGTGGCAACGGTCTTTATGGCCAGGCGCTTCGGTCTGCTGGGCGCAGCCGCTTCGCTGATCCTGTCGGAGCTCATTATGGATCTCTATGTGCTGCCGGCCTCGTTGCGTATTTCGGAGGATACCTGGGGCGGTTTTCTGCGCGCCATGACGCACATCCCGGAGGCTTTCAGGCCACGCGCCCTTGCCGCGCGGCTGCGCAAGACAGGGACGATCGAAGCACCGCATCCGGAGCCGGAGGCCTGACGACTTGTTGGCCATCACACCTGGGCGGAGTGCCTTATGCTGAAAGCTACCTCTCTGCTCAAGGCGTATCGATGAAGCGTGCTTTCTGCTGTTCCGTAGCTGCCGGTCTTCTGCTCCTTCACCCTCCGCTGGCGCATACGCAGCAAACATATACTGCGCAGGACTACGCGCAAGCGGAGCGATGGCTCGCGTACAACACAGAGCCCCTGGTGAAGCACACGGTCGCGGGTATCGCGTACCTGCCGGACGGTCGTGTGTTCTACCGTGAGCCCGACCTGCAGGAGACACACTATTTTCTGGCCGACCCGAAGACCGGCACGGTCGCGCCGGCGTTTGACAATGCGAGGCTCGCCAGGGCGATCAGTGCGGCATCGGGGCAGAGCGTGGCTGCCGGCGAGCTGGGCGTTACGGCATACCGCCCCGAGGCGAATGGCGGCTTCGCTGTGGATGCCGGCGCAGGCACCTTTCATTGCGACACCGTCGCGGCACACTGCAAAGCTGAACCGCCCTCCCCCGCGCCCCACACGCAGCAGCCAGAGCAGAAGCCCAATGCGCAACCGCCCACTGCCGGCGTGAGCGCGACGGAGGCCGGTGGCAACGCGCAGATGAACCAGAGACCCAACGCGAACACCACCACACAGAACACGGTGGCGACCCGGCCGAAGCCGCACCAGGCCACGCGCGCGCTCGGCCGCAGCAAGGCGCCGTTCGATGTTTCGCCCGACAAGACCATGGCAGCCTTTATTCACGATTGGAATTTATGGGTGCGCCTGGAGGCGACCGGGGAGGAACGCCAACTCACCTTCGACGGTGTGCCGGACTTCGGCTATGCCACGGACAATGCCGGATGGACGCACTCCGACGCACCCATCCTGGTGTGGTCGCCGGACTCGAAGAAGATCGCGACCTTTCAGCAGGATCAGCGCAAGACCGGCACCATGTATCTTGTGCCCGTGACGAACCGGCACCCGGAGCTGGAGGCGTGGCGCTATCCGCTGCTGGGCGACAAAGACGTAACCATGATCGAGCGTGTCGTGATCGACGTGCCTACCGCCAAGATCACCCGTCTGAAGATGGGGCCGGATCAGCACCGCTCAACGCTGTGCGATGACGTGAGCTGCCGCGGCGGCGCGGGTTGGGATGACGTCCAGTTCTCGCCGGATGGGAGGCATCTCGCGTTTGTCTCCACAAGCCGCGATCACAAGGACGAGACCCTGCGTGTGGCGGATACCGAAACAGGCGAGATCCGCGATGTCTTTCATGACCACGCTGACAGCTACTACGAGAGCGGTCAGGACAAGGTGAACTGGCGCTATCTGCCCGAGAGCAACGAATTCCTTTGGTACTCCGAGCGCTCGAACTATGGGCAGATGTACCTGTATGACCTCACCACGGGCAAGCTGAAGCACCAGATCACGCACGGCGACGGACCCGTGACGCAGGTCCTGCATGCCGAC
>CAXUIF010000269.1:0-3635 GCA_964250995.1 uncultured Acidobacteriaceae bacterium
CCGCCGAGCTCCTCATTCACCTTGCGGTGGTCGACCACGTCGTAACCATGTCGGCTGTGCGGGGCTGCCTGCAGGTAGGGCGAGCTGTACACATGCGTGACGCCGAGGGCCTTCAGGTAGGGAGCGATCTCCGCCGCCTTATCGAAGCCGAACTCTTCGTGAAGCTGCAACCGGTAGGTTGAGCCTGGGATACGGGCCATCGTGAACGCTCCTGCTGCAGGAAAGACGGAGAGTCAGGGGCGAAGATCGCGCGAGCAACAACGACGCGATGTTCCGAGTGCCCAAAGCGTGACACCATCTGGGCTGATAGAGTTCCCTCCGAAAGGCAAGGTTGTATTGCTTCAGCTTCGGGAGGGGTGGTAAGGCTCAGGCCTCCATTGGCCGGAGAGTGCGAAAGCGGCATGGACCAGCCCGAGATGCGAAAGCGCTTGTGGAAAGTTGCCCACCATGCGCCCAGCCGTGGTGTCGTACTCCTCGCTGAGAAGGCCAACGTCGTTGCGCAAGGCCAAAAGCTGTTCAAAGAGAACGCGCGCTTCGTCCTCTCGTCCGATTAACTGCAGGCAGATGACCAGCCAGAAGCTGCATGCCAGAAAGGTGCCTTCCTCCCCTTGCAGGCCGTCGGAGCTCTGGCTGGGGTCGTACCGCCGAACCAGCCCGTTGTGCGTCAGGTGCTTCTGGATGGCATCCACTGTGCCGACCATGCGGGGATCTTCCGGGGGAAGAAAGCCACCGATGAGCATGCGCAGGCAGGACGCATCGAGCGCCTTGGAGCCATAGCTCTGAACAAAGGAGTTCAACTCCGTATCGAAGCCCTTCTCGCAGACCTCGGCGTGCAGCTGATCGCGGTTCTTTTTCCACCGCTCAACGTCTCCCTTGCCGTCGAACTCCTCGTGATGTTGGATCGCGCGGTCCAACGCAACCCAGGCCATGGCTTTGCTGTGGACGAATTGCTGACGTCCGCCGCGGGTCTCCCAGATGCCTTCGTCGGGCTGTTCCCAGATTTTGCAGAGGTGCGTGGTGAGCGCGACCTGGAGCTCGGCGGAAGGCGTGCGAAGGTCATCGCGAGCGTCGGGTGTGCGGCCGAGCGCGGCGGCGACCTCGCCAAAGACGTCGAGCTGGAATTGCTCGGAGGCTGCATTGCCGATGCGCACAGGTTGGGAATGCTCGTAGCCGGGAAGCCAGCCGGCGGTCCACTCGGTGAGGCGGCGTTCGCCGTTGATGCCGTACATGGTTTGTAGCTGATCAGGCGCGCCGGCAATGGCGCGCAGCAGCCACAGCCGCCAGCGCACGGCCTCTTCGGTATACCCGGCCAGCATCAGGATCAGCAGGGTGAACGCCGCGTCGCGCAGCCAGCAGTATCGGTAATCCCAGTTGCGCTCGCCACCAAGGGTCTCGGGGAGGCCGGCGGTGGGCGCGGCGACGATGCCGCCCGTGGGCTGATAGCTGAGGGCCTTGAGCGTGAGGAGGCTGCGCAGGACGGCGTCGCTGTACGGGCCTTTGTAGGTACATTGGCTGGACCAGTCGGTCCAGAAGGCTTCGGTTTCGCGCAACGCGGCGTCGATGTCGACCGGAGGGGGCATCTCCTCGTTGGAAGCGCCGTAGGTGAGCACGAAGCAGACCTCCTCTCCCGCTGCAAGGGAAAAGTCCGCGACGGTGGTGAGGTCTTCGCCGCGCAAAGTTACGGGTTCGCCTTGAACGCACTGGGTGCGAAGAACCACCTGGTTTGGGCCGGCTACGGCCCGCAGCTCGTGTTCGGCCATGGTGACCCAGGGAATGGTAAGGCCGTAGTCGAAGCGAAGCACAAGTTCCATGCGCATCGCGACCTTGCCGCGTAGACCGCGAACCCTGCGAATCACGTCGGAGTGCTTCCCGCGCAGCGGCATGCAGTCGATGAGCAGCACCTCGCCCTGGTCGGTGGCGAAGGTGGTCTCCAGGATCATGGTTCCTTGCCGGTAGCTGCGCCTGGTAGCGCTCAGGGGGCCGTTTGGCTGGATGCGCCAGTACCCGTTGCCGGCCGTACCGAGCAAGCTGGCAAAGCAGGCCGGCGAAGAGAACGATGGCCAACACAGCCAGTCGATGGAGCCGTCGCGGCTGACGAGCGCCGCGGACTCGAGGTCACCGATCAGGGCGTAGTCCTCAATCAGGGCGCCATGCAGCGGCGCTTGGTTGGATGGTCCTTCAGGTGGTGCAGATCGTTCCGGCAAGCCAGCCTCCATGTTCCATGGTGTTCCACAGCGCCTGCGACAACCAGCCCCCTGCAGGGAGCATCCCCCTTTGTGGGTTCGGGCCTCGCAGGCTCTGCAGAGCTTTCAGATGCGCGTTCGCCCGTGAGTTCCCGAACCGCAGTTGTTTCCGCGCTGTGGCGCAAGTAGAAGATGATGTGTTCGACGAAAGGTTCACTGGATGAAACCGAGCGAAGGCCGCGGACGCGTTGTGATTGAAGAGGTACAACCCGCGGTAAACGCGGGCCGGTACCCGGCCAAACGGATTGTGGGCGACCAGGTCAAGGTGACGGCGGCGATCTTTTCCGACGGGCACGACCACGTAGCGGCACGCCTGCTGTACCGGCACAGCGCAGAAACGCAATGGAAGAGCGTAGCGTTTGCCCCACTGCCCAATGATCTATGGACGGCAGAGTTTCCGGTCGACAAACTCGGCACATGGCTTTTTACGGTAGAAGGTTGGGTGGACCACTTCGATACCTGGACCCATGACCTGGCCAAGCGCCTGCAAGCGCAGCCTGACCCACACGAGCCGACGCAGCAGGTGGAGCCGCAGGACATTCCCCTGCAGTTGGAGATCGGCGCGCGGCTGATCGATGAAGCACAGAGCCGCGCCAAGGGGGCCGATGCCGCGGCGTTGAAGGCAGCGGCTGCCGAGCTGCGGGCACTGGCCCAGAAGAAGCTGGTCCGCTTTGAGGATCCTCTGCAAGCAGACGTCGTAGCGCTGGTGGCGCGGTACCCGGATCTGCGTTTCGTCACGCGCTACGAGACCGAGATGCCCGTGTGGGTGGATCGTGAGCGGGCGCGCTTCTCGGCGTGGTATGAGCTGTTTCCGCGCTCTGCAAGCCCCAGCGCGGAGGTGCATGGGACCTTTCGCGATGTGATCGGGCGTGTGCCGGAGATTGCCGCAATGGGCTTCGACGTGCTGTACCTCCCGCCAATTCACCCTATTGGCACGCAGTATCGCAAGGGCAAGAACAACAATGTGAAGGCCGAGCCGGGCGATGTGGGCAGTCCGTGGGCGATCGGCGCGGCCGAGGGCGGACACACAGCGCTGCATCCGCAGCTGGGTAGCTTTGCAGACTTCGCGGCGTTGGTGGAAGCCGCTCAGAGCAACGGCATGGAAGTGGCGCTGGACGTCGCCTTTCAATGCTCGCCCGATCATCCCTGGGTGGCCGAGCATCCGGACTGGTTCAAAATGCGGCCGGACGGCACGATCCAATATGCGGAGAACCCCCCGAAAAAGTACCAGGACATCTATCCGATCAACTTCGAGTCGAACGACTGGAAGGCGTTATGGGATGCGCTGCTGGGGGTGTTCACCTTTTGGATGGAACGTGGTGTGCGCGTGTTTCGCGTGGACAACCCCCACACCAAGGCCTTGCCGTTTTGGGAGTGGTGCATCGCTGAGAT
>CAXUIF010000270.1:0-3633 GCA_964250995.1 uncultured Acidobacteriaceae bacterium
GGTGGGGGGCTGTTTGGCGCTTTGGGGGGTCCGGAACTGGCGAGTCTTTCGTGTGTTGCAGCCCCTGGCGCCGAAGTATGCCAACGATCCAGGGGAGCCCGCGCCGCGGGGATTTGCGCGGTGGTACCGGACGTGGGGCGTGGGGCTAGGCGACACGGCGCGGGTGTATTGGGCGTACGACGGCGCGGAGCTGAACCTGAGGGATCTGCCCGTATGGGCTTTCGACAACGCGGCACAAAGGCGTGAGACGGAGCGGGTGTATGCGGAGTACAACGCGGAGACTTCGTCTACGCCGGCGGTGGAGGCCGCCTTTGCGGCGCTGGGCGCGAAGCGGGTGCGGGCCCATCCGGTGCGGTATTACGTGCTGCTGCCCTTCGCGCGACTGGGCGATATGTGGCTGCGGCCACGCACGGAGTTGTTTGGCCGGCACATGCCTCTGGACTGGTGGGATGTGCGTGCGCGGCCGCGGGCTGCGTTGCTGGGGTGGGGCTATGGCGCGTTGAACGGGGCGCTGCTGGCGTTGGCGGCGCTTGGCTTGCGGCGGTGGTGGCGTGCAGGATGGGGCGGCAATGGGGTGATTGCGGCGGCGATGTTGGGTTTTGTTCTGTCGCGGTCGGGGATGCTAATGACCATCGATAACTCGGAGCCGCGGTAGGTGCTGGAGTGTTATCCGGTGGTGCTGTTGTTGGCGGCGGTGGCAGGTGGGCGAATATTGACGTTCGGCATGAGGCCGGAGAAGTGACTACAAGCGCGTTCTCGTCACCGTAACATTTGGTCGCCGAAAACCCGATTTCGCGTGAGATCGCTGCCTCGGAGCAGCGAAGGTGCCACATCAACAACCTTGCGCCTCTTGAAGTGTGCCGTAGACGTGCAGCCATCTCGCCTCATCTTCAGAGATTAGTGCGTTGATTGCTTGTTCAACATGCTGGTGATCCAGCACTTTAACAAACACCGCAGGCACACCAAAGAAGTATTCCTCACCGCTGTTGTTCATGCAGGAGTAAATGTTATTAGGTGTAGCGACTAGGAGGCTGTATACCCGCCCGTCGCCTATGCGAACGTGGATGTCGACGTTATCGTTCGCGGGATCAGCATCTTCAAGTGGACTGACGTACTCGATCTGGAATGCCTGAGCGCTCATAGCTGGAGCATTCTAAACGAGCAGCCTTGGAGACGGCGTTTCGGCGAGTGCGGTAGGCTCACCACTCTGCCCCAAGGCAATTTGCTAGAGTCCGGTAATGCGCTCCTCAAAATCGGATTAGTACCGTTATGTCGCATTCTCGAAAGTCATTGTGGCGGAAACGCTAATGAGGAACGATGGTGATGCCTTTGCCGGAGGGGATCTTGTAGGCGGCTTTATTGGGTTTGGTGTTGAGCCGTATGTTGCTGTAGAGGGCGGTCTGGGTGTCGCCGGAGGGGGTTTCGAAGAGCTGCTTGAGGCTGACGTCGCGGGTGGGGTCGAGCCAGAGGGTGATCTGCTTGAAGGTGTTTTGCGCGGCAGGATCTTTGCTCACCAGAACGAGCTTCTCGGTTCTTACCTGCTGGCCGCCTTCGGGAAGGGTTTCAGGGCCGGCGTCGGTGATGTTCCAGCTTTGCTGGAGGTCGCGGCTCGTGCCGCCGAAGCCGAGGGCGAAGTAGCCTTCGAGCTTGCTCTGGTTGGCGCCGGCTTTGAAGACGTCGACTTGCTTCTCAGCGGGCGTGTACAGCTGCAGGGTACCGGCGTTGAAGTTGACGATGCGCGAAGGCGAGGAGGCGCCGGCTCCGGCGACGGTAGCACCGAACTCAATGCCGCTGTGGGTGCGCTCGAGGAACATGGTGCCTTTTTCGACCGTGGTTTCTTTGACGACGCGCTCGTAGTTGTCGCGCTCTACGTTGGCGGTGGCGCTTTGGAAGCGCTTGCTGGCGGCATCCATCTGGGCGAAGACGGCCGTGAGCTGGGGGGATTGGGCGTGGACCGCGAGCGGTGCAGGGATGGCGGCCAGGCACACCAAAGCGCTACGGCGCCACAACCGCCGGTCTCTCCGCTCCGGGCTGCGGCCTGCGGTCGAGAGGCCAGGCTGTTTAAGGATCGCGTGTGTGGCGGAACGAAGGCGTGACATTGTGGTTACTCCTGGTTCGTTGGGTCATCGCGGAGGACGGTAGCGTCGTAGGCGACGATCTGGCCGCGGGGATCCTTGACGGCGGCGATGGCACTGATGTGGGCGTCGGGGGCGATCTTGGCGACACGGTCGGCGATGCGGTCCCGGACTTGCTGGTCGGTGCGGGCGTTGTGCAGGTCTTCCGCGCGGACCTCAAAGACGAAGCGCGGAATGGTGCCCCGTTGACCCGCATCGCGGATGAGGAACTCGTTAGAGCGCTTGGGCACGTCGGGCAGAGGGCGATCGTGAAAGTCGATCACGTGCGGGGCGATGAAGAGGAAGAGCAGGATCAGGGTGACCATCACGTCGTAGTGGAGGCTGCCGCGCTCGTACGTCCAAAAAAGGTAGCGGAAGAGCAGGTTGGGCTGCGGCTGGCGCCTTGCGTTGGCTGCGGTTGGCGCTTCGCGTTGGCCGGACGAGTTAGCGAGCGGCGGGGGCGTCGGAGTCATTGGGGTGGCGTCCTGGAGGGAGCGGGGCGGCCGAAGCGCTGCGGCGTGATGCGGGTTTCTCCGCCCATGTAGGGGATCAGGACCTCGGGGATGCGGACCGTGCCGTCGGGCTGCTGGTAGTTCTCGAGGATGGCGAGGTAGGTGCGGCCGATGGCCAGTCCGGACCCATTCAGTGTGTGGACGAGCTCGGACTTTTTGGCGCCGGCCGGACGATACCGGATATTAGCGCGGCGGGCCTGAAAAGTGCCGAGGTTGGAGCAAGAGCTGATCTCGCGGTAGGTATTCTGCCCGGGGAGCCAGACTTCTAGGTCGTAGGTCTTCGCCGAGCCGAAGCCCATGTCGCCGGTGCAGAGGAGCATGCGGCGGTAGGGAAGGTCGAGGCGTTCGAGAACGGTTTCGGCGTGGCGTGTGAGCGCTTCGAGCTCGGCGGCGGAGTCTTCGGGGCGGGTGAACTTGACGAGCTCGACCTTTTGGAACTGGTGATGGCGGATCATGCCGCGCATGTCTTTGCCGTAGCTTCCAGCCTCGGAACGGAAGCAGGGCGTGTGGGCGGTGAAGGAGATGCTTCCTTCCGTCAGGTCGATCGTCTCGTCACGGAAGAGGTTGGTGAGGGGGACCTCGGCGGTGGGAATAAGCCAGTGGTCGTTGTCCTGCAGCTGGCCGGGGAGGTAGGTGCGTGGGTCGTCGCAGTGGAAGAGGTCGCCGGCGAATTTCGGTAGCTGGCCGGTGCCGAACAGCGAGCGGGAGTTGACCAGGGCGGGGGGCAGGACCTCGACGTAGCCATGCTCGCGGGTATGGAGGTCGAGCATGAAGCCGGCGAGGGCGCGCTCCAGGCGGGCACCGGCGCCGAACTGGACGACGAAACGGGAGCCGGAGATCTTGGCGGCGCGCTCGAAGTCGAGGATGCCGAGGGCCTCGCCAAGCTCCCAGTGGGGCTTGGCGGGAAAGGGAAAGGTGCGGGGGTCGCCCCAGGCTTTGATGAGCTGATTGTCCTGCTCGGAGGTGCCCGGGGGGACGTCTTCGGCGGGGAGGTTGGGGAGAGCTTC
>CAXUIF010000271.1:0-3616 GCA_964250995.1 uncultured Acidobacteriaceae bacterium
CCGATTGGGAAAGATGCCGAATGCTGCTGTGTTTTTACCTGCCATACTGTTTCTCCTTACAAGTTGCCGCTGCGCCGGGCGGCCCCGTTCAGGCGCGAAAAAGTGAGACTACGCGAAAGGGTTACTGCTTGACGGCGAGCTGATCGGAGATGTTTTCTTTCCCGACCACGGCTGCCGCCTTGTCTTCAATGGTTTGCTTTTCCTGGTCCGAATGGACAGGGCCCTTGAGGGTCACCGCTCCACCCCGGGTGATGATTTTGACGTTGTGCCCGTAGGTCGACAGCGACTTGTCGCTTACCACCGAGCGCCGGATCTTCGCCGTAATCTCGCGATCGGAGGCGTGCCCGGACTGGTTCTCTGCTGTTGTGTGCTGCGTCTTATTGACGCCGGAGTTGTCCGGTGACTGCGCGGACGCGCCGAAGGCACAAGGGAGCAGGCAGAAGCAGGCAACCGCGCAGGCAGAGGAACCCCATGAACGCAGGGTCTTGGGTCGTACAAACATGAATACACCTCTCTGAAGTAGCTCGTCGCCGCCCTCCTCTTGCTGGAAGCGTTCCTTGCGGAGCGGCACACCACCAAACTGGTGAAAGCAACTACAACCGTGCGTCAAATGTTCCAGCCCATCGAAAGATCAGATGCCGAAAGCCGTTCGCGCCGCCAAGGGGAGGCGTGAAAATCTCTGCGATGACTGGGCCCGGGCTGCGGACGTCCAGACGCCGCTTGGTGGATCCCGCACCTCGCCCTGCATCGCCCAGGAGGGCGCACGCATCCATACACTGCGACTATGAGCGAACGCCTGCATGATGTGCTGGTCATCGGCGCTGGGCCTACCGGCCTCGCCTGCGCCATCGACGCCCAGAACGAGGGGCTCGATGTGGTTCTGGTCGACAAGGGCTGCCTGACCAACTCCCTCTTTCACTACCCGGCGCACATGACGTTTTTCACCACCCCGGAGTTGCTCGAAATCGGCAACATGCCCTTCTCCTCACCGAACCAGAAGCCTACGCGAGCCGAGGCGCTTGAGTACTACCGCAAGGTCACGCAACATTATCAGCTTGAGGTGCGGCAGTATGAGCGAGTGGATCGCGTGTCCGGCTCGGATGACGACTTCTGCGTGTACACGATTGACCGGTTTGCGCGCGAGCAGGTGCATCGCACCCGCAAGATCATCGTATCGACCGGCTACTACGACCTGCCGAATCATCTGGGCATCCCCGGCGAGGACCTGCCCAAGGTGGCGCACTACTACAACGAACCGCACCCGTTCTTCGGGCAGCAGGTCGTGGTGATCGGCGGCAAGAACTCCGCGGCAATTGCTGCGCTGGACCTGTGGCGGCACGGCGCCCACGTGACGCTGGTGCATCGCGGCGCCGAGTTGCACCGCCACATCAAGTACTGGATCAAGCCGGATATCGAGAACCGCATCAAGAACGGGGAGATCGCGGCGTACTTGCAATCAACCGTTACCAATATCGCCAAGGACACGGTCACGCTCAGCACCCCCGACGGCGAAAAGACCTTGTCGAATCAATTCGTCTTCGCCCTTACCGGGTACCATCCCGACTTCGCCTTTATCGAATCGCTCGGTGTGCATCTGGATCCCGGCAACAGCCGTTGCCCGATCTTCAATCCGCAAACCCTGGAGTCGAACGTGGCAGGCATCTATGTTGCCGGGGTCGTGGTTGCGGGGGAGCGCACGAACGAAGTCTTCATCGAGAATGGCCGTTTTCATGGAGCCGTGATCGCCGCTGACCTGGCCGAGAAGCTTGGCAAGGGGCGACGCGAGCAGCCCACGGCGCCGCTGTACACGGTGGCTGCGGAGTAACGGTCAGCTCACGACGCGCCGCCGAAAGCCGCGCATCCCCAGCCACGTCAGCAGCACAAAGAAGAAGAGAAGCATCCCCAGCAGAAGCGCGTCCGGCATATGCCCCATGCCGGGCGTGAGCGCAGCGCGCAAGCCCTCGCTGATATAGACGATTGGGTTGATCAAGACTGCGATCTGCAGCCAGCGAATCCCGTTCAGCGCGGCCCACGGGTAGTACACACAGCCCAGAAATGTGATCGGCACCACCACCACGCCGAAGATCAGGCCGATCTGCTTGGGCTGCACGCTGGTCCCGATGGTCAGCCCCAGCGCGCCGGATACCAGGCCACCCAGCACCAGGACCACGGCCAGGAATAGCCAGCTGGTTACGTGCGCCTGCACGGGCGTGGAAGGGATGTAATACGCGAGCGGGTACACAATGCCGGCGGCGACCAGGCTTTGCGCAGCGGAAAACACGATTTTCTCCAGCGCCACACCCTCGATCGGCAACGGCGACATGACGCGGTCGTCGATCTCGCGGGTGATGCCGAACTCCGTCGCCAGCGGCAGCGCGACGGCCGCGATGCCCGAGAACATAATGGCGACCGCCATCAAGCCCGGCAGCAGCACCGTGCCGAAGCCGCCGGCCATGCCCGCCATGCGCGCCGCGGGGTTGGCTGCCGCTGCGCTGCCCGTCATATGCGGCATCACGTAGGTAAAGACGAAGAGAAACAACAGCGGGTTCATGGCCACGCGGATCAGAAACGGTGCAAGCTCGCGCCGCAGCACATAAAGGTCGCGCAATAGCAGGCCACCAAAGGCGCGCGCGTAGCTCGGCCTTAACCTCGACGACGGAACGACTGCGACCTTACTCACGGAGATCCCTCCCTGTCAGGCGGATAAACACGGTCTCCAGGCTGGGCTCAGCCGTGCGCACATCCCGCAGCCCGTAACCGTTCGCCAAGGTGACCACCTGAGCCAGAAGGCCGTCCTGCCCCCGCGCCAAGACGCGTAACCCGCCGTCCATCGGCTCCACGCTGGTAACGCCTTGCAAACGGCCGAGTTCCTTGCCCAGCGCCTCGCGGGTTCCGTCCTGCAGGCGCAGTTCATAGATCTTGTCGCCGCCCACGCTGGCCTTCAGCGCCGCCGGTGTGTCCTCCACCAGGATTCTGCCATGGTCGATGATGGCCAGCCGGTCGCACAGGCCGTCGGCCTCTTCCATGTAGTGGGTCGTTAGGACGACGGTGATCCCTTGTCCGCGCAGCGCGCGCACGGCCTCCCACATGGCAAGGCGGCTTTGCGGATCCAGCCCGGCGCTCGGTTCATCCAGGAACAACACCTTGGGCCGATGCGCGATGGCGCGCGCAATCTGCACCCGCTGCGCCAGCCCGCCCGAAAGCTGTTGCGGATAGGCCTTCGCCCGATCGGTCAGGCGAAACTGCTCCAGCAGCTCGGCAGTTCGTGCCCGCCCTTCCGCCCGGCTCATGCCGAAGTACACGCAATGAAACTGGATGTTTTCGGCCACGGTGCAGGCCCGGTCCAGGGTGTTGTACTGCGGCACCACGCCGATGAACTGCCGCGCTTCCGCGGGCCTGGCCACTACATCTACGCCCGCGATCCGGACGCTGCCGGCAGTCGGGATCGCCCGCGTCGTCGCGATGGAGATGGTCGTTGTCTTACCCGCGCCGTTAGGCCCCAACAAGCCATAGAGCTCGCCTTCCGCCACGCGCAGATCGATGCCGTCGACCGCCGTCACGGGCTGCCTGCCGCCATACACCTTGCGCAGCTGCGTGATGTCGACGATCGAACGGT
>CAXUIF010000272.1:0-3601 GCA_964250995.1 uncultured Acidobacteriaceae bacterium
CTGGGCGGGCAGACGTTTGCGGCCGCGTATGGGGCAATCGAAGCCGCGTATGGATGCACGATCTCGGCCAGCCAATGCGCGAAGTCGCCCACACCCACCAGCATCGCGCCGCAGCCCTTCTTTGAAGCGGCGCTGAGCGGCGGCGGGTATTGCACGGGGTATGCGAGTTGCACCGCAGCGGTGATCGCCAAGCAGGGCAGCCGGTTCCGATCGCAGCAGGTCTTCAGCCTGTGGCAGGCGCTGGACAACAACGTAAACGGGGCCAAGGGTGCGGGCTTCGACTTCGCGCGCAGCATGATGGGCACGCCGACCTCCAATGCGACGTACGGCTCGGCGGGCCAGGTGGTCACGGGTATCAGCGTGGGGACCTCGGCGGGATGGAGCAACTACCATGGCACCTATGTCTCGTTCAAGGCGAGCAACTTCCACGGGCTGACGCTGCAGGAGAACCTGACCTACAGCAAGGTGCTTGGGTTAGGCGCATACAACCAGTCGACAAGCTCCATTACGGCAGAAGATTCCTACAACCTGGATGAGCAGTATGGGCGTCAGGGCTTCGATCAGTCGCTCATCTTCAACACCTTTGTGGTGTTCCAAACGCCGTGGTACAAGAGCCAGGCCGGTCTGCTGGGACGCTTGGCGGGAGGATGGACCCTGTCTCCGGTGGTTGTGGCCGGCACGGGGCAGCCGCTCACCTGCGTGACCAACAACAACGGGCAGAACTTCGGCGGTGAAGACGGCAGCAACTTCACCGATAACGAGAACTGCATCTTCACGCAGGGCTACACCGGCGGCTACCGCACCAAGCGCGGCGTAACGGGTGGGGTCGATCCGCTTGGCGTCTCTGTCGGCACCAATCCCAAGGGCCAGGGCTCGGCGGCGGTCAACCTGTTTGCGAATCCTGTGGCCGTGTATGACAGCGTGCGTCCGCCCATCCTGGGCATGGATACCCGCGACGCCGGCTACGGTCCTATCAGCGGCCTGGGGTATCTGAACATGGATCTGAGCGTGAAGAAACAGCTGGCCGTATGGGAGAAGACCAGCCTGGAGTTCACTGGCGTGTTCTACAACGTGATGAATCACCTTGACTTCAACAACCCCAGCCTGAGCCTGCAAAGCACCAGCAACTGGGGAACGGTGAAGACCCAGGGCAACAGCCCGCGGCAGATCCAGATGGGCGTTCGCGCGAGCTTCTAGGGTTGAGAGACGCTTCACCGCAGGGTTACAGCGTCATGTCGACTGGATCGCAGCGAAGCGGAGACACCTTCATATTTGCACGCCGTAAAACGCAGATTCCCTGCGGGAATGACAAACGGGCTAATGCGACTAGCATCCCTGTACCTTCTTGCTTCAGCCTACCTTGGCATTTGAGCCAGGCGTTGTGCCGGTGGCGCCCGGGGAGGAGGGGTTCAGCTGCCCCACCGCATTTTCCGGCGTGTTGGACTGGACCTGCGTGTTGCCCGCGCCGGCGGTGCCGGGGTCGTTGCCGCGATAGCCGGAGGGCTCTGCCTTGGCGCCGGGCTCGGTATGCGGCATGGGGCTGGGGGCGTTGTTGGTTTGCGGTCCCTGGTGCTTGTTGGCTTCGTTGGTCTGGTCTTGCGTCTGGATGTCGGCCACGGTGTGAGGTCCTCTTCGGTGATCTCTGGGATGAGATGCCGGCGAGCGGACGGAGCTATCGCCCGGCAACCGCCGTGGCTGTAGGTCTGCCATCCGTGGAGCGAAGGGCCTGGCGGGCGACCGTGAGTTCCGGCAGGGTCGCGTCGGCGCCGTTCCAGGCTTGGAGAAAGGCGGCGTAGTCGCGACGGGCAGCGGCCGTGTCGCCGGCCAGCGCTTCAGTGTGGGCCAGCCCGTAAAGCCCGAAGCCGGAGTGAGGCCGTTCGGCGAGCGCAGCCTGCCAGGCCGTCCTGGCATCCGTGTAGTCGCCCGCTTTGGCGAGCGCGGCGCCCTCGGTCTCGCCGACCGGACGGATGTAGAAGGGCGGTTCGCGATAGCCCAGGTCCTTCTCGGCTTTTTGCGCGTCGGCGTAGAGCTTTTTCGCGGGTGCGAGTTGGCCTTGCTGCACAAGAAGGCCGGCGCGCAGCTCCAGGGAAGCGATCGCGAGCGCCTTCACCATGGGTTCGGAGAGCCCATCGGGCATTGTGGCGATCACCGCCGCTTTGCCGGGGTCGGGTTGCGCATTGGGCTTGTTGTCGGGCGGAGGTGTGGGGAGGCTGTGCGCGTCGGCCGACGTGCGCCAAAGCGCGGCGTCCAGGGTATCGGAGGCGGTCTGCGCCGCCGCGAGGTTGTTCCGGTCCAGCGCGGCCATACCGGCGGCGTAGCTGTGCAGAGCCCTGCTGAGAAAGCGCAGGTTGGCCGTGTTGTCCTTCGCGGGGATGGACTGGGCGTCGAGCTGCTGCAAGACGGTGTTCCAATCGCCCGTGCGCAGGGCGACGGGAAGCCGCTCGTTGATGCGGGTGAGGCTGTCGCGCGTGGACCAGATGTAGAGCGTGGCGGAGAGCTGTCCGCGTGCGCGGCCAAGCCGGTCAGACAGGGCATTCGCCTCCGCAAACTTGCCCTCCTCCATCAGGTTGGCGATGGCGTACATCAGGTTGTGGACGTAGTTCCAGTCATCGTCCGGGGCAACGTGCTGGGCGGTCATGTACTGCTCGTCGACAGCGGTGGAGGCGGCAAACCAATGCTGCGCTTCGCCGTAGTTGCCGACGCGGTAGAAGATATGGCCGGGCATATGAACCATGTGGCCGGAGTTCGGCGCGAGGCCGGCGAGCCGGGCGGCGCTGGGCAGGGCGCGTTCGGGATGGTTGCCGGGTTCCATGGCATGGATCCAGTAGTGGTTCGCGGCGGAGTCGTCTGGGGCGTCGTGCAGCACGCCTTGGAGGATCGTGATCTTTTCCTGGGTGCCGGGCTTGGGCTCGCCGTGATCGTCGAAGCCATCGCCAACGGAGCCCGCGAGAAACAGGCGGGCCTGCACGTTGCGGGGGTCGAGCGCGACGAGTTTACGAAAGCTCGCTGTGGCCTGTTTGCCGGTCTCGCCAGTGCCGCTGTCGGCGGCTTGGACCTCGGCGGCTTTTATGTAGAGCTTTTCGGGCTTGCTGAGGTGCTTTTTGAGGCGGCTGGCTGCCCCGAGCGCGGCGAGGCCGTAGACCCGGGCGTCGCTGCCGCGAAAGCCTTCAACCTGGTACAGGCCCCAGTAGCACATGGCACAGTGTGGGTCGACGCGGATGCCCTGCTCAAAGGCGCGCGCGGACTCGTAGTCCCAAAAGTCGTGCAGCAGATTGAGGCCCTGATCGAACCAAGCCTGCGCCGCAGGCGTTGCGGTGATGTGGATATGGCTGTTGCCGATGCCGGCCATGGCAAGCGGCGGCGGCAGCTGGTCCGGGCGCGGAAGGGGCTGCATGTCGGCCATGTTCATGCCGGCCATCGGGGCCTGCTGCGCGGGCATGGCAATGGCAAAGGAGAGCAGCGCTACTGGAAGGACGCGGCGCAGGGGCATGATTGCAGGATAAACCTGGCTGTTGGGGAGCTGGACCGTTCCCGGCACCTTACACCGCGAGCACGGCTTCAATCTGCTCGAGGCCCCAGTCTAGGTCTTCGCGCGTAATCA
>CAXUIF010000273.1:0-3589 GCA_964250995.1 uncultured Acidobacteriaceae bacterium
CCTCAATCGACGGTAGAAGGCCGAAAAACGGCTTGAACCCGAGGTCCAGGCCGGCTGTCACGCCAAGGTTGCGCCCCCCGAGCAGCCCTGTGTAGGTTCCGGTAATACCGGCGAATGCCGAGGGAACAAACCCGCGGCTTGCCGTAGGCAAGCTTTGGGCCCGCGCTGTCGTAGCAAGCCACGCAGTCAGTCCGGAGGAGAAGAAGAAGAAGAGCAACAAAGCATAGGTGAAACGATGGCGGCGCAAACGAACTCCTTGTCTCAACACCAGCATAAGACGGCTCATCGCAAATTTGGGTGTTAATCGTTGCTGCTGGACGGGCTGCGCGCAAAAATGGGACGGCTCCGCCCAAAACGGATCGAGCGGCAGCATTTCCAGAACTTTCCCCTAAAGTTCGGGCCGGTGCGCCCGACCTACACTATCGTACTGGTACGAAAGCAACTTACTACAAGCGGTGTCGATGTTACCAATGACTAGGGTGCTCCCGAGCAAAGTCCGTGTAAGTTAAACACGTACTAAGCATGCCCCGATGGGAACCTCCGCGAGTCATGCCCGGGTGCAGACTTATTCACCCTAGAGGGTTAGACCACTGCACAAAAGATGCAGAAAGACCCCGATGAGTATCAACGACCGGGAAAGAACTATGTAGAACGGCGTTGGAACTAGGGCGCGCCAATAAAGTAAGGATGGTCCCGGCAACTGGGAGCAATATGATAAAACGATAACTATAACCAGGAACCGCCGGGTACAATTTCACCCTTCCCCCAGGTACCAAAGCCACGTGTGCAGCGAAGCTACAGGAGAAAAGTCTAATGCGTTTGAGTAGAATGCTCTTTGCGTTCCTCGTCTTTGCAGGAGCGGTCGTTTGCCGGGGAAGTTGGGCCGATACACTCACCCTTAAAGGCACAGGGGGCCAAGTTGTTGGAGGCGTCTACGTTTATCCCTACAACCTGAGTCTGAACGGCAAGCCGGCCACAGCGCCCATGATGTGCATCAACTACGACGATCACATCACCCAAAATGAAACTTGGCAGGTGACCGAACAACCTGTCTCCACTAGTTCTTCTTTTCAGTTGCAGGAGGACGCTTGGCTGTTTTCAAAGGTAGATAAGAGCGTCTACAGCGACGCAGATATTCAGTTTGCCGTATGGGACATACTGGATCCGGGTGTCGGTGGTAGTGCTGGACTGACAGCCGTAGCCAAGACGCTCGTTATGATGGCCGCCAACGCCGTACCGGGGCTGACGAACAGCTTTTTAAGCCAATACACGATCTCGTCCCCGGTGAAAACGCAAGAAGCGATGGAAACATGGACAGACGGCACGCCGCAAAGCTTCGTTGCCAATACATCGGCGGTCACCCCCGAACCCTCCAGCTTGCTCCTACTCGGAACAGGGTTAGCTTTAACAAGCCTCGCCCTGATGCGCCGGAGAGCCTTGCAAGAAGAATCGCGGGGCGCTTGACTCCATAGCTGGTCAGAAAACGTATCGGCCCGAGCAAGGTCTGCTAGCGCAGATTTGCTCGGGCCGTGACCTCTGCGACGCTTGCGCGTACGGCAGGGATACTACAGATTTGAGGAGCGATTGCCCGTGACAAGCCGGAGCAGAAAGGTGAAGAGAATCGCACCGATCACTGCAACGACGATGGAGTAGATAAGTCCGCCGGACGAGGCCGCACCAAAGATGTGCGACATGATGAATCCGCCGATGAGCGCGCCGACAAGGCCAACAACCATGTCCATCAGCACGCCAAAGCCAGAACCCTTCATGATCTTGCCGGTGAGCCAACCTGCGATGATGCCGATAATGATCCAAGCGATTACGCCGTGACCCATACGTGTTCTCCTGAGTGAGAAATTTGCTGTGCCGCGGGCCGGTGTTGCTGTGCCATTACTACATAGAGTCCGATTAGCGCTACTCAGGTTGCGCGCCTGCGTGAAATCTTCTTCAGGCGCAAGGTTCAGGACTGCTGCGGAAGCAAGGGCGCAATCGGCCGTCCTCTCCGTTACCACAGCACACACAAAGTCCCTGCCGGCAAGCGCCCACCCTGCCGAGCAAAGGCCATCCATAAGTAGTTGTTGCCCTGTGCGAGCAGAGGTCCCACCCAGGTTGCATGCCCTCAGGCCGGTGGCGCGGCCTTACAAGCCACGCCGCACGCCCGACGTCTCATTCGACTTCAATCCCGTTCACCTGAGCATTGTCCTTCACCGCACTGAACTGAAGAACGATCTGCCCAGACGCATTCGCCGCGGTGCTGAAGACTTCCACACGTGCCTTATACTGCCCTCCCGCAGCCAAGAAAATGTCGTAGTTGGTCAAGACTTGGTTGCCGTTCACCACCACATTGAACAGACGGCTATTCGACGAACTCCACCAGTTCTCCGCAAAGTGAAGCTTCACAATATGCAGGCTGCCACCAGCAAAGCCACTCAGCGTGTAGGTGAAATTGCCATAGCGGTTGCTTTGATAAACCGCCTGAGAGGCTGTGTCGATGCTGGCGTCTACGGCGACGGCGTGCGTGGTGGCGGTGAGCGTGCCGCCGGAGGCGCCCTTGTCAGCGATGTAGCTGCCCTGCGCGGTTGTGCTGCCGGCATCGATCAGCACGGGCGTGGGGGCCGCCCCATGGGGCAGGCTGACGTACTCTTTCCCTAGAGCGGTGAGCGCACCCGTCCCGGCCAGCAAGCTATCAAAGTGAGGGTCAGGACTGACGCGGCCCGTGAACCAGGCATACCGGAAGACGTCGCCGCGCGTCTCCAGCGTACCGACCATGCTGGTCATCTGAGACTCTTGTTTGGCCAGCGTGTCGATTTGGGAGCCGTTGGTTCCGCTGTGCCAGTTGGCGAACTCGGTGACCCAAAACGGCTTGCCGTACTTGGCCATCGTCGTCAGCTGGCTGTCGAGACCGTAGTCGTACCAGTGGTAGCCGAGGTAATCGATGCGAGGTTGCCGGCCGCCATTGGCCGACTCATAGGCGCTGTAGAAGGCGTCCATCCAGGTAACCGGATTCCCATAGTTCGGATCGGTGCCCCAAGTGATCTGCGGACCAACGACCATAACGCCGGTATCCTTGGCGATGGCCTCGTACTGCGGCCAGAGAGCAGCGGCGGCAGCCGGCGAGCAGTAAGCCGACCCGGGCGCTCCACACTTGGCCTGGCCGGAGACGTTCGGCTCGTTCAGGACCAACAGGTACTTGATCTCGGGGTGCTGGAGAATGAAGGCTTCGACATTGGCCTTGTTAAAGTTGCTATCCCAAAGTATGGGGTAGTAGTCCATGGCGTAGGTGCTGGTGTAGTTGCCGGGCACGCCGCTGTTGGGCGAGGTGCCCCAGTTGTACCACCAGCTGACGCCGGGGGAGAGGGCGCTGAGGTCGGAAGCATTTGGGACATCGTAGGCGATGCCGCGCTTGGAGCTCTTCGCGGTCTGAGCGGTCGCGGCGAGTTGGCTCGCAAGGCCAAGACACGCAGCGAGCGCGAGGGGTCGTGTGATCTTCAGGGTCATCGTGACATCCAGGGGGAAGGTTCGTCGGCGCGATCTCCGGCTCGGCAGAGTCTATGCCTTCGGCAGCACCTTTGGCGACATCGCTGGTTAC
>CAXUIF010000274.1:0-3576 GCA_964250995.1 uncultured Acidobacteriaceae bacterium
ATCCTGGTGACCGAGCGCACGCTGGTCTTCAAAGAAGACAAGCTGCCCGGGGCGCAATGGGGAGCCTACCGCAAGTTCGTGGAGGAGGCTGGCGCCTCTGAGCCCTGGGTGCAACTGGTCAACACGAGCGCGCACACCGGGCCAGGAGACCATCCTCCGGCTGCCGGAGAAAACAAGCCAGCTGCGGCCGAGCTGGTCAGGCAGGCCAACCGGGCGGCGCTGGATCGGGACTGGACGGTGGCTTCGCGAGATCTGGACCAGGCCAGGGCCATCAACCCGCTACAAGCCGGTTTATGGAGCACGTCCGGTTATATCGCGTCCGCGAAGGGCGATCGGAGTGAGGCGGCCGAGGACTACCGGAGAGAGCTGAAGCAGCATCCCGAGGACGCCATGGTCAGCCGCCTGCTGGCCGACCTCCAGATGCGCGAGGGCGACACGGCCGGGGCGGTTCAGACCCTGCGCGCTGCAGTCGCTTTGGACGGTAAAGATGAAAGTTCTGTGCGCCTTCTGGGCAGCTTCGAGGCGCGGACAGACTTGCCGGAGGCGGAGCATACCTTGCGCGAGGGTCTGGCAAGGCTTCCCGATAGCCTTGGGATCAAGCTGGCGCTCGGGAACGTGCTGCTGAAAGAAGGCAAACGCGACGAGGCACTGCAGCTGCTGGTGGAGGTCGCGGTCAACAGCCAGGATCCGGAGCAGTTGAATGATGCCGCGTACACCTTAAGCGAGACCCCGCCACAGCTGCCCGTAGCGGAGGCGGCGGCACGGCGGTCCATCCAGCTGCTGAACAACGCCAACGCGAGCGCCCAGGCCGGAGACGCGAAAGAGGATGCAGCGGCGCTGCTGCGGTCCATGCAACTGATCGGCTCATGGGACACCTACGGGTGGATCCTGTACCAGGAGGGCAACTACTCCGAAGCGGAACCCTGGTTGCGCGCCGCGTGGGCGAACACCTACGGTGCGGAGCCGGGCAGGCACCTCGGACTGCTTTTGCGCAAGCAGGGGCGTGCGGCCGAGGCCAGCCGTGTGTTTCAGCTGGCTGCGCAAGCGGAGGACCCTATATCTTCGAAAGCTGCGCAAGGCTCGGTGGGTCTGGTGGCGGTTGCAGCGCCGGACCCCAAAGGTCCCAGGACTGCAGCGTCAGGGGCCGGAAGGGCGCTGGCAAGCGAACGCACCTTCGCCGTCCCCCGACGGGCAGACACGCCCAGCGGCTCGGCTTTATTTGAGTTTGACAACACCCTCAACGCCCCGACCGTGGTGCGCTTGGTTCGCGGCGAACAGGGGCTGGCGGCTCTCGCCCCGGCGCTTGGCAGGGTCGACACGCACAGCCTGATTCCGCCGGGCAGCAAGGCTCATCTGCTACGGCGGGGGCTGCTGACCTGTCACGCCGGCCCAACCTGCAGCCTGCTGATGTTGCCGCCCCGCGCCGCCCTTGCTGAGTGAGCAGACGGCGCGGCCCCTCACGCTATTGCGGCTGCTGCGCCTTTTCTGCAGCGTTCGTTGCCTTGTTCTGTGCTTTCAGGGCGTTGGCCTGGGCTTTGCTGGCCTTGGCCTTGTCCCTGGCAGCCTTTTCCTGGCGCTTTTGCTCCTTGCGCTGTTCCTTCTGCTCGCTCTTGGTCATGGCGCCGGTGGCCGTCGTGGGCTGAGCGGTGGCGGCGGTCGTCGCTGTTGTGGTCGCGCCGTTGGGCGTTACAGGCGTCTGCGACGACGTCGGGACTGTCCCGGGCTGGGGCTCAGCCGGTGTGGTTGTCTGAGCTCTTGCGGCAAGGGGCATCATCAGCAAGGCGGAAAGAACAAGGCGAGAGGGCAAGGGCATGGGGCGATCTCCTGGAGCCGGCGCCTGCCCGGGAGGGGTGGGCGCTGGCTACACCCTTCATGCGATGCCTTCACCGGGGGCCGTGATGCACCACAGACCGTCCCCAGCGGGGAACACGGCAGCGAGTCGACCCGCCGGGACCACTAGCTGTGAGCCAGCAGTCGTCTGGAAAAGAGCAGAAGACCGCTCAGTTCGATAAACATGACGAGCTCGGCGTCGAAACGCAGGTTGCTGAGGGAGGGCGTGGCTTGCGGGGCCAGGGCAAACATCCCGAGCATGAGCAAGCCCCCGGATGCCATGGCCAAGCGCGTGCCCCAGCCCAAACGGGGAGCCGTGCGCAGCAGCTGCGGTGCGATCGCGCTACGCCGGTTCGGGGCAATTGCGCGTGGCAGGCCTCCTTCAACTGCTCGCCGAGCGACTCTGGCCGCGAAGTCCTCAGGAATGGCGACGGCGGGCGCTCGGCCCAGGGCGACTGCCAGGGCCTCCGCCATGGGGGCCGGGTCAGCGGGTTGCGTGGCAGCGGGGTGCGGGTCAGCGGGGTGCGGGTCAGCGGGGTGCGGGTGACGATGGTTGGCGTTCGGGGTCATACCGTCTCTTTCCTAGCATAGTGGCTGCATGCCGGTGCGGCGAGCCGTTGCTGCACGAGGCTTGCAAGGCGTTTGCGTCCGCGGTGCAGATGGGTACGTACCGTGTTTAGCGGCAAGTTCAACGCGGCGGCGATGCCCTCGTAGCTGAAGTCCTCCTGGTGATACAGCACCAGCACCGTGCGTTCTGTTTCAGGCAAGGCGAGTAAAGCCTCGTCCACGGCTGTCGCAGTCTCTGCTTGGCTCACGTGGTGTTCAGGAGTCTGGGTGTGCTCGCCGGCGAAGCGGTCCGCGGGTTGGTTCTCGAGCCAGCTCGACGGCTCTTCCTCCTCGGCGCAAGCCGGGGTAGGACCGATCCGCTCACGGTCGCGGCGGCGGCGCTTCCACTCATCCTGCGCCACGTTCACGGTGATGCGGTACAGGTAGGTCGACAGCTGCGCTTCGCCGCGAAACTCCGGCAAGGCCCGGTACAGGCGTAAAAAGACCTCTTGCGCGAGGTCTTCCACCTGCGGGCCGCCCCCGGTAAGGCGTGACAGCGTGCGAAACACCGGGGCCTGGTGTTCGCGCACCAGTGCCTCGAAGCCCTCGGGCGATGTCCAGTCCTGGCGCATAGAGTGATCGGCTCTGACCGCGACGATAGCTGAAAGTTTCACAGCGCTCGCTGAAACTTTCGCCCCCGCGTTCAGTCTCAGCCCGCACATTGCCCAGGGCCGGCGTTAGCGGCGGGGTTGGAGGCAGGTATGACGTGGAATCTTCTAGGAGTCGCTCTGATGGACGCAGACGGTTGGTACAACAGCCCGTTCATTATTCCGGTAGCTGGATGTGCGATGGTGTTGGGGATTGTGGTGGCATCCATCTGGGCCGGGGTACGGGCGCAGGAGATCAAGTCGCATGAACGGCTCGCACGCATTGCGCAAGGGCTGCCGGTGGACTTCGAGCGGTCTGACGCGGAAGCACGGACAGCGGGAACGCAGGCTGCTGACGAGGAGCCCGCAGGCTTTCAGGAATATCGAAAACTCAAGGAGTACAACAAGGAGTACAAGCGGCGTTCAAACGACGGCTCTGGCGCGCGCAGGGCGGGGTTGATTCTGTCTTCGATCGGTGCTGGGCTCTTCGCCTTCTTTGCGGCGCTGGCTTTGATCTTGCAGGTGCGTCCGGTGCTTTCGGGCGCAGCGGCGG
>CAXUIF010000275.1:0-3522 GCA_964250995.1 uncultured Acidobacteriaceae bacterium
ACCGACAGCCCCTACACCGGCCAACCCGGGGACATCGATCTCCCCAACTTCCACTTCAACACCGGCGAAACGCTCCCAACACTCCATCTCCACTTCCTCACCCTCGGTACCCCGCACCGCAACGCGGCAGGCCACGTCGACAACGCCGTCCTCCTGCTCCATGGCACCGGCGGCAACGCCCACACGCTCTTCAACCCGGTGTTCTCTACCGTCCTCTTCGGCCCCGGCCAGCCGCTCGACATCGCCAAGTACTTCCTCATCTTCCCCGACGACATCGGCCAGGGCGACAGTTCCAAGCCCTCTGACGGTCTCCACATGCGATTTCCGCGCTACACCTACGACGACATGGTCCGCTCGCAGCGCGAAATGCTCGACCGCCTACACGTCGACCACCTACGCCTGATCCTCGGCACCTCGATGGGCTGCATGCAATCGTTCGTCTGGGGCGAGACCTACCCCGGCTTCGCCGACGCGCTCATGCCCCTCGCCTGCCTTCCGCAACAGATTGCCGGCCGCAATCGCATGATGCGCTACATGGCGATCGAAAACATCAAGCGCGACCCCGCCTGGCAAAACGGCGAATACAAGACCGAGCCCGAACAAGGTCTCCGCACCGCGAACGAGATGCTCCTCATCATGGGTTCCGCCCCGCTCGTCCAGCAAAAGGCCGCCTCCACCCGCGAAGCCGCCGAGACGTACGTCGACACCTACCTCACCCGCGCCGACCAGGGCACCGACGCCAACGACATGATCTACTACCTCGACGCCAGCCGCGACTACGACCCCAGCAAAGACCTCGCCAAGATCACCGTCCCGGTGATGTATATCAACTCCGCCGATGACTTCATCAACCCACCCGAGCTAGGTATTGCCGAGCGCCTCGCCAAGCGGATGCCGCACGCCACCTTTGTGCTTCTCCCCATCACCGACCAGACCCGCGGCCACGGCACCCACACGCAAGCCGCCATCTGGAAGAACTACCTCGTCGACCTCCTCCACGAGTCCGCCCCCAAACCGTGACAGCATCGCCCGCTCACCGGCTCAGGCGCTGAGCCGTTCATCCTCCAGCGCCGTCCGCTGCTCCAGCAGATCCAGCAGCACGAGCTCCTCCTGCCGCAGGGCGTGCTCGTGCTCGGCGATCTCCTCTTCCAGCTCTTCTTTCGCGGCCTCTGCGCTGATGCTACCGGCCAAATAGGCTTCCAGCACCGCCGGATGCACGTACGCCTTGCGGCATACCGCCGGGGTGTTCCCGAGCTGCTTGGCTACGGCCTTGATCGCCTCCGCAACGTTCTTTTTCGCCTGCGTCGCGGTCTCAAACGAACCCAGACCGCGCAGCATCTCGCTGGCCAGCACCGTTCCTGCCCAGGTGCGGAAGTCCTTCGCCGTGAAGTGCTCTCCCGAGATCTCGCGCAGATACTCGTTCACGGCAGAAGAATCGACGGCATGGTGATTGCCCTCGTCATCGAGATACTGAAACAGCTCATACCCCGGAATGTCTTCGCAGGACTTGATGATGCGCGCCAGCCGGCGATCATGGAGGCTGATGGTGTGGTGGACGCGGCTCTTGCCCTGGAACGAAAACGTCACCTCCGCCCCATGCACCTCCACATGCTTGTTCCGCATCGTCGTTAGCCCGTAGCTCTTGTTTTCTTTCGCGTACTCCTGGTTGCCCACGCGGATGTGCGTCATCTCCATCACGCTGACGATCGCCGCCAGCACCTTGTTGCGCGGCAAGCCCGGCAGCTTCAGGTCATGGTGCACACGCTCGCGGATGCGCGGCAGCGCTGCGGCAAACTTCACCATGCGCTCGTACTTGTTTTCATCGCGGACCTCGCGCCACTTCGGGTGATATCGGCTCTGCTTGCGCCCCCGCGCGTCCCGTCCCGTGGCCTGCAGGTGCCCATTGGGCTGCTTGCAGATCCATACATCTGTCCACGCTGGCGGGATCACCAGCGACTTGATTCGTCCCAGCGTCGTCTCGTCCTCCACTGGCTTGCCGTCCGGATCCACGGTGTACTCGAAGCTCTTACTGTCCTCGCCCCGCGCGTGCCGCCGAATCCCGGGCTTCCTGTCGCTGACGTACCGCAAGCCCGCGGCCCTGGCGGACGCTATTGGGTCGTGCGTATCCACCACATCCCCATCCAGCCCGTCTGTCTGCAACGCCTCCACGATTGGCGCCACCAGCGCCTTCGCTTTGCGAATCCGCGCCTTCTTCTTCTCTTCCGCCACCAGCATGCGCCATAGGATGCGATCCTCCGCTCCGCTACGTTTACCGGGCCAAGCTGCGTTTACCGGGCCAAGCTGCCGGCTCGTCCCTGGTGATCGCACCACAAGGTCGTACAAAACCCAAACTCCAGCAGAGAAACTATCAATCCACCCTACCAATGCCAATCTCTCTACCACAAAAGCGGCATTCCACAGCGTTGTGGACGCCTTTTCCACGGCCTCGGGGTCACGTTACCAGTACTCTGTGCCCATGCACGGTACCAGCCAGAAAGGTTCAGCCCTCGCCGAAACCAGTAACCGCGATCTGCTCCTGAACTTCTGCCGCACCGTCGTCCGCTCCGATGACGACTCGCTCAAGCTCGCCATGGCCGAGTACGAGCAGTTCCTCCTGGGCGAGCAGCAAACCCGCGCCGCCGCCTAAGACTGCACGTAAGCTGCCTGAACGCTCGCTGGCCGCCGGTACTCAGAGCACTTCCGCATCCCGCCCGCAGCCATCGCGCGCGGTGGTTTACCCTCGCAAGGGAACGCCGTAACGGAGACACCGACATGCCCCCAGCCGAGACCCAGCCGTCCTCCCAAATACCTCTGACCGACCGCCGGGCGTGGAAGGACCTCGCCGCGCACGCCGCCGAGCTCAAGAACCTCACCCTCACCGAGCTCTTCGCACAGGACCCGGACCGCGGCCCCAAATTCACCCTCGAGGCCGAAGGCCTGCTCCTCGACTACTCCAAGAACCGCATCACCGACCAGACCCTCAAGCTCCTCACCGCGCTCGCGGAGGAAGCCGGCCTCAAAGCTCGCACCGAGGCCATGTTTACCGGTGAAAAAATCAATATCACCGAGAACCGCGCCGTCCTCCACACTGCCCTCCGCGCCCCGGAGGACGCCGTTATCTATGTCGACGGCCAGAACGTCGTCCCCGAGGTGCACCAGGTCCTCGAAAAGATGGCCGCCTTCAGCAACAAGATCCGCAGCGGGCAGTGGCTCGGCCACACCGGCAAGCGCATCCGCAACATCGTCAATATCGGCATCGGCGGCTCCGACCTCGGCCCCGTCATGGCCTACGAGGCCCTCCGTCACTATTCGGACCGCAATCTCACCTTCCGCTTCGTCTCCAACGTCGACTCCACCGACTTCGTCGAAGCCACCCGCGACCTCGCCCCGGAAGAGACCCTCTTCCTTGTGGCCTCGAAGACCTTCACCACGCTCGAAACCATGACCAATGCCCACTCCGCCCGCGCCTGGTTCCTCCAGTCCGGCGCCCCCGAGTCGGCCATCGCCAGGCACTTCGCCGCC
>CAXUIF010000276.1:0-3509 GCA_964250995.1 uncultured Acidobacteriaceae bacterium
GCCTGGGGGTGCTCGGTTTGGGGGTGCTCGGACTGAGGATGCTCGCTTGGAGAACGTTCCGTTTGGGGGTGCTCCGTGGTGGGATGCTCGGCGTGGCTGGACGTCTCGCGCGGGCAGGGAGCGCTATTGGCGGTGGGTTCAAAGTGCATGGCCGCTTCTGAAAACACAAACGGCTGACAGGCAAACGAGCGCAGGCGGGTAAGGCGGTAGTTGCGGGAGTGCGACAACGGATCGTCTGCCTCGTGGGCCGAGATGTGGCCGACGCCGGTGATCAGGGTGAAGTGGTGTGTCGGGTCGGTGGGGTCGGGCTCGAGCCAGCGCTGGATGATTTCGCAGGTCTGATGGGGCGGGCGAAGCTGGCCGGTGACGTCGCATTGGCGCGCGCCGGAGACGAAGCTCATCACAATGGCCGCGCGCCCGTTCACAAGGCGCAGGTCGGCCTCATTTTCGGTGAAGTCGCCATTGGGGCCGTCGACGATGGCGTGGTAAACAGCGCGGTAGCGGCCGGGCTCCAGCCAGGAGCGCAGAGGACGGACAAAGGTCGCCGGCGTGGTCGCGCCGGCGTTGAACGAAGACGCGAAGGTAAGGGTGGCGACCCGCCGCCAGGTACCGCCTTCCGGAACCAGCACCGCGCTCACCACATGCTGATCGAGCTCCACTGTCAGCAACGCATCCAGTTCGTCCGAGTTGCTGAGCTGCAACATGTCCAGCTGCATGGAATGCGGTGCCGGGACATGACCGTGGGTAAGGTATTCGGCGGGAGCGCCCAGCGAGGAAAGGGCCCCCAGGCGAGCCCGGTCATCGTCGGAGCTGAGCTGGCGCGTTAGGGACTGGGGCGCCGGTGTCATGGCGTTGGCCGCGGCGAACTGAATCGCGCCAAGGCCCGTGCTGACCGCCGCGACCGGGCCGGCGGGAGGTGCTGCTGTGGTGGTCGCGCTAGGGTGTGTTCCTGCCGGGGTCGCGGGCGGGTGCACTACCGAGGCTGGCTGCGGCGAGGCCGAGCGCGGCGGGGTCGCCGGAGGAACAGTGGGCGGCGCCGAGCCGAGCGAGTGCCGCTGCGCGCCAGCAACGCCGCCGGCCAGGACGAAACACAGCGCCATGCGGGCAAGCGATGGGATGAGGCGGCGCATCGGCAGTGGCTCCGGTGGCGTGCTCTTAAAAAGGAATGTCTTCGTCGGTGATGCCCTGGTCGGCATAGTCATTGGCAGGCGGGGCATAGCTGCTCCCCCCGGAGGACGTGTTCGCGCGGGACCCGGCATAGTTGCCGCCCGAGCCATAGCCGCCGCCCTGCGCTCCTGAGGAAGCATAGGAACCCTGGCGCTCGGGGGCGCCCCCACCCTCACCGCGGCCGCCAAGCAATTGCATGTCGCTCACCAGGATCTCCGTGCGGTACTTCTTCTGGCCAGACTCCTTGTCGTCCCATGAGCTCGTCTGGATTTTGCCTTCGACGTAGATCTGGGAGCCTTTCTTCACATAGTCCCGGGCGATCTCCGCTGTCCGCTGGAACATGATGAGATTGTGCCATTCCGTCTTATCCGCCCAGTTCCCTTGTGCATCCTTGGCGCGGTCCGTGGTCGCGAGCGTAAATTTGGCAACGGCTGTCCCGCCCGCTGAGGTCCGGAACTCCGGGTCTTTCCCAACGTTCCCGACGAGGATGACTTTGTTTACGCCGCGCGCCATAATGTGCTCCGTTTCCAACCGAAGAATACCAGAGTGAGCCTCTGATCCGAGGAGAACCGGCCCGCCCCGGAGGCGCAGCGTAGGTGTTCCTGCAGGGTCATCGCCTGCGCGTCACCGGGGCGCTGGCAAGGGGCGCAGACCTCCGCCGGGTGGGGGGAGCCGGCGTGGGAAGGTACGGCCCACCAGTGCGATCGCCGCGTCCAGCGAACCGCCCGGCTGAAAGTCCGCAGGGCCCAAAGCTTGCAGTACGCGCACATTGCCGTTGGCGTCGGTGAGGATCAGAAACGGAAAGTCCACTGCAGCGAAGTGGCGCGGGGTCTCCGGCGCTACCGTCACCGTAGGCGTCCCCGCCAGAAGCGCGGCAGCATAGGACGGGCTGAAACCGGTGTTGGTGAGCTTGGGATCGGGTTTGCGGGCGGGGACCGTTTCAGCGAGCAAGGCGTAGACGTACGCGCTATGGCCTTCCACGGAAAACACGGTTTGGGGAAGCTGCGGCACCAGGCGCACACAGGCAGCGCACCAGTCCGGAAACAGCAGCATGGCCGTGATCGCGCCGGGGGCCGGCAGGGCAGGCGGCTTGTTGAAGGGCATACTGAGCGAGCGCAGGACCGAGATACCCGAGGCCGGCTTGCCGAGCAGGCCATACTGCTTCCGAAGCTGCGCGACCAGCAGGGCATCGTCGGACGGCATTGTCGGCGGCAGCGCCTCGTCGAGGGCCGCTACGGTGTCGCGGGCCGCCTCGGGCTGGGCGGCGAGTTGCTGCAGCGAAGCAAGGGCCAGGCCTCCGGCATACAGATCGTGGAGAGTAAGGGTCGATGCGGACGGGCTGGCCGGAACCGTGGAGGAAGCAGCAGGCGAGCTCTGCAGCGCCTGGAAGAGCAGCGGCTGGCGGGCCGCGGCCAGGGTGAGCGCGTCGGCGGTGTGAACGAAGCGCATGTAGTCGATCGCTTCATCGACGCAAGCGGAAATATCCGGACTGAAGGGAACGGCGTGAAGCATAGCTTGCGCATCGCTCAGAGCCGTCGCCTCCTGGTTCAGGTGGAGCTCCGCTTCGACCTTCGCGATATAGGCTTCGGCAAGCAAAGGCTTCCCGATGTTCTGTGCGGCAAGGTAGCGCGCTGCGGCCGTGATCACCGCGGGCCATTGCTGGCCGAGCGAGCAGAGGCGTGCCAGATCGATCAGGTCGGCGTTGGCGTACTGCTCAGGGTCGCGGGCTCCGCAGGCGGTTCGGGCCTCAGCGATCGAGACAGTCATCGCGGCGAGCTCGACATCGGACCAGTTGGCGATGTTGTGCCGAGTGACCTCGAGGGGGTGAATTGCCTGCTCGTAGGCGGCGCGCGGGGAAAGTTGCGGGTCGGGGGTCGTTTGAGGCAATGGTGAGCCGGCTTGCGCCCGGCCTGAGTGGCCCCTCCACAGAAGAGCGCAGAGCAGTAACGAACGGCGAAGGGAAACGGTACGCAAAGGCAACTCTCCAGTCTGCAACCGCATGCTACGGCAAACCGGTCCGAAAAGGGGAGCTAGCGACGGGTGTGCTCGCCGATCAGCTTGGCCAACCCGAGTGCCGAGATCAGCAAGCCCATGGGCAGGCAGCCGAGGGCCAGAACAAGCATCAGCCAGCCGCCGTTGCTGTGCGGGCCTTGCCGGGTAGCGCCGCCGAAGGCCGCGAAGAGCAAGGCGACGCAGACGATGCCGCTGGCCAGGATCACCGAGCCGGTGGTGAGAAGCTTTCGGGTGTCTTGCTGCATGGCTTTAGCGATACGCAGCCAGCATGGCGTACACGACCACGCCGGAGACCGAGACATACAGCCAGATCGGGAACGTCCAGCGGG
>CAXUIF010000277.1:0-3492 GCA_964250995.1 uncultured Acidobacteriaceae bacterium
TGTTGAGGGTGGGGCCGGTGAAGTGGAGAGCGTCGGAAGCCATGGTGCGGTCAAGCGCGAGAGTGGCCCCGGCGATGGCGCCTGAGCCTAGCGGGCAGAAGTTCATGCGGGTGCGGGCGTCGGCGAAGCGGGAGAGGTCGCGCTCCAGCATGGCGACGTAGGCGAGCAGCCAATGGGGGAGGAGGACGGGTTCGGCGCGCTGCAGGTGCGTGTAACCGGGCATGACGGTGTCTGCCTCGCACTCGGCTAGGGTCAGGAGGGCGTCGAGCCAGTCGTGGAGGCCGTGGGTGGTGGTGTCGATGGCGTCCCGGACGAAGAGGCGCATATCCGTGGCAATCTGCTCGTTGCGGCTACGGCCGGTGTGGAGCTTGAGAGCGAGGCTGCCGATTTCGCGGGTGAGTTCGAGTTCGACGAAGTGGTGGATATCCTCAGCCTGGGGAGCGCTGGCGACGATGGCGGCGGCAATTTGCTGCGTGGAGGCGTCGTAATCGGGCGTGGGCGCAGAGGCGCTGATGCGGTGGGCCCAATTGGTGGTGCGGTCGGCCACGCGGTCCAGGCCGTCGACAGTTTGCTGGAGCTCGGCTTCGGTGAGGATGCCCGCGGCGGCGATGGTGCGGGCATGGGCCTTGCTGGCCGCGACCTCGTGGGAAAGCAGGCGCCAGTCGAAGGGGAAGCTGCGCTGCCATTGCTCAAAGGTGCGGTTCAGAGGCTCGCGGAAGCGGCCTGACCACATTTTGCTTGCGAGGTGTGAGGTATCAGTCATGGACGGGCTCGGGAGGGTGTGGAGCGGGTCGCCGGGAGCGGATGCGTGCGACCCTTCAGGATGGGTGAAGTAAGCACGAGCCTCTGATCAAGAAAGAACATAAGCTCGCGGCGGCACGCAAGGCCAGTGTAGGGGAAACAGGGACTGCGTAGAAGGGCCGCAGGGCGAGCAACGTTGCGCAGAAAGGCTGGTCTGACGAGGCTAGCGCGTGGTGAAGCAGCTTAACCTGCGTGCTGCGGTAGCACTTCTCGACGGGCTCTTAGAGCCGTGCACTGCGATCGTGTCCTGCCTGACCGTGCGCCCTAACCACTGGCCTCCCGCTGTACAACCTTGCAAACGCGAGGAAGAGGGCGCCGTTGGAAAACGACGCCCTCCTGGGTTAGGCGGCTGAATGCGCCGCAGGTTAGGCTACTTGGTCAGCTGAGCCGAAGCGCCCCAGAGAGCCGTGGCGCCCCACAGAGCGGTATCGCCTGTGTTGGCGTTGGCGCCCCAAAGGGCGGTCGCGCCCCACAGAGCGGTAGCGGCTTGCGGTGTCCCTGCGCCCCACAGAGCCGTAGAGCCCTGCGGCGAGCTGGCACCCCACAGCGCCGTGGCGCCCCAGAGGGCGGTGTAGGCCTGCGGGTCGTTGGCGCCCCAGAGAGCGGTGGCTCCCCAAAGAGCGGTGTAGGCCTGCGGGTCGTTAGCGCCCCAAAGAGCGGTGGCTCCCCAGAGGGCGGTGGCGCCCCACAGGGCGGTTGAGCTGCTGTCGAAGGCGTTGGCGCCCCACAAGGCGGTCGCTCCCCACAGCGCCGTGTTGGCCTGCGGGTTGCCGGCGCCCCACAGGGCTGTTGCCCCCCAGAGGGCCGTGGCACCCCAGAGAGCGGTCTTGCTGGTGGCGATGCCCACCTGGTTGGTGCCCGGGACGTAAACCGCCACAGGCGACAGGGCAGGCAGCCCGGTGGGGATCAGGCGACCCCAGGCCGAGGCGTTCTGGATCGTCTTCTGCACGTCCAGATAGCCCGTACCCTGAGTGAAGATGTCGTCGTGATCGGTATAGGTTTGACCGGCGTCCGTGACAACGTAGGTTTGCGGAATCACATGCTTGTTGGCGCTGAACATCAGCAGGACCTTGATCTGGTCCGGCGTCAGCGTGTTGCTGGCCTGCAGCAGATCGGCGACGGCGCCGCTGGCCACCGCAGCCGACATGCTGGTGCCGCTCAGCGGGAAGTACGTGGTGGAAGCCTTGGCGCTGCCATCCTCCTCGTACCAGGAAAGGGGCGTGAAGAAGGTTGGGTTTTTGACCTGCAGGCTGGAGGCCGGAGCCAGGAGACTGGTGACCAGGTTGCCGGGCGCAATGATGTCGGGCTTCACCACCTGATCGATGAAGCTCGGCCCCTTGGAGCTGTAGCTGGCCATCACGTCATCGTTGACGGTCGCTGTGTTCATGGGATTGGTGGCGCCCACCGTGATCGCATACGGGTCATTTCCGGGTGCGTTGATGGTGCCGTAGCCGTGGTTGTTAAGGGTGTTGAGGCGGCCATCGTTGCCGGCCGCGACGACCACCGTGAGACCTGCTTTCCAGGCTTGCTCGACGGCCTGGCACAGCGGATCGAGCTTGGAGCTCTCGTAGATCGGACGGCCGAGCGAGAGGTTGATGACCTTGATGTTGTAGGTATCTTTGAGGGCGATCGCCTTGTCGATGGCGGCGATCACGGCGGAGTCGGAACCGAGGCCGTTTTCGTCCAGGGCGCGCAGGTTGATCAGGTTGACGCCCGGCGCAATGCCGGTGAAGGTGCGGGTGAACTCTTCTCCTGTGGAGCTCTTGCCGCTGCCGGCGATCAGGCCGGCGACGTGGGTGCCATGGCCGTAGGCATCGGCCGTGGTGGTCTCGTTGGGAACGAAGTTCTGGTTATAGACGATGCGGCCGGCGAGGTCGTCGACGGGGCTGATGCCGCTGTCGATGACGGCGACGCCGATGCCCTTGCCGGTAAAGCCCTTGGCGTTGGCCCACGGTGCGTTGATCGGCTCGGCGGTGAACTCCGCAGAGGTGCCGATGGGCGCCACGGCCGCTTGGCTCACACCGAGCTTTCGGTCGAGCGAAACGAACGCAACGCCGGGCCGGCTGGCGAGGGAGTCGAGATCCGAAGCCGCAACGTTCGCGGCGAGGGCACGAATGGAGTGGATGCGGTGTGCCACCGGGCCGAGGTTGCTGACCGCGGCGGTTTCCACATCGGACGGGTCGCTATCGTACTGCACGATCACTGGCACCGTGGCGTTGTCCGCGGTGTTGAGGTCGATCGAGCACTTGGTGTGATGGCAAAGGGCCGAGGCCGAGAGGTGAAGCGAGATCGCCCCGGTGCACAGGAGAGCGATGCGGGATTTGCCGAACTTCCGGGATCTACGAGACAAGGGTGCCATGTACTACTCCACAGGAGATTTTGTCTTGTTCGCTGTGGGGCTTCGTCGTTCTGCAACGCGTCTGATGGTGCCGAAACCCAGCTTCAAACAAGAGTCTTGCGGGGCCCGACACACGCACTGCCACGTGCCCGGCAGAAGCTCTGCGGGTGCGTGAAGACATGGGATTCCATGCTCGTGAAGTGGCAATTACCGGGGATTCAGGTACGAATCGCGGCAACGACCGGCTCTGCACGAGCTGAGGCAGGAACAATGCTTTTAGTGCTCCCCAAACGTACTACAACTTTTGCGGGTGGCAATACATAAATTTGCGGGTGGTTCCTAAAGGGTGGGAG
>CAXUIF010000278.1:0-3463 GCA_964250995.1 uncultured Acidobacteriaceae bacterium
ACCGCGGCGAGAAGGCCGGCGGTGGCGATTGTACGGACCACAGCCCATTCGCGACGGCGCAGCGCATCCGCGAGGAGCACCGCGCAAGCGGCGGCGAAGAGCAGGGCGATGAAGCTGGAGCTGCCGATTGCGGCGGCAAAGCAGATCCCCGCAAGCACGGCGTGCACGCGCTGCTGACGCGGCGAAACGTCCGGCGCCCGCACGAACAGCAGCGTGCCGATACCACAGCCGACAAGGCCCGCTACGTGATGCGGCGCCCAAAGGACCATGTGCAACCAGCCGGGTGAGCGCTCGTCAAGCCAGAACTGCAGATCGGCGTAGAAGCGGTGGTTCAGCAGGCTGAAGAGCACAGGGATCAGGTCGAGTCCGAGAATGGCGGCACCGAGCAGGGCCGCGGTGGCTTGCCGGCGTACCGGTGTGCGCGACGGGCTCAGGTACTTGACCGCGAGCAGCAGAAACGCAAGCAGCGAGAGCCCCGCTCCCACGCAGCTGGCAGTGAGGATCGCCCGGGCGTCCACCGGAACGAGGTCATGCATGCGCGCGCACAGTACGTACCAGAAGAAGTAGTAGTGCAAAGGCGCGGGTTGGCCGTCGGGCGCGAACATAGGGTTACCGGGCGCGTTGCCACCCCGGATGGCCGCGTTGACGAGCTGGATGCGGACGTTCCAGTCCTGCCAGACGGCGCTTTCGTAAAGCCCGCCGTGCACCGCGATCGGGAGTACTGAAAGGAGGACATAGGGCACCAGGGCAAGGGCGACCATGGCGCAGAGTGTGGCGTGATGGTCCCACAGGGTGCGCACGGCGGAGGCAGGATGACGCTTGTCTCGCAGCGCCAAACCGCAGGCAGCAAGCGCGCACGCCACCATGCTGGCCGTGGTTGCGCGCGGCGAAAGCCCAAGGCCCGGATGCACGGTAAACCAGAGAGCCAAGGGTTCAGAAAGAGCGGTTGCCCACAGCAGCCGCTCGATCCAGCTTTGCCCCCGAAAGTTCATCAGGTTCGTTGCAGAAGCGGCGGCATACCCGGGAGCGAGGAAAAAGACCGGCAGGCAAACCAGCGCAAGACAACTCGTCAGCAATTCGTGCAGGCCAAAGTTCATTGCGACGGGTGAGGGCCGGTCCAGCGAGCCATCGTAGTGGAGCGGGCCAAGTGAGCGAAGTGTAGCACTCCAGGGCACAGGGTCCGGCTACCCGGCATGCCACAATGAGCCTGTTGTCATGTGGGCGCCGCCTTCCATTTCGTTTGCGCATTTCGGGACTTCCGCCTATGTGCGGTTTTCTTTACTGGCGCTCAGTTCAATCCTCTTCCTTGTCGATCCGTTCGCCGCGTTGCCGACGTTCCTGGCCGTTACCGCCGACCAGGATGAGGCGAAACGCGTCCGTACGGCGCGCAAGGCCTCCCTCACAGCTCTGGTCATCTTGACGGCGTTTGCTGCGGCGGGTCAGTACCTGTTCCGCATCTTCGGCATCACGCTGCCCGCCTTCGAGATCGCCGGGGGGATCATTCTTCTGCTCATCGGGCTGGATATGCTCGAAGCCAAGCGCTCGGCTACCCAGGAGTCGAGCGGTGAAACGGAAGAGGCCGCGTCCAAAGATGACGCGGGTATTGTGCCCATGGGGATCCCCATGCTCGCGGGGCCCGGCGCGATCACGAGCGTGATGGTGCTGGTAGGCCAGGCACAGGGGTGGCGTGAACGCGCGGCCATCTACAGTGCCATCGCCATCACGTGTGGGATCTGTTTTCTGGTTCTTGGCAGCGCCATGCGGGTAGCGCGGGCGCTGGGGGACACCGGCATTCGTATTCTTGTCCGGATCATGGGGCTGCTGCTGGTAGCCCTGGCGGTGCAAGATTTTGTGAACGGCTTGGTAGATCTGGGGGTGCTCAACCGGCGGTAAGGAATGTGCTCTCGAGCCATGCTCACCGCATCAGGAGTGCTGAACAGGCCGCCAAGATGCCGAGAACACCCAGGCCGATGGCCCCCAGGACGTACCACCAACGGCGCGTCAGCAGCGTGATGGACGCAAGCACGACCGAAATCTGCAGCAAAGCCTCTCCAAGATCCAGGCGAGCAGCCTTCTTTTCTGCCCGATCCACCTCAGCCTCCAACGCCCGAGCCGCCCCTGCATCTTCGTCGAGCTGTTTTTGTACCCTGGTCTGCGCCTGCCCGTACCGTTCGAGCTTCTCTCTGACCTGGCTGGTCTGCGGGCCGCTTTGCGTTTGCAGCAGGTCGGCGGCGAGGGCAAACTGCGACTGTCGAATCCGGCGCCCCTGATATTCGGCCCAGCGATCCGAGGCGCGCGCTTGCGAGAGGACCGCCTCAGTGTGCTCCCGGTGGCTGAGCACGGTCGTCATCGCGACAAGCACTGCGAGCACGCTGATGACGAGGGACACGCGCGTCATGCTTGCTTCCCCGGCCTCGCGCATCTCCTTGGCGAACTCTGAAATCTCCCCTGCTTCCATGCATCGCAGGATACCTTGCCGGCGCCCCGGTCCGCCCTGGCGCAATTCCCGGATAGCGAGGGACGCGGGGTTGCGGAAAAGCTGTGGAGTCCGGGATCCCAAAAAATGCAACCCGTCCGGCGGATGTCCACTGGTTCGCTGTGCCACCAACCCTAAGTGCGGTTATTCCTCGAACTTTGGGCTTTTCGCACTCTGTTGGGATGCCATCGTGCTTGCGTTTTGCCGTGACTTGCAGAGTGCCGTCGGTCTTGCTACTATTCATCTTGTCGACGCGGAAGCAACAGCGGCGCGAGACAAACGGGGTTGCACGATCCAGCAGGATCGGTTACCTTGGAAATGAACAGCAAGCCTCTGGTGGGATGGAATCAGCAAGGGGCGGCGCAGTCCAAGTGTTTGACTAGCCGGTATGAGCCTAAGGCCGACCGGAACAAACCCAAGCCACTGCAGTTGAATAGGAGCAGACGCTCCGCGAACCGTTTAGGCGGATCGTCAAGTTATTTGAATTTCTGCTGTACAGTACGAGACCACGGCGCCTTCTGTGATTTGCTCTCTCCGTCTCCCAATCTGGGTATCGGAGCTTGGGCGAGAAGCGGGACGGTTTGACAGAGACAAAGAGGTTTGGTAGTCTGGGAAAGTCGCCGCAAAACACTGCGGCGCAGCTCAAGGGCGAAAGTCAAAGTAAGTTGGCCCGAGCAAAACCCAGATGTACAGCGCATCAAGTTCGAGGACACAAGGTAGAGGCTATGCCCGCCTAGCGTCCTTGATCCAAAACTGCCGGTTTAGGCCGATGCAGTCAGGATCTTTGACAACATAGTTGAACGTGCCAGTCGTGAGATGACGCGAATATTTGGTTGAGTCATTCTCACAAGTTATATCCTCCGCTCCTTTCGAGCGAGTGGAGGCGCTGTGCGGTTCGGACCTCCGTCCTGAATGCACGGCAAACCAGCATTAAACGAGAGTTTGATCCTGGCTCAGAATCAACGCTGGCGGCGTGCCTAACACATG
>CAXUIF010000279.1:0-3449 GCA_964250995.1 uncultured Acidobacteriaceae bacterium
GGTTGCCCTCGGCGGATTTTGAGTCCGCTGCGTCTGCCAGTTCCACCATCCCGGCGCACTTGTGAGTGTACCGCATCTCCCTGCGCTGGCTATTGCACGCGGGGTGCTGGACGCAGCGCTGCGAGTTCCATCGCGGCCTCCACAGCATTGCGCGCCGGCAGCCCCAGGTTGTCCCCGGCTAGCACCAGCCAGGCGCTTCTGCGGTCGTGCGGTTCCGTCTCGACACCGACCAACAACTTCCCTGACTCTGTTGCCGCGCGGTTGCTCGGCACCATGTCGGCCGAAGTTGCAAGGTGTTCACTCTCCAGCGCGGACTGGACGGCCTCTCCGTCCGCATCGACATTGAACCGCACATGGGCCGAGATCACATAGCCGTGAAACACCGGAGCCTGCAGCAGAGTCAGGCTGAGTTTCATTCCAGAGGCCGCCCCAAGGAGTCGACCCGTTTCCTGGCGAATGCGGGCACGGGTCTTCGCGAGGTCGACCTTTGTCTCTTCTCCAAGCGCCCCTTGCACGTTGAACGCAATTTGCGCGTCGAAGATCGCCTTTGGCACCTCCTGAAAGGAGAGCAGCCCCACGGTTTGCTGGTGCAGTTCGTCAACACCGGCGGAGCCCGCCTGGGAGGCCGGTTCCAGCGCCGTCGCGACCAGATCCGCCGGTCCAAATTGGGCCTCCAGGCGTTCCGCAACGAGGGCCAGCATCAGCGTCGCCGGGTGCGGCACCGCGACACCCAGGGTCGTCAGGTCCAGCCGCTGGCTGCGGGTCACCCAAGGGGAGCGCAGGGCGAAGCCGGGTTCCTGCCCGGTGACGCCCGTAAGGTCCACCACCCCCGCCCCGGCCGCAAGCGCGGGCTTCAGGTATTGCAGCGTGACACCAGGTTCACCCGCAAAGAAGACCAGATCCAGCCCCGCAAAGGCCTCTTCGTTTAGGCTGTGGACCACCCATGCTTCGTCCCCGGCAGACGTTAGCTGGCCCTCCGCCTCATCGCCCTCTTCGAGCAGTTGCAGATCCCAGGCCACAGCCGCAGACTGATTGAGCTCGTTCAAGAGCTCGCGCCCGAGCAGGGTGGTGCCCCCGACGACCGCCGCGCGCCTTGTCGTACTTCCCATGCTTTCTCCTCAACTTCCCTGCGCGCTGGGGCGCGTACCGTGCGAGGAGTAGGCCAGCCGCGCAAAGATTCCCGACAACAGGTACGCCATGGCCAGAGCGATCAGGGCATATCGCGATTCAAAGATAATGACCGATCCCAGCAGCGCCACCAGCACGAGCAAACGCCCTGGCCGGCGCTCGCTGAAGTCCAGTTCCTTGCCGCTCCAGAAGCGCCAGTTGCTTACCATCAAAAAGCCTACCAGCGCGATCAGTCCGAGCCACAACGCCGACATGGTCATGCTGTGTATGGGAGAGCCCTCTTCAAAGTGCACCACGGCGGCCAGAACGCCGGCGCCGGCGGGAATAGGCATGCCCACGAAGTACTTGCGGCCAGGTCTACCCGGGTTGCGCGGTTGCGGGTTCACGCTGCTGTTGAAGCGTGCCAACCGGCACGCGCCGCAGATCAGAAACAAAAAGCAGATCACCAGGCCGAAGCGCATCAGTCGCGCCTGGAGCTCGTGGTACGGCGACGGCCACATCTCGCGTATCCCCCATAAGTACGCCAGGAAGCTGGGGGCCACCCCGAATGTAATCACATCGGCCAGCGAATCGAGCTCGCGCCCAAAGGCGCTTTGCGTGTTGGTCATGCGCGCAATCCGGCCATCCAAGGCATCGAAGAACATCGCGAAGATGATCGCCAGGGCCGCCCGGTCAAACGCCGCAGAGTCCATGGCCGACATGCCGCGAAGACTCTGCACCATGGCGTAATACCCGATGGCGATGTTGCCCGCCGTGAACATCGAGGGCAGCACATACATGCCCCGGCGGGCCGGTGATCGCGACGCGTCAACTTCGGCTGCAGCCATCAGCGCGTTCCGCTCTCCTGCTCCTCGTCGCGTACCCCGGGCATCATGGCTAAGACCGAACTGCCGCCCTTCACGCGATCCCCCGCTTTCACGCGCAGCTCCACGTTGGCCGGAAGCAGTACGTCGGTACGCGAGCCGAACTTGATCAAGCCCATGCGTTGTCCGCGCACCACGCGTTCGCCTTCGCGAAGATTGCAGATGATGCGCCGCGCCAGCACGCCCGCGATCTGCTTGAAGCTGACGGTGTAGTCTCCCGCATCGATGGTGATCAAGGTCTGCTCGTTGTGCACCGCCGACTCAGCGTTCAGCGCGTTCAAAAACGCGCCCTCCCGATACTCCACCAGGCTCACAGTTCCGCTTACCGGCACACGGTTGACGTGCACGTCGAAGACGTTCAGAAAGATGCTGATCCGTACCCGGCTGCCGGCCGAGGTCTCGATCCATTCAGCCTCTTCCACCTTGCCGTCCGCCGGCGAAACGATCAGGCCGGGCTCGCGCGGCACGCGTCGTGACGGATCGCGAAAGAACCACATCAGAAACACCGCGAGCAACAGCGGAACAGCGCTCAGCGAGACGAAATGCGTTCCGTACCAGACGATGGCCGTCACGATCAACAACGCCATGCCATACAGAATGCCATCGCGAACCATAGGGTTCAGTATAACCGTTGAACCGATGCACTTCACCGCATCGCTGTGAGCCGCAGCTTCGACCGTCACAGGCGCAACCGCATCAAAATCGCGTCCTCCTCAGGGTTGCGGTAGTACCCGGGACGCCTTCCCTGCACCTGAAATCCGCATCCACCGTAGAGCTTCAGCGCAGCGCGGTTTGAGGCTCGCACCTCCAGTAGCGCCTCCGTTGCGCCCTCGCCCGCAGCCCAGCTCAGCCAAGCGCTGATCAACTGCCGTCCCAGCCCCAGGCCCCGTTGCGCCGGGGCCATCAGAACAAACTCAAGCTCGGTCGAATCAGCTACAAGACCAGCTGCTAACCATCCGCAGAGCTCTCCTTCCCTGTCGCGCAATCGCAGGAGCAGCTTGCGCTGCAGCCCCGCGCCGTGCGAGCGGATCAGGCTCTGCCAGGCGGCCTCTGGCCATACCGGAGCGTCCGGGCAGCACTCGGCCAAGGCTCGTACCTCCGCCAGATCCGCCACCGTTGCGAGGCTGACCTCGAAATCTGCGGAGTTCACTGCCCTGCCCCTTGCGCAGGCTGCCGAACATAGATCGTCTCCGCGTCGCGCACATAGTTCGCGTCGGCTTCGGCGAGTCCCGTCCCTCCTGCGCGCAGGCACTGCCGCACCAACGCCACAGCATCGGCAGCTGAAAGCGCCACCTTGCGCACGGTCGACGCTCCCCCAACATAAACCTCTAACGCGTCCTCTTCGTACACCACCGTGGCCCGGTGGACGGCCTGCACGAACTCCGCCGCCCCCATGAGCCGCTCCCAGGCGGCGCCTGCCCGGGACTGCCAACGCACATAAAGCTGGTCGCGCCCTGC
>CAXUIF010000280.1:0-3394 GCA_964250995.1 uncultured Acidobacteriaceae bacterium
ACGCAGCAAACGACCCACCCGAGGCCCAGAAGGTGCGGGCCTTGCTGCAGCAGCAATACCCGCACAGCGGAGCCGCGCGGTCTGCCGGGGATGCCGGCATCGTGGCCAGGACGGAAGAACCGCCGCCGCAGCAGAGTGCGAGCAGCGCCGGGCGCCCCGAACATGAATCGTTTGCGGTGAAGGCAGCGAAGAAGGTCGTCGCGCCAGACGTGGTTGCCCCCGCGCCACAGTCGCGCGCTGCAGCAGAGGAGCAGGATCGAGCGGCGCAGCCGTCTCCGGAAACGGCCGACAACCAGCGGCACGTGCCGGGCGCAGCGCCCGCCATGGTGACCGGCATCCGGCACTGGTCTACCGCGACATACACGCGGGTGGCCATCGACCTTGGTGGTGAGGTGGAGTTCCAGGCCGCACGGGTGGAGCATCCTGACCGCATCTTCTTCGATCTGCATGGGGCCAAGCTGGCGCCCGGGTTGGCCGGCAAGAGTTTTGCCATCACCGACGACGGCTTTCTGAAGACGATTCGGGCCGGGCAGTTTGGCGCGGATGTGACGCGTATCGTTCTGGACGTGCAGCCGGTGGCGGAGTATTCGGCGTTTCTGCTGCCGAACCCGACACGGCTGATCATCGACGTGCACGGCAAGCCAGCGAGCGATGCGACGGAGCCCAAGGGTCCGTCTGTCATGGGAGGGGACGCGCCCTCCGTCGCTGCGAGCAGAGAAGGCAACGAGACCGGCCCGGCACCGATAGAGCGGGCGCCTGCTCCCACGGTCAAGGGCAACGCCGGCGCGTCTACGGCCCTGCCCCCCATGCCGGTTACAGATGGCAGTGGGAGCTTCGGGCTTCCGGCCAGGCGGACCGAACCGGTTGTGCTGAACCAGCCCGTGGCGAGACCGCGCGTGGTGCTGAGTGCCAAACCGACAACGGCCAAACCTGTGCCAAACTCCGTAACCTCTGCAGTGCCGTCCGGCAGTCGCGAGGTTGCGGCGGTGAGCGAGGGCCCGGGTGTGATTGCGGCAACAGCCAAGCCAACCAGCAAGCCCGTGGTCGACAGGGCGCAGGGCGCAGCGCACAGGGCGCAACCGGCAGCTGCCGTGACCAAGGCAGAGGTGCCGGCCCTGCCGACAGCGCCTGCGCCGCCGACGGCCGAAGGCCAAAGCACCCTGATGCGGGCGCTGGGGCTGAAGATCGGGCGGATCGTCATCGATGCCGGACATGGTGGGCATGACTCGGGAACGCTGGGCCCGGACGGCATCGAGGAGAAGGAAGTGGTGCTGGATGTTGCCCTGCGGCTGGGCAAGCTGTTGCATGACCGTTTGGGTGCGGAGATCGTCTATACGCGCGCCGATGACACCTTTGTTCCGCTGGAAACCCGCACGGCCATCGCGAACAAGGCGCAGGCGGACCTCTTTATCAGCGTGCATGCCAACAGCTCGCAGGACCCATCTGCGCGTGGTGTGGAGGTGTACTACCTGAATTTCACGAGCGATCCTGAGGCGATGCAGGTGGCCGGCCGCGAAAACGCGGTGAGCTCGCAGCGGGTGAACCAGCTGAGCGATCTTGTAAAGAAGATTGCCCTTAAAGACAAGATTGACGAGAGCCGCGAGCTTGCTGCGGATGTCGATACGTCGCTCTTTGCCGGGCTGAAAAAGGGCAACCAGGGGCTGAAGGATCGGGGCGTCAAAAAGGCGCCGTTCGTGGTGCTGATCGGCGCGAATATGCCGTCCATCCTCGCGGAGATCAGCTTTGTCACCAATCCGGACGACGCCGAACAGCTGCAACGACCGGACTACCGCCAGCGCGTGGCGGAAAGCCTGTACAAGGGCGTAGCCAGCTACGCCGGTGCCATCAACACCGGGGTGGGCGCACCGAAGACGAAGCCGCGTGTGACCGAACGAGCCTTACGCTAGAAGTGATCTCATGTCTGCTTCGTCGGCATCGGCGAAGAGCATGAGACCCGCCTTAGGAGCGGGTCTCAGACGTACCGTAAGGAGCATCGCTGATTTGTGAGTCTACTTCTATGCGGCGTGCGTGGTGCGGCGCGCGGCTGCGACCTTTTTCGCTCTCATGTAGTCTCACCCTGTATGCGCCTTCGCTCTGGTCTCGCTTCGAGCGCGCTCCTCGCGACGCTCCTGGTTTCCCATCCTTCTTTTTCACAGACTGCGTCGTCCAGTAGCGCACAAACGGCGGTGGCGCTGCACCCGGACCTGTTGCCGCTTACCGGGTTTGCGGACTGGAAGGCAGCCGGTTCGGCTCCGGCGGGCGAGGAGCCGGCGTTTTCCCTGGTGAACGCGAACAAGGCGGCGCTGCAGGAGTGCAATCCCCAGCGTTCCGCCGTAGAAGGCTACGTGAACCCGCAGGGAAGAACGCTGCACGTGGAGGCCGTGGAGCTGCGGGATGCTTCTGGGGCGTTGGCCGCCTTTGCCGTAACCAGCCAGGCCGGGATGCACGAGGTGAAAGGCCTGGGAACGGTCGCAGCTGCTGGCGACGGGGGCGTGCTGTTCGTGACGGGAGCGGCCGTGGCCGTAGCCTTTCCTGCCACGCCCGCAGACCTGCCTGCCCTGCAAGCGTTAGCAGCTGTGATGCCTAAACCGACGGGCAGTCAGGCACTGCAGCCGTTGTTGCCGAGCTTGTTGCCCGCACGCGGTCTGGTCCCCGGCAGCGTCCGGTATGCCCTCGGGCCGCGGAGCTATATGGCTGAAGGTGGCGTGCTGCCTGCGGCGGGTTTGGGCTGGGACAAGGACGCCGAAGCCGTAACGGCGAAGTACAACGACCGGCGTGGGGCGGAAACGCTGACGCTTCTGCTCTACCCCACACCGACCATCGCGGGGCCGCACCTGCGCTCGCTTGAAGCGCAAGTCAGCGGCCTGGGCCCGAGCTTCGCTCGAGCAAAGAGCCGCCGGGAAGGCTCGCTGCTGGCCGTGGCCAATGGCAGCTTCTCGCCGGACGCCGCACAAGCGCTTGTCGAAAATACGCACCTCCACCAACTGGCCAGCACGGACAAGGCCATGGTCACGCCGGATGTCGTAGAAACGCGCAAGACATTTGGCCTGCTGGCCAATGTCATTCTTTTCTCGGGTTTGTTGGGCGTGTCAGCGCTCTTGCTTGCCCTGTTTCTGGGGGGCGGGCGCGCTCTAATTCGCATCCTTCGCGGCAAGCCTGCGGCTACAGAGATGGAGTTCCTCAGCCTGCACCTGGATCCACAGAACCCCACGCCCATCCTTTCAAAGGACTAGCAGACCGACGAGCAGCCAGCCGGCGCGGCTTTGCAATGCAGGCTATTCCCGGTACACTCCTGGAGAAGCCTCGCAGGAACGCCGACGTAGCTCAGTTGGTAGAGCAGCTGATTCGTAATCAGCAGGTCAACGGTTCAAGTCCGTTCGTCGGCTCCAGTGTT
>CAXUIF010000281.1:0-3383 GCA_964250995.1 uncultured Acidobacteriaceae bacterium
CGCCTAAGCCTGGCTTGGCGTGGCGTGCTCAGGCGCGGGGAGCGTGTGCCTACGGGTGCGCGGCGGCGGAAGAGCGAAAGCGCGCGGAGCGATCAGCGTGGAAGGTGACCTCCGCGCCGTTGCCAACCGGATGCTCACTGACAGGCGAGAAGGTGAAACGGTCGTTGCGGCGCCACCAACCTTCACCCGCCGGTTCGAGAGGCTGCCCGTGCGCGAGCCGGTACACGGCGGCAGCGAGCGGGGTCGGCACGGGCTGGCCAGAGCGGATATCAAATACGCCGGGCTCATAGACGCCGTGATCGCGAGTGACGAGGGAGCACCAGTCAAACGAGCCCAGCAGCGACCAAACGGTAACTGCGGCCACGTTCACGCCGCGGCCACGAGCTTGCTGCGCGGCGTTCCAAACCTCCGCGAGCCAGCGCACCTGATCCTCCTCGCCGCAGCCGCCCAGATGACACTCGGTGATAGCCACCGGGAGGTGATAGCGGTCCCAAGCTTCGGTGAGGATCGCTTCCGCGCCGGCGATGCCGTCCTGGCGCAGGCGCACCGCTTCGATGTCCACCAGCGGCTCGTCGCCGGTGTCGCCCCCGGCCAGCCAGTCGGGGTAGTTCCAAACTTGATGATCCAGAAAGCGGTCGCTGGTGAGGTAGTAGTTCAGGCCAAGGATGTCGGGCGGGCAGGGATTGTCGGCAAACCACAGGATCTCGGCTTCAGGAATGCCGTTTGCAGTCAGAAAGACGAATAGAGGATGTGCCCGGTCCACGCGCCCGCAGAGGAGATCGAGCCCCAGCCAGCGGCGCGCTTCGCGCTCGTCGCCAAGATAGCGCAGGGGCTCCGTGGACCAGGTCTTGCCGCCGTCTTCGGTGCTGATGAACTGTGCGTCGGGACGGACGGAACGAATGGCGCGCATGGAAAGCACCGTGGCCTTGATCTGATTGACGAGCGCCCGGGCATAGCCGCTGAAGCTGCGGTGATGCGGGTACCAATGGCCATACAGGGCACTGAACCGTGCGGTGGTCTGGGGTTCGTTGACGGGGGTATAGCGGCGCAGATGGGGAAAACGCTGTGCCACGCGAAGGGCGTAGCCGGCGAGCTTTTCGGGGAAGTGCGGATCAAGAAGGTCGGTATCAGCGGGCCCGCTGCCGTGGTGCACGAGGCCCGCGATGGGCTCGAGGCCGAGGCGCCCCATGAGCGCAAGCGGCTCTGCGAAGATCTCCAGGGTATCGGCGCGGCAGAAGCTTTCCCAATGCAGGCCGTAGCGCAGGGTCTTCAGACCGAGGGAAGCGATTCGCTCCAGGTCGGCCAGGCGGTCGTAGTGCCCGCAGCGCGCCATCTGGTCCATCCACTCGTCGCCGACGCGGTTGACGGTGCACTCCAGGCCACCCCAGAGCTGCAAGTCGCTTCGCTCAGATACCATGGTTCTCCCACAAGGAACTTCCAGGCCACGCTCGCGCTTGGAGTGTACGGGCTCAAAACGCCCAGCCGGTCCTGTCTGTGATGTGCCGCGGCACGCATCTGGCTGCCTGTTTCAGGTGAGACTTGCCGCGCTATTCGCGAAAGCGAGCAGAAACATGAGCGGTGCGTTCCAGTTGATGGCCACCTCATTGAGCGAATACGCCATGGTGTGGTCGACCCACAGGCGCATGGGCGGGCCTTTCGGGAGCGCGTCGGCGATGGGGTCGCCCCCGTGGCGGTTGGGGCCGCCGGACAGCAGGCCGGGCCACGGCGCCGCGACGGTGTCGGCGGCACTGGGGCGATGGTGCGGGTGCAGAAAGGGCCCCGTACCCAGCTGCGTGACCCAGGAGACGCCGAAGCAGTTCCGCCCGAGCAGGTAGTGGAGGTTGGCCAGAGCGGCAGCCGCGAACTCCGCCCGGGGCTCCAGGTGGTGCGCCACGCCCAGCAGCAGGGACTGGTTGCCGGCTACCCCGTTCGAGCCCCAAACGAAGTCGTCGAGCGCCAGGGTATTGCCATAGCCATTGCGGCGGCTGCGCTCGGCCAAAGATTCAGCGGCCTGCTCGGTCTGGCGGCGGATCGCGGCATGGACCTGAGGATGGCCGGGCCGCTGGGCGAGGGCGTAGGTCCAGCAGGCGAGCGCGCCGACGTCGGACCAGGACGGAGCTTGCACGCGGAGGTCGTCCAGCTGTGGCGGCAGACCACGGAGGAAGGCCTGCTCGAACGAAGGCTCGCCCGTGGTGCGCCAAAGCTCGGCGGAGGCCCAAAGCAACTCGTCCGCAAGACGGGCGTCCCCGTACTCGCCCGTGGAAACGCCAGGAGGATTTCTGAACGAAACCCTGGGGTGCGCGACGGCCCAGGTCCAGGCCTGGCGCGCCGCGGCGAGGAACTGCGCCGCCAGCCGCCGGTCGAAGGGCGCATAGGTGCGGGAGGCGATGGCCATCACGGCCGCGAAGTCAGCTGTTGCGGCCGTGCTCTTGTAGGGTGCCGCGCCTGTGCCGATGACCTGGCTGACGAGGGGGTCGTCCTGTGGCAGGACGAAGCCGCAGAAAGCGTTGCTGGTCTGCTTGTGAAAGACACCGCCGTCAGGCTCCTGCAACTGCAACATCCAGCCAAGGTTCCAGAGAACCTCCTCCAGAAAGCCGGGCAGATTGCCATGTTGCCTGGCGATGCCAAGGTCCAGGTGCGCGAGGACCTGCGGAAAGAGCTCCCAGGCCCAGAGCAGCGTGCCGCAAGTTATGCCCGAGTTGACGAGGTAGCGGCCATAATCGCCCGCATCGTGCCAGCCGCCATGGTTGGCCAGGGTGCCGCTTCGGCCGGAGGTGGGGCCGTAGGCGCCATTGCGATGGCAGGCGGGGTGCTGGTAGCCCTCGCCGAGATCGACTGAGCAGCCGCAGCGCTGGCCCGTAAAGGCGCGCATCGCGGTGCGGAGTGCACCGGCGTAGACACGCTCGCTGACCGGGAAGGGGTACGTTCCCTGCCCACCGAACTCGATCCGGTAGCTGTAGGGCGCATGGAGCGCGGAAAAGTCCGCAAGCTGCACCAGGTCGCCGGAAGCAGCGTCGGGCTGCGGTGCGGTTAGAGGACCTTCAAAGACAACCTTGTTGTCGTCTGCCTGACGGACGCGAAAGTGCGTCTGCCCCGGCGCGGCCCCACGCACGGTGGCGACTTTGCGGTCGCCAGGCCGATAACCGAGCTGGTTGAAGAAGGCCTCCGGACCTACCAGGCCGTGCGCTGGATCTTGCTCTACCGCCGGTTCGCTGGCAGTTGCAGTAAGGAACCGGGAGGGGCCCAGATGGGCGCCGGCCGCCATACCGAGGGTCTGCAGAACGCGCCGTCGCTGCATAAAACAGAGGATCTGGATGCGACAGAAGTGTGGTGGACCTGATCGGGATCGAACCGATGACCTCTTCCATGCCATGGAAGCGCGC
>CAXUIF010000282.1:0-1108 GCA_964250995.1 uncultured Acidobacteriaceae bacterium
CGCCGCCGGAGGTGTCGGCCTATGTGCTGCTGCAGCTGAAGCGCAACGCGGAGCGGTTCTTTGGCGCGCCGGTGAACCGGGCCGTGATTACGGTACCCGCGTACTTCAATGACGCCCAGCGGCAGGCCACCAAGGACGCGGGGCGGATTGCGGGACTGGAGGTGCTGCGGCTGGTGAACGAGCCGACGGCGGCGGCGCTCGCCTATGGCCTGGATAAGCTGCATGGCGGCACGGAAGGCGTGATCGCGGTGTATGACTTCGGCGGGGGGACCTTTGACATTTCGATCCTGAAGCTGCATGAAGGGATCTTCGAGGTGATCGCCACGGGGGGCGATACGCACCTGGGTGGCGACGATCTCGACAACCTGCTGATCGCGGTCGCGCTGGACGACATTCGCGGGGACTTGGGCATCGACGTCAGCGGGCAGCCGGCGGTGGTGCAGGCGCTGCGCAAGGCGGTCATTGAGGCGAAGATTGCGTTGAGCACGGGGCTAAGCGCGCGAATTGCGTTGGAGATTCCTGCTGCTTCGGGGGAGACGCCGATTCCCTTCGGGAATGACAACCAAATGGGAGCGAGTCGTGGGGAAAACGAGAGCCGGCACTACCTGCGGGAGATCACGCGGGAACAGTTTGAGACGTTGATCGCGGGCGTGGTGGAGCGGACAGCGGGGCCGGTGCGACAGGCCCTCAAGGATGCGCAGCTTTCGCCGGAGGGGATCGACGAGGTCGTGATGGTGGGTGGGTCGACGCGCATCCCCGCCGTGCGCGCGCTTGTCACGAAGTTGTTCGACCTGGAGCGACGCGGCAAGACGCTGCACACGGAGTTGAACCCGGACGAGGTCGTAGCGCTGGGAGCGGCGGTGCAGGCGCAGATTCTGTCGGGGCAGGAGAACACGGCGACCGACGATTTGCTGCTGCTGGACGTAACGCCGCTGAGCCTGGGGATTGAGGCCCTGGGAGGCGTGGTGGCCAAGATTATTCAGCGCAACTCGACGATCCCGGCAAGCGCGACGGAGCACTTCACGACCGGTGTGGATGGGCAGACCAATGTGGCGATTCATGTGCTGCAGGGCGAGCGCGAGTTGGCCAAGGATTGCCGCTCGTTGGC
>CAXUIF010000282.1:1208-3374 GCA_964250995.1 uncultured Acidobacteriaceae bacterium
CACGAAGCGGTGGAGAAGGCGAAGCAGCAGCCAGTGTGGCAGCAGCTGACGTCGATCGAACACGAGCAGATCGAGGCGGCCGCGCTGGAGCTAAAGGCATCGCTGGCGGGAGACGACTACCGCGTGATCCGGAACGCGATCGAACAGCTCGACAAGAGAACGCGGCGACTGGCGGAGGTAATGATGGACTCGGCCGTGAGCGGGGCGATCGGGGGTAAGACGATGGCCGCGGCCGGCGAGAGCCTGGGCAAGGGGCCGACAGCACCGCATCCATTTGCGCCGGCGCAGATCGAGGCCTCAAGGGCTGCTGACCCGCTGGCGCGAGCGGAGGCTGAACCGGAGACGGCCGGAGCGTCGACCGAGGACTAGAGAGGATTCGCCAACGCCTGTAAAGAAAAGACAACAGCAACCGCAGATTCCCTTCGGGAATGACAACGAAGAGAGAAGCCTTCATACCAGTTTCTACGCTGCTGTAGGTTGCTGGAGAAGGCAGCAGGTCAGTGCAGCAAGCCGAAGACGGCGACGCCTGAGGGCGTGCCGACGAAGACGGAGCCGTTGCTAACCATCGGTGTGATGAACTTATTGCCGTTGCCGAAGTGGTCGCGCTGGTTGGCGGCCTGGTTGCTGTTGTAGAGCTCGTGCTGGAGGTTGGCCGCGTCGTAGGCGTGGAGCACGGCGGGAGCGTTTTCGGCGCTCTCCAAAGCCCACACGATGCCGTTCTGGGTGCCGTTCGCGCTAACTGACGGGATGGTGCCAGGGTAGGCGAAGCTGGCGCTGGACTGGCTGGTGGGCGTTGGGCTCAGCCGGGCGTTGGTCAGCGTGTAGGCCTTGAGGTTTTCCCCGACGCCGCCGTAGAAGACGGTGTTGTTGAAGTACGCCGGGCCGCCAAACTCCTGGTTCGGATTGGCCCCGGGGATCTCCTGATAGAGATTTGTATTGCTGCTGCCGCCGGAGAACTTGCCCAGGTTGTCGCGATCGGCAAGGTAGAGGTTGTTGTCCTTGCCGCCGGCGATGACGAGGTGCCGCACGGCGCCGGTGCTGTCAAGGAGGTCGGGCAGCAGCATCGCTCCGGCCGAGCCCATGTCCAGGTCGGCGTTCGATTCCGCGATGGCGTTGTACGGCTCGAAGAAGTCGGCCACAGCGAGGCCGCTGGCGGTGCTGAGCTTCAACAGGGCGTTGCCGAAGTCGTTCTGGCTGGGGAAGCCGGCGGCGTTGAAGGCCGGATCGAGCGTGCCGTTGGCATCGGAGAGAAAGATGTTTCCGCTTGCGTCCGCAGCCAAACCGAAGCCGCTCATCCAGACAGACCCTTCACTGCCGTTGGGCGTGAGGTTGAGCACAGTGCTCTGCTTCAGCGACGTTTCACTGTAGCCCATCACCCAGCCGGTGTACGGCTGGATGTCGCAATGGCTGCTCCAGCCGCTGTAGATGGCTCCGTTGAGCAGCAGCAGACCCGCGCGTGCGACATACTGGGCGGGATCGAAGACGATGTTGCCGCCGGAGCTGTTGGCTCCTGTGCCGGGGTAGGTGGCTGCGATCTCGGTGGGGCTGCCGGTCAGTTCGGCCCCGGTAGCAAGGTCGAGGGCATGGAGTCGCTGGTGGTACTTGCCGCCAGTGTCTTTGCTCATGCCGATAAGGAAGATTGCGCCGTTAGGACCGTAGCCGCGATCGATCACCGGGGTGGAGGTGATGCCGATCTCCGGGGTGACCTGGAAGCAGTTACGGCTGTCGCTGGGCGTTTCGCCCGTGCCCAGCACCGTGCTCTTCCATACCTGGGCGCCGGTGTCCGCGTTCAGGGCGTAGACGCTGTCGTGTTCGGTGGCAACGTAGAGGACGTTCGCAGATATGGCAGCGCCAAGTTTCAAGCCGCCGACGTAGAGCGGCTGGGCATCGACCTTGCCGTCGGCCGGGTAGAGGCCGCGGAGCCCGAAGCCGGTCGCGTTGACCGTCCCCAGGGTCAGCAGGATTTCTTTTGCGTTCAGGCCCTGACGGGTGTTGTCGTAGTGGAAGGTCGTGACGTCGGGCCCGACGGTCGCAGGCGCAGAGGTAAGCAGCAGGTTGACCGATGTCGTGTAGGTGGCGGGCGTGGCGGGCTGGACCGAGGCGGCGGAGACGGCGAGAGTGAAGGGGCCGGGGCTGGCTACCGCGGTCGCCGAGAGTGTCACAGTC
>CAXUIF010000283.1:0-3360 GCA_964250995.1 uncultured Acidobacteriaceae bacterium
AACGACGGCAATGAAACATATTTCGCTTTAACGAAAATATTCGCCAGGGGTTTTGATGGCTTGGGTTAGGGGGGGGGGGCGCTTTTCGGTTTGGGGTGGGAAGATAGAGGCGCGATGTTTGGCCATTTTCGCTTGGCCATGTGTGTAGAAGAAGCGGCCCCGAAGACACAGCCCCGAAGACAACGGGCGGAGATGATGCAGATGGCTTGGAAGAAGAGTCCGGTACGGGATGCGGAGCGGGCGGTCGAGAATCAGCCGTTCAGTGCGAACACGGTGAACAAGGTGGCGCGCATCAAGGGCGCGACCGAGGTGAAGAGCGTTTGCCCGTATTGCGCGGTGGGCTGTTCGCAGAATGTGTATGTCAAGGGCGGGCAGATCATTGATATCGAAGGCAATCCGGACAGCCCGATCAATGCGGGCACGCTTTGCCCGAAGGGGTCCAACGCCTTTCAGCTGGGGACCAACCCGCACCGGGTGAAGAAGGTGCTGTACCGTGCGCCGTTTGCGCGGCAATGGGAAGAGCGTCCGCTGGACTGGGCGATGGAGCGCATCGCGCAGCTGACCCGGGACGCCCGCGAAGAAGGCTTTGTGGAAGAGCGCGACGGAAAGAAGCTGGCGCACATGACCAACGTGATGAGCCTGGGCGGCGCCACGATGGACAACGAAGAAAACTACCTGATCAAGAAGATGTTCGGCGGCGGGCTGGGCATGGTCGCGATCGAAAACCAGGCACGAATATGACACAGCGCCTCGGTGCCCGGTCTGGGCGCTGCGTTGGGTCGCGGAGCGGCCACTAGTTTCCAGGAGGACATGCAGAACGCAGACTGCGTTCTGATCATGGGCTCGAATATGGCGGAAGCGCACCCGGTGGGTTTTCGCTTTCCCATGATGGCGCGCGAAAAGGGAGCGCAGCTGATTCACATCGACCCGCATTTTTCGCGGACCTCGGCGATGTGCCAGCAGTATGTGAAGATCCGCACCGGAACCGACATTGCCTTTCTGGGCGGGCTGATCCACCACATCCTCGAAAATGAGCGGTGGTTCAAGGACTACGTGATGGCATTCACCAACGCGGCGACCATCATCACGGACCGCTATATCGACGCCGAAGATCTGGGCGGGCTGTTTGTGGGCTACGACCCGGCGACGCGCTCCTACAGCAAGGGGCAGAAAGACTGGCAGTATGCCAGCCAGGATGCAGGGACGCAGAACCAGGCCGGCGCGGTCGAGAAGTCGGAGTCGTTTACGTCGCGTTCCGGATCGATGGACAGCATGGACATCGAAACGGATCCGACGCTCCAGAACCCGATGTGCGTTCTGAACATCATCCGCCGGCACTATGCGCGGTACACGCCGGAGATGGTGGCGGACATCTGCGGATGCACCAAGGAAGCGTTTCTGAAGGTAGCGGAGACGATCTGCGCGAACTCCGGACGCGAACGGACGACGTGCCTGGTGTATGCGGTGGGCTGGACGCAGCACTCGGTGGGCGTGCAATACATCCGCGCGGCGACCATCGTGCAGCTGCTGCTGGGCAATATTGGGCGGCCCGGGGGCGGGATTATGGCGATGCGCGGCCATGCCAGCATTCAGGGCTCGACGGATGTGCCGACGTTGTATGACATGCTGCCCGGGTACCTGATGCAGCCGTCGGCGTTGCGCGGGCACAACACCTTGGGCGACTACCTGAGCAAGGAACAGGTGAAGACGGGCTTCATGGCCAACATGCCGAAGTTTGTCGTGAGTTTGCTCAAGGCCTGGTATGGCGAGAAGGCGACGCCCGCCAACGACTTCGGTTTTGGATGGGTGCCGCGCATCGACGCGAACTACTCCATGCCAGCTTCGCTGGTGCGCATGAGCGAGGGCGGGATCAAGGGGATGTTTGTGTTCGGGCAGAACCCGGCCGCGGGCACACCGAATGGCAAGCTGAACCGCGAGGCGCTGAAGCAGTTGAAGTGGATGGTGATCCGCGACTACTTCGAGATCGAGACGGCGTGCTTCTGGTACAAGGGGCCGGAGAACCCGGACCCGAGCACGATCGGGACGGAGATGTTCTTTATGCCCGCCGCTTCGAACACGGAAAAGGAGGGGACGTTTACCAATACGCAACGACTGTTGCAGTGGCACGACAAAGCCGTCGATCCGCCGGAGGATTGCCGGTCGGACGCGTGGTTTATGTACGACCTGGGCAAGCGGCTGAAGCGGCTCTATGCGGGGTCCACGAAGGACCGTGATCAGGGCCTGCTTAACTTGACGTGGTCGTATGAGCACGATCATCCGGAGGTGTTGCCAGACGGGACGCCGAGCCGCATTGAGGGCGAGCCGGATGCTGCGAAGATCCTGAAGGAGATCAACGGGTGCACGGTCGCTGACGGCAAGTTGGTAGCCAACTTTAACAGCTTGAAGGATGACGGCTCAACGGCCTGCGGTTGCTGGATTTACTCCGGGGTGTTTCCGGAGGAGGGCAACAACCGGTCGCGGTCGCGCAAGACGACACCGGGCGTGCGAACCAGTCCGGAGTGGGGGTACGCATGGCCGCTGAACCGGCGCATGATGTACAACCGCGCCTCGGCCGATGCGGAGGGCAAGCCCTGGTCGGAGCGCAAAAAGTACATGTACTGGGACGCGGAGGCGCGGAAGTGGGCGGGGCCGGATGTTCCGGACTTTGAGCCGACCAAGGATCCTGGGTACCGCCCGGAGCACGATAGCAAAGGGATGGCGGCGATTTCGGGCGACTCGCCGTTCATCATGAAGGGCGATGGCAAGGCGTGGCTGTTTGCCCCCATGGGCGCGCAGGATGGGCCGTTGCCCACGCACTATGAACCCATGGAGTCTCCGGTTCCGAATTTGCTCTATCCGAAGGTGCGCGAGAACCCGACGATCGAGAAGTACGAAGGTCCCTTGAATGAATACAACCCGAACGACGGGGAGTTTCCCGTCGTGGCGACGAACTATCGGCTCACCGAACACTATCTGAGCGGGCCGATGAGCCGCTTCGATAGCTGGTTGAACGAGTTGCAGCCAGAGATGTTCTTTGAGCTCAGTCCCGAGCTGGCCAGTGAGCGGGGGATTGAGCATGGCGGATGGATGGTGGTGTGGAACATGCGTGCCGCGATCGAAGCCCGGGCCATGGTGACGCACCGCTTGCAGCCTCTGCACGTGAACGGCAAGACGCTGCACCAGATCGGGATGCCCTTCCATTGGGGATGGGCGGGTGAGACCGTCGGCGCCGGCGCGAATGACCTCACGTCGATCAGCGCCGACCCAAACGTCAGCATGCACGAGGCCAAGGCGTTCACCTGCGACGTGCGCGCAGGGCGCTTGCGGGATCATGTCGACATTGCGCCGCTCGCGGCAGAG
>CAXUIF010000284.1:0-3357 GCA_964250995.1 uncultured Acidobacteriaceae bacterium
GGATGCGGCTTTCGGGGGGCGAGCGGCAGAGGCTGGCCATTGCGCGGGCGCTGGTGAAAGATGCACCGATCCTGATCCTGGACGAGGCGACGTCGGCCCTGGACACAGAGCGCGAGGCGGCGGTGCAGGCGGCGCTGGCGAACCTGATGCAAGGCCGGACGGTGCTGGTGATTGCGCATCGGCTCTCGACGGTGCGGCGCGCGGATCGGATTGTGGTGTTGGAGGCGGGGCGGGTCACGGAAGAAGGAACCCACGACGAGTTGGTGGCGTTCGGCGGTACGTATGCGCGGCTTTATGCCCTGCAGTTCGGCGATGAAACTAGGGTCGCTCGGGGCGAGGCGGTTACTGTTGGGGGAGCAGGGGCTGCCTAGAAGTCGTAGGCTGTGCATTGTTTTACGCAAGCGGATTCAAGTACGTCGCGAGTACACTAGGCCTTAACAACGAGCTATGGCGGGCATACTGTTCCTCATCTCGGCACCGAGCGGATCCGGGAAATCGACCCTGGTCAGCGAGGTACGGCGTTTGGTGACTGGGCTGGACTTCTCGATCAGCTACACGACCCGTAGGCCGCGTGGCTCGGAGAAGGATGGGCAGGAGTACCACTTCACCACGCGCGAGCAGTTCCTCGCGATGGTGGAGCGAGGTGAGTTCCTGGAGTGGGCCGAGGTCTTTGGAAACTTTTACGGAACCCCGGTTTCAGGTCTGACCAGAGCTGCGGGTCAGGGTCGCGATTTGCTGTTGGACATCGACGTGCAGGGGGCTCTGCAGGTGCTGCAGGTGATGCCGCAGGCGGTGTCGATCTTCATCCTGCCGCCGAATCCGCAGGAACTGGAAAAGCGGCTACGGCTGCGGAGCCAGGGTGAAGGGGTGACCCAGGAGAGTGTGATCGAACAACGTCTGTCGCAGGCGCGCCGGGAGTTGCTGAATTTGGACCGCTACCAATATGCGTTGGTGAACGATGTGCTGGTGGACGCGGCGGCGGAGATGCGCGCGATTGTGCTGACGGAACGCGGGCAGGGCGGACCTCAAGAGCAGACCCTGGCCCAGAGGTGCCTCACGCAGATCCGTTCCGCGCATCTGCAATCCGCTCTGGGGAGTTTTGAGGTGGAGTTGGCAGGTTCGCGTTAAGTCGCCTGAGACGCCAAGGTTGAGGAAGTGAGGCCAGCGGAGCAGGTTTCCGGCTACTATGCAGTCAAACCGCGTTTCAACAGAATCTTTTGAGGTCACTCATGGTCAGCACAGGTTCGTCCGATCCGTCGTTGAATAAGTACAGCCTCGTCAAAGGGGCAGCCCGCCGGGCCCGCCAGCTGCAGAACGGTGCGCCGCCGCTTGGTGTTTCGAAGTCGATGAAGGCCTGCCGCGTGGCCCAGGATGAGATCCGTGGCGGCCACGTGACCTTTAGTCTGGTAGCGAAGCGGTCGCAGCTTCCGCCCGCGTCGTTATAGGAGCTGGATGAGCGTTTTGCCGGAGCGAGGGCCGTCGGCGCTGACGGGCGAGCCCTCCGGAAATCTTGGGGCCCCCGCCTCAGCGAGCACACTCGCCGGGGACCCAGGTGTGCGGGCGTGGGTAGAGTACCTGCGCGATATGGGTGTTTATGACCTGTATCGGCAGGAAAGCCCGCACCGTTTGTTGCGCGAGGGCGCTCGAGAACGACTGCTTGCTGCACCTGTCTCAAGCCTTGCGCCGGACGCAACGAAGAGCTCTGTACCGCCTCGGCCGGAACCGACGACGGGGCCTCATCCGCTAACGCGATCACTGGAAGACCCGCGACGGACCAGGGCGAGTGGACCGCTCGCGGTGTCGTTGCCGACGAGGACCGCGCCAGCAACCCAACCTGTCGCGTCCACCGCTGCCGAGCCGGCGCGAGCTTACTTCAGTGTAGAAGGGGAGGGCACATCGGGGCTTCCTCCGGAACTTGCCGCGCCTATGCCGAAGCCGAACCCACTCGAAAGTTTGTGGCCCCAACCGGACCCTGTGCCGGCGCCGGAGCGAGGGGCTGCGTTGGAGCGGTTGCGCGCGGAGATCGGCTATTGCACGCGGTGTCCGCTGGCGTATGCGGGGCGGCACACAGTGGTGTTCGGTGAGGGGAGCCCGCATGCCGAGCTGATGTTTGTGGGGGAGGGACCGGGGGCCGACGAGGACGCCAGCGGGCAGCCTTTTGTGGGCAAGGCCGGACAGTTGCTGACGAACATGATCGGCGCAATGGGGCTAGGGCGCGAGCAGGTGTATATCGCCAATGTTGTGAAGTGCCGTCCGCCGGGAAATCGCACGCCGGAGTTTGTCGAGGCCACAACCTGCTCGCAGTTTTTGCTGCGGCAGATCGACATTGTGCGACCGAAGGTGATTGTGGCGCTGGGGGCCACGGCGGCTACGTATGTGTTGGGAGTGCGGCAGTCGCTGGCTTCGCTGCGAGGAGAGTGGTTCCGATCGCGGGAGGCGAAGGTGGCGGTCACGTACCATCCGGCCTTTTTGTTGCGGGACCCGCGGCAGAAGGCAGAGGCTTGGAAGGATTTGCAGCGAGTGATGGCGGAGTTGGGATTGCGGGGGGCAGCTGTACCCAAGCAGTAGCCCCAAGATGCGGCGCTTCGCCGAGGGGGGAACTTGCCCGAAGGAGACGTGCGGCTCTGAAGCAGAACGCAGATTCCCCTTCGGGAATGACAAACAGGAGAGCGACAGGGAACGCCATCTCTTCGGGGTGGCAGTAGAGAAACAAGGTTGGAACTCGGATTCCCTTCGGGGAGTGGCAGGGCCAGCGGAGAGACAGAACGCTGGCCTGCTTGGAGGGGGATGCGGAACGGCTCCTGATGGAGCGCTTTGCCTAGCTGTTGTCGAAGCTGGAAAAGTCACTGCTGGAGCTGTCGTCAAAGCCGCCGGTATCCCCGGAGCTGTCGCCGAAACCGCCCGTGTCAGAGGAGCTGTTGTCGAAGCTGAGGTCGTTCGAGCCTGTGTCGTCGCTGGTGAAATTGGAGCTATCGCCGCCGAAGGCCCCGAGATCCGAGCCGCCGCCCTGGCTGGTGAGGTCGTCACGGCTGGCGTCCTGGCCGGGGTTGTAGAAGCCCTGGTCGTTGCCGCTCTGGTTGCCGAAATCGCGGTCGCTGCCGCGGTCACCATCGTTGTAGTTGTTGATGATGGTTTCGCCGCCGCCGCCGGGCATGCCGAAGCCGCGTCCAAAACCGCCGCCGCCATGGCCGAAGCCGTGGAACAGGTCTTCCATGCCTTGAAACATCATCTCCCCGGCGGCGACACCGGCTGCGGTCTGCATGGCACCCTGCAGAAAACCGCCACCACCGCCGAACAGGCCACCTCCGGGGGCTGGGTAGGTTTGAGGAGGAGCATAGGCAGGCGGTGGAGGCGGAT
>CAXUIF010000285.1:0-3336 GCA_964250995.1 uncultured Acidobacteriaceae bacterium
TGAAAAAGTCAACGAATATCGGCACCACCCTACCGGCGAAACTTGGCCCCACCTGCCTATGCTTTTCTTTGTCATCGGTAAAGGAACTGATCGTTGGACTGTGCGAATGTGGAAATCCCTGGGTTTGGGATTTCCAAGGGCGGTGGAAAGAGTGGGAAACGTGAGCTTCGTTTTCCACTCTTTCCACGGACCGTCATTTGCACAGGGCTGACCCCGCCGCATCCTTTGTCGGGGTCCCGCAGCCACTTCGTTGCTATTGACTCCTAGGCTCGATCAAGTTTGGGGGCGACAAGATTCTGACCGGCTGATCTGCCTACCGGTCCGAGGTTTTGGAAGCGGAGGAAGGCAGATCGGTTACCACTGTTCCACCGCGCATTAAACGAAACCGAGGGCCGCTCTTCAGAGCGCTCATCACGACTTTATTCTTCTCGTTGTCGTTGATGCCGAATTCCGCACCACCTTGTGGATAGGCCACTAGCGTCACTTCCTGGCCCGTGTTGCTGTCCAGAGTCAAAAATGCATTTCCGACCGAGTTGTCGGTCACATATCCGCCGCGCTCGTTGCCGAGTGCATCATACAGTAAAATTCCTGCGATCGAATCATCTCGTTTCTCTTCTTTACCCATCATGATGGGTTCGGGCAAGGGCGCTCCGATTCTCACGCGGGTCTTTCCGTGCTCGTCCATAATGACGAGGCCACGCGCTTTCAGGATTTGATCCTGCGTGCCCGAGTCCGCCCGTACGGAGCCTCCTCGGGACAGCCCCCAAAAACCAACAACGGTCACTGCCTACAAAATAAACAAGCCCTTCACGCAACGGACCAGTCGCCGGTTGTACTGTAAAGTCTGGGCCAAAAGCGTCTGCAGTTCAGGGGTATTCCATTCCATACCTCAGTAGACGAGAGGCATCCGGCTCTTTGTTCAATAAACCCGGCACAGGTTAGCTGGGCTTCTTTCTTTTCCTTTCTACCGTTCGCCGGAACCGGTAGGACTCTGTGCCGGTCTCGATGATGTGGGCGCGATCCGTCACACGATCGAGCAGGGCTTTACACAAACGCGCATTGGGGAACACGCTAGACCATTCCGAAAAGGGCAAGTTCGTCGTGATAATCAATGCCAACTTTTCCGCCCGTTCGGTGATGACCTGGAACAGCAGCTCGGCTCCGGTAGCTTCGAGCGGCACGTAGCCCATCTCATCAATACAAAGTAACTCCCAACGCTTCCAGCGGTTCAGGGCGCGGCTCAACTGTCCATTACGTTGCGCTTCGACCAGTTCGTTGATTAAACTAGCAGCGGAGATAAACCGCGCTCGCTTCCGCTGCTGACATGCTTGCACGCACAAGGCCGTCATCAAGTGGGTTTTGCCGGTGCCCGTTTCCCCGAGAAACAAAATGGGTTCGGCCCGCTCCAGATAGCCGCCTTCGGCCAACTCGCGCATCTGCGGCATCGACACGGGCGAGACTTTGAAGTCAAACTCATCGAGCGTTTTCAGCCGTGGCAACTTGGCCTCGAACAAGCGCCGGGTAATAAGCCGCTCTTCGCGCTCCTCCAGTTCCGCCGTGAGAAGCGCATCGAGATAACGGAGGTGACTATGACCTTCGCGCGTGGCTTGTTCGGCGAGCTTGTGAAACTGCGCTCCCACGGTGGGCAAACGCAGCGTCTGGCAGTGTGTGCGGATGCTTGCTTCTTGTAGAGGAATGATGTCGCTCATAAGATGGTTCTTGTTTGTAGGAGTTCGTCATAGTGGCGGAACTGGGGCAGAGGCCGCTCGTAGCGGGCGAGCGCACCGATGTCGACCGGTTCGGGCTGCGGACGCTGCCGCCCTTCGGCTCCGAGCAGATAACGGATTGCCCCTCCATCGGAGCAGCCCAACTCCAGCGCCGACTCGACCGCTTTCTGCAACTGGTCAAAGCCGTGCCGTTTGCCGAGTTGGAGCAGCTCCACCATCTCGCGCGTGCCGTTCTGTCGTCCATACCGATGCGTCAGTTTTTGCCAGAGTGCGTCATAGCTAGCGGGCCAGCGGCCTTGCTGCCGCCACTGCTCCAGCGGCTTGGAGCCGGCAAACGCACCCGGCTTTCGTTCGAGCACATCGAGGTAGTGTTCGAGATCGAGCACCTGCTGTTTATGTAAATGACAGCGTTCGTGGCAGGCGATCCGTTGCCCTTGGTGCCAGATCTCCACAGAGGAGGCATACGTCTTGGCTTGCACTTGCCAGCCGGGTGGCAGGGGAACGGAGTAGCTGTTGGTTTTCACCCGCACACAGCCGCTGGCGTCCACGGTGGGAAAGGAGATGTCGGCTAAGTCAAATCCTTCCGTCGCCATCGGCAGCAGGTGTTCTTGCTCGATGGTTAGGGCTTCTCCCACCGACTGCGAACGGCCCGCCATTAGACGATGCTCCTCATCCCGGCAGGCGGTGAGCAGCAGCGCATTCACCTCAGTCAGATCTTTCACGGAGGGAACGGGAACCAGATAGTTGCGCCGGAAGTAGCCCGCTTCGCCCTCGACCCCGCCCTTTTCGTGTCCTTGCCCTGGGGTGCAGAAGCTGGCTTCAAAGCGCCAATGCGAGCGGAAGGCAATGAACCGGGTCGTCTCCTCCCGGCGTTGCCCGCGTAGAATCTTCCTGACGGCAGCCATTAAGTTGTCATAGCGTAGACGCCGGAAGACCCCACCGAAGTAGGCAAAGGCGCGCTCATGCGCTTCGAGAAAGGCTTGCTGTGTCGCTCGCAGGTAAGCATAGTGAAAGGCCGCTCCGCTCGCCATGCTGCGCAGGCAAAAAATAGACAGCTTGGTGCGTTCCCCGCTCAGATCGGCAAAGGCTTCGTACCAATCGACTTGCCCTTCCACGCCCCAGTCATAACGTTGCGGAACAAAGGTGTCTTGCCCCAACAGTCCCAGTTCCTGTTTGCGCTGGCGCACGTACTCGCCCACGCGCGAGCGGCCCACCGGGTACTGTGGCAGTTCCTGACAAATCCGGTGGTAGACACGCTGGGCCGTGTGCCGTTGTTTGCGAGGAGCTTTCTGGTCCGTCTCCAGGATGGAGTCGATGAACGGCTTGACCGGATCGAGCCGGGGACACGCCCGTTGAGAGTACGTCCGCTCGGGCGGGATCGCGGAAGCTAAAGCTTGCCGGACCAGGCGCCGATGCACCTGAAGCTTCCGGGCGATGGTCCGAATCGAGGCTCCTCCAAACTCATGCTCTCGCCGGATCTGTTCAAACAACTCCACCTTGGTTCTCCTGTCCATGGACCCTCCGAGTCCAGCAGAGCAGAAGGGCAGCCCGTCACAAGGTGGGGCCAACTTTCGCCGGTCAAAGGGTCCAGATTAGAGTACCCGAATCA
>CAXUIF010000286.1:0-3332 GCA_964250995.1 uncultured Acidobacteriaceae bacterium
GGCTGAGTTGGATGTGCTCGCTGGCGGGGTAGCGGCCGGTTTGCGTGAGGCTGAGTTGGGCCGCGTTCTGGGTCCAGCGGAGCGCCGAAGGCAGATAGAGGTTGACCCAGACGCCGGTCTCGGGCTCGGGGTCGAGCAGGTAGGTGTTGATGCCGTAGTCGGCGGCGACCTGGGTGTAGGTGCCGGCGCAGCAGGGCCAGCGGTGGGCGGAGTAGACGCGTTTGGCGGTCTGGTTCACGTCGGCGTAGTAAAACGTGCGGCCGTCGGGTTCGAGCGGCAGCGCGCCGAACATGCTGTTGAGGAGAAGGCGCTCCATGGCGTCGCCGTAGTGGGCGTCGCGGCTGAGTTGCAACAGGTTGCGGGAGAGCTTGAGGAAGGCGTAGGTGCCGCAGGGCGTTTCAAAGTTGTTGTGGCTGTCAGTGAGGCTGGCGAGGAGCTTGCCCGAGCCGGGTTTGACGAAGAGTTCGTCGGGGGCCCAGCCGCCGGTGGCGTAGCTTTGGGCTTCTACCAGGCGGTAGCCGTTCAGGGCGGCGTCGAGGTGCTCGCGGCTGCCGTCGACAAGGAAGGCCTGCAGGGCAGAGCCTAGGGCATTGACGTGGCTGTAGCCGTGGAGGCCGCCGAGGATGTTCTGGTTCTGGGCCAGCGGGTGAAAGAAGGTGTCGAGCAGATAGGCCTGGGCCATGGTGCGGTATTGGCTGCCGGCGCCGGCCTTGTAGAGCAGATACAGGTTCTCGGGCAGGGTGTAGCTTTCGTCCCAGGTGTAGCTGAAGTCGCGGCCCTTGCGCCAGGTAATATCGCGCTCATAGGCCGATCCTGGGAGGCTCTGCAGGGCGCACTCGCGAACTTTGTTGGCGATGGCGAGGGCTTCAGGATCACGGAGCAGCGTGCTGGCGTCGAGGAGCCCGATGTTGAGCTTGTCGAGGGTGTAGGCGGGGTAGCGCGTGGTGTCGAAGAAATTCGGTGTGATGGCTTGCGCGAAGAGACGGTGCAGACGGATGACGCGATTGCGCGCTGCAGCGTCGTCGCGCGCCACTGCGAAGCGGGCCATGGCGGACGTCCACTGGCCGAAGCAGTGGCCTGGAGCGAGGCCGGCATCGCCGGTGTGCCAGTTGTAGTCGGGCAGGTACCCGTACCAGCCACCGAGATCGCGGCCGGGGGCGGGCTGGTTGCCCATCACGCGGAAGGGCTTGAGCAAGGCGTCGTCGTCAAAGGTGCTGAGGACGAAGGCGGCGTTGTCCTGCTGGGTCTTTGCAAGGCCATCAAGGAGGGAAACCTGATCGTAGCGGGGCGCGCGCAGAAGGCCGCCCTGGCGAACTGGTTGGCCAGCGGCGCCCAGATGCGGAGCGAGCGCCGCGCCGGTGGCGAGCTGAAGAAAGCTTCGGCGATCGAGCGGCATCAGGGCCACTCTACCGCCCCGGTGGGCGTCTGTCCAAATGAGAAATACAGCGCTTTGCCTGGTGGAGCGGGTTTGCAGCCTGTACGTTTCTGCGACGAACGACCCCATGTGGTCGGAGCGGCAGCGCGGTGCCGCTTCGAACGCGTTAGGCCAAGGGTGTGGGATTCACGAAGACGGTTGGCTTGCGCAGGTGTCGGCAGCCGAGCGGCCGGGAGAGCCCCTTATGTGCGACTTGCTGTTCGTTGTGTCGCTTCCTAGCGGCTGGGTGGTTGCGGGCGGGCTGGCGCTGCTTTTTGTAGCGGCGGTGCTGCTGGCGGGGATGTTTGGCCCGCTGCCCCGCTACGCCATTCGCAACGCGGAGCAGCTGCCGTCGAACGCGTCGGAGGATTTCCTGGTGCTGGTGGAATCCTTGACCGACGCGAAGGTGAACCGGACCGGGGTGCTGGAGGTACTCACCAATGGGCCAAGCTTTTATCCAGCTGCCTTGGAGGCAATACGGGCGGCGCAAACGAGCGTCTGCCTGGAAGCGTACATCTTCCAAAAGAGCGAGATTGGCCGGCTGTATGTGGAGGCCATGGCAGAGCGGGCCCGGGCGGGGGTGCAAGTCAATGTGACTCTGGATGCGTTTGGCAGCATGGGATCTCACGGAGCGTTTCTGAAGCCCTTGCTGGAAGCGGGCGGCAAGCTGACCTGGTACAACGGGCTAACCTGGTATGGCCTGCTGCGGCTGGATAACCGGACCCATCGCGAGCTTCTGATCGTGGACGGCAAGGTTGGTTTCATCGGCGGCGCGGGCGTAGCCGACCAATGGTTTAAGGGCGTGGGCAAGAGCCGGCGCTGGCGCGACACGCTGGTGCGGGTACAGGGTGAGGCCGTGCCTAACCTGCAGGCGACGTTTGCGGAGAACTGGCTTTCGTCCTGCGGCGAGTTGCTGGTGGGCGAAGCGTATTTTCCGGAGATCCGCTGTGACGAGCGGACGGCCGCGCTGGTAATCAACAGTACCCCGACACCGGGCGGGGCGACGCGGGCGCGGGTGCTGTTTCAGCTGCTGTTGGCGTCGGCGCAGCGAACCATCTCGATCACGACGCCGTATTTTCTGCCCGATAAAGGCCTGATCGGGGAGCTTTGCCGGGCGGTGGAGCGCGGCGTGCGGGTGCGCATCCTGGTGCCCGGACGCAAGGCCGATCATGTGCTGACGCGCAGCACCAGTCGTGGTGGGTACGGGCCCCTGTTGCGGGCGGGGGCGGAGGTGTTCGAGTATCAGCCGTCGATGATCCATGCCAAGGTGCTCGTTGTGGATGAGCTATGGGCCGTGGTGGGCTCGACGAACTTTGATAACCGGTCTTTCGGCATCAACGACGAGGTAAACCTTGCCGTGCGGGAGGAGGCTTTTGCCGCACGGCTGGAGCGGGATACGGCCCAGGACCTGGCGGCTAGCCGACGGGTGTCGTTGAAGGAGTGGGAGCATCGGCCGCTCACCGAAAGAGCGCCGGAGTTGCTCGGCTGGATCTTTGAGCGGCAGCAGTGAGGTAGTTAGCAGTGAAACGGGTAGCAGTGAGGCGGTTTGCGGCGGTTTGCGGCGGTTTGCGGCGGTTTGCGGTCGGCAGGGTTGGCAGAGAAGAGGAGAGCGTACGCTGGAGCGGCTGAGGATTGCGACATACAACGTCCATAAATGCCAGGGGTTTGACCGGCGGACGGTGCCGGAGCGTGTAATTGCGGTGATGCGGGAGCTGGACGCGGATGTGCTGTGCTTGCAGGAGGTGGTGAATGCCCCGGGAACACGGCCGCAATGGGATCAGGCGGGTGCGATCGCCCGCGCGCTGCCCGGCTACCATGCTGTGTTTGGGGCCAATCGGCCGCTGCATGGCGGCACCTACGGCAACCAGACGCTGAGCCGGTTGCCCGTGCTTGCGTGGCAGAACATTGACATCACGGG
>CAXUIF010000287.1:0-3289 GCA_964250995.1 uncultured Acidobacteriaceae bacterium
TCTCCGCCACCAACGCGGCCATCGAGCACGCCGCCGAAATCGCCATGGAGCACAATCTAGGCATGACCTGCGACCCAATCGGTGGCCTGGTGCAGATCCCCTGCATCGAACGCAACGGCATGGGCGCTGTCAAAGCAGTCAACGCCGCCCGGCTCGCCACAAACGACCCCGGCAGTCACAAACTCTCGCTCGACCAGATCATCGAAACCATGTACCGCACCGGCCTTGACATGCAGTCTCGCTACAAAGAAACCTCCCTTGCTGGCTTGGCACTGAACATTATCGAGTGCTGAAATCTGTTCAGCGTCCCGCCGCCCACACCCCGAGGCACGTCAGGGCACCTCGTCGTACAGCAGCGAGGGCCCATTGTCAGCTCATCTCCGGGGATGGCTCGTGTGCGTTGCCGTTGCGGCTGTAGCGCCGTGGCGAGCACCCCATCACGCGCTTGAACGCCTTGCCGAAGGCACTCTCCGAGTCATAGCCCAGCGAGATGGCAATGGAAAGGATCGGCTCGGACGTCGTCGTCAGGCGATCCCCGGCCAGCAGCATACGCCAACGCGTCAGGTATTCCATGGGACTTTCCCCTACCTTCTCCCGGAACCGCAAGGCGAACATCGAGCGTGACATCCCAACGTGCTGCGCCAGGACACGCACGGTCCAGGCGTTCGCCGGGTTGGCCTGCATCGACACGATCGCCGTCTTCAGTTGCGGATCCGTAATCGCATAAAGCCAGCCCACGGCGTCCTGCGACGCTTGCGCCAGATGAACGCGAAGCGCCTGGACCAGCATCATGTAGGCAAGCTGTTGCACCAGAAAGGAGGTGCCGAGCGTTTCAGCGCGTAGCTCCTCCCGCATCTTGTCCAAAGACCAGCACATCGCCGCATTTTCGCTGTCCGTCCGTAAGTGCACCACTCTTGGCAGGAACCCTAAGAGAAGGTCCGCAGGGTCACCCCCCAGCAGAAAGTGTCCGCCCGCCAGCGTACAAGCAGGTTCTCCCTCAAACAAACCAGGCAGGCCCTTGTACAAGGCGGCAAGGAGTTCAGGAAACGCCACCGGACGAGCTGAAGGATCGGTCGCCAGCGAAAAGGGGAGCCCGCCGGGAAGCAGAAAGCAGTCTCCCTCGCGCAGAGTCATCGGCTCGGCATGGAGCACAGACAGCTGGCACGTGCCCGCCACCACCGCATAGCACTTGATGCCCTCGTACTTTGGGAACAGGATGACCTGCTTGCTGCCAATATCGAAACGACCGGAGGTGTGGCTGCGCGGCTTCAACAGGGCCAGCACGCTTGAAAGCGGGTCCATGGAACTCCTGGCAACTCCTGGACGATCAGACCAGAACTGCGGAGTTCCAGTGTAAGGGGCCACCCCGCACAGGTCATCTCTTGTTGTGAGAGGCGCAGAGGACAGGGAGCGCCTCCAGAAATGGATGGGAACGTGCAATGCGGGTATTTGTTACTGGAGCCACAGGACTTATCGGGTTTGCAATCGTCAAGGAGTTGCTAGCGGCGGGCCATCAGGTAACCGGTCTCGCCCGTTCTGAGGCATCCGCCAAGAAGCTGACCGGTGTTGGCGCAAAGGACCTCCCGGGGAACATCGAGGACCTTGACGTCCTTCGCAAAGGGGCCGAAGGCGCGGACGGTGCGATTCATACGGCCTTCTTCCACGAGATCTCCCACATTCCGCTCGGCGCGCGGCTCGCAATCTTCCTCGGCGGGCTGCCTACCGGGATCGTCAACCGCTTCATGAAGGCCGCGCTGGGCGCGGACCGGCGCGCGTTGGAGACCATGGGCGACGCCTTACGCGAGGGAAACAGGCCGCTGGTGGGCACCTTCGCCACCATGGCCATGCACTTGGGAGATGCCGCCACGGAAGACCAGGCCGTTGACCCCAACTCGCCAGGCGCGGCCCGCGGCGGAACGGAAGCGATCATGCACAAGCTGGCGTCGGCGGGCGTGCGTACCGGCATCGTGCGCTTGCCTCCGGTGGTGCACGGCGAACATGACCGCAACGGCTTCCTCCCGACGCTGATTAAGACGGCCCGGAAAAAGGGTGAGTCGGCCTACATCGGCAACGGCAACAACCGCTGGGCCGCAGTTCACAAATTGGACGCGGCACGCCTCTTTCGTCTTGTGCTGGAGAACGGATCCGCGGGTACGGCCTACCATGCCGTCGCGGAACCGGGCATGCCCTTTCGGGAGATCGCCGAAGCCCTCGGCGAAGGCCTGAAGCTTCCCGCAGTCAGCAAGCTCCCAATCGATGCTGCCAAGCAGTTCAGCTTCCTGGCGTCGTTCGTTCTGGCGGACAACCCCGTGTCGAGCGCGCTGACGCAGCAGAGATTGGGATGGCAGCCCACGCACCCCAATCTCCTGGAGGATCTGCAGCAAAGTGGCTACTTCCGTTCCTGAACACGAGAAAGTGCACCAGACTTGTGCTCGCGCAGGCATGCCGGGCCACTTGTGCGCGCGCGGCCGCTGCGGTGCACGGTCCCTGTCCTGTACACCGCCCGATACGCTACCCTGAGACCGCATGACGCGCCGCCGCTGGATCGCCGACACCTGGACCGACACCACTGCCAGCCTTACCGGCGACCAGGCTCTGCATCTGGCTCGCGTCCTCCGCGCCGAGCCCGGCCAGGTCTTCGACGTGCTGGCCAACGGCTTTCTGCGCCGTGCCGAGGTCACCCGCGTCTCTGAGCGTGAGGTGCTGTTCACCCTCGGCGAAGAGCTCGAGACCGACAGCGCCCTGCCGGTCCACCTGCTGCTTGCGGTCATCAAGTTCGATCACTACGAGTGGGGTCTCGAGAAGGCCACCGAGCTCGGCGCCGCCCGCCTCACCCCCGTCCTTGCGCGCCGCACGGAGAAGCACCTCGCACTTGGGGCCCCCAAGCGGGTCGCGCGCTGGCGCAAGATCGTCCTCGAGGCCGCGCAGCAGTCGCGGCGAAGTGACCTGCCCGATCTTGACGAGCCTCATCCGCTCAAGGCCGCCCTGGCGACTGTGACCGCTCCGCGCAAAATCCTGCTCGCAGAGACCGAGCAGCAAAACACGCTGACTGCCGCGCTCCAGCGCTCGCGCCTGCCGGAAGGCCCCGACGCCGAACGGAATCGGGAGCTGGCCCTGGCCATCGGTCCGGAGGGCGGCTGGGCGCCTGACGAAATCGAGCTCTTTCTATCCCAGGGCTGGGAGCCGGTCACCCTGGGACCACGCATCCTCCGCGCCGAAACCGCAGCCATCCCCGCCATCGCAATCCTCTCCGCGCTGTCCGCGCTTCCTCATCCTGGCCGCACCTCCA
>CAXUIF010000288.1:0-2040 GCA_964250995.1 uncultured Acidobacteriaceae bacterium
ATGACCAACTCCACTTCCGCGATCTTGCGATAGCTTTCCTCGGTCAGGATGATCCTGGCGCTTACCGCGTTCGGAACAATCTGGACGATACGCTCCAGATACTCGGTCGCATGTGCTCTCTGCTTTGCCGATACAGAAAAGTGCCGGCCCACAAACTCAATGTGCATGAGAACTCCTTCCCCTCGCTTCGATGCGGTTCCCGAACCGAACGACAACCGTCAGCGTTGGCGACGTTGGTGGGTGCTCGGAATGCCCATGTTTTCGCGGTACTTGGCCACCGTCCGGCGCGTCACCTGGATACCCTGCCGCTGCAACTCCGCGGCCAGGGCATCGTCCGTGAAGGGCCTGGCGGCGTTCTCTTCGTCGATCAGCTTTTTCACTTTGCGCTTGAGCAACAGCAACGGTAGATCGCCGCCTTCGGGCCCGTTCACCGCTTCGGAGAAGAAGAACCGCAGCTCATATACACCCTGGGTTGTGTACACATACTTGTTGGCAACGGCACGGCTCACCGTTGACGCATGCACGCCGATCTCGTCCGCGACGTCCTTGATCATCATCGGACGCAGCCCTTCAACGCCGCGCTCCAGAAACTCGCGCTGCCGCTGAACGATCACCTCGCACGTGCGCACAATGGTCGCCTTGCGCTGCTCCAGATTGCGCAGCAGCTGGATTGCCGACCGGTACCGCTCTTTGACGTACTCACGCACCTCGCGCTCCATGCGCCGCTCAATCATCATGCGCCGGTACTCGTGGTTCAATCGCAGCGAAGGCACATCCTCATCGTTGAGCACGACCGTCCACTCGTCATCGCGTTTCAGAAAGCTCACATCGGGCTGGATGAGGCGGGTGCTCACCTCCTGAAACCGCGCGCCGGGCCGTGGATCCAGCTTGCGGATCACCTCTGCGGCCGCTTCTACCTCATTTACGGGACGTCGGCACACACGTGCGAGCTCCCGCAGGTCGCGCCGCTGCAGGAGCGGCATGTGCTCCTGCACGATCGCTTCGGCCACCTCGAACAGCGAGCGGTCCCGTTCGTTGGCCGTTCCTCGGCGCAGCTGCTGCTCCCGCAGGGCCCGCAGCTGGATGGCCAGGCATTCCCGCAGATCGCGAGCCCCCACCCCCAGCGGGTCCAGCCCCAACAGCACCCGCCTCGCAGCGTTCAGGCAACTGACGGCTTCTGCTTCTGTTTCCCAGAGCTGTCCGGACCCGAGGGGCATGAGCTCTTCGTCTGTGGCCGTCAGGTAGCCGTCCTCATTCAGGTTGCCCACGAGCAGATCCACCACCATCCTCTGCTCGCCCGTTAACGGCAGAGACCCCAGCTGCCAGCCCAGGTGATCCCGCAAGGAACTCGGCGCAGCCAAAAACTGCTCAAACGACGGCTTGTCGTACTCCTCAAACGTCGACTGCGACCGGTACCCCGGATCCAGGTAGTCCTGGAAGTAGCTTCCAAAATCAACCTCATCGAAGGGATCTTTCTCAACGCGCGCGCTTTCCGTGGCCGCCGCCTCCGCACTGCGTTCCCGGTCCGCTTCACGACCCGCACGCTCTTCCAGCGGCTCGACACTTGGATCAATCTCTTCGAGCACCGGATTTTCGACCAACTCGTTGTTGATCATGTCCTTGAGCTCAAGGTTGTTCAGCGCAAGCACACTCACCATCTGCACCAGGCCTGGAGTCAGCACCTGCCGCTGCGCGAGCTTCACGTTCAATCGAGTTTGCAACAACTTTCTGTAACTCCGGGGCCCGTCTGGTCCGCCTGCGTCGTTCACGCGCTGCCGCCTCGCAACGGGTCCGCGAGGCGTGCCTAGAGTCTACTCCGGAATTTCGCTTCTTCTCTGCAACCAAAGGGGTGTTTGGGCACCAGATTGCTTGCGTGCGCGGCTACCATCCGCTGGGCGGCGTCTCACCTTGCTCCGTGTCGGTGGGCAGCTCTGGCCGACGCGCCTCCCCGAACGAGAAATTTTCGCCCAGATAGATCCGCCTCACCTCCGGATCTCTGCCCAGCGCTCCCGGCGTCCCTGTCCGGAAGATCTTGCCATC
>CAXUIF010000288.1:2140-3276 GCA_964250995.1 uncultured Acidobacteriaceae bacterium
TCCGTCCGCTGCCGCCGCTGCTGCCAGGTCCCGTGCTGAATTTCCATGACGGCCAGGATGTTGTCTTCCACCGTCAGCTTGCGAAAGACGGAGGGCTCCTGCGGTAGATAGCTGATGCCATGCTCCCGCGCGCGCAGATACATCGGCGTGCGGGTAATGTCCACCCCATCCACCGTGATGCGCCCCAGATCCGGCCGCACCAGTCCCACGATCATGTAGAACGTCGTCGTCTTGCCTGCGCCGTTCGGCCCCAGTAGGCCGACCACCTCGCCTTGACGAATCTGCAAGCTGACGCCGCGCACCACCTGCCGCCCGCCGTAGGCCTTGCCGATGTCCTCCGTTGCCAACGTACGCATAGTCTCAAGTCTATCCGCGGATCACGGTGTCCTTCTCGACCACAAACGAGGAAGCTCCATCCTTCGCGCTAGCCTAAGGCCCGGCGTCCTGCTCGGAGCTCCCCTTGCAGTTTCCCTTCAGCGCAGGTCGCTAGGGCTTCAAGTCCGTCTCTGTGTGGACTCGCGTTGGAACGCCGGTTTTTCCGTCGCCCTTCGCTCCGGCTACGACGATCGTGCTGTCGCCGCCACGGAACAGCAGCGTCGCCCCCGTCACCACGCTGCCCTGCTCGCCCGTTACCCGCGGCGGTTTGCCCGCCGTGCCTGTCAGGACGTAGCTGTCTGTCGGGGCCGTATAGGTCAATTGCTCCCCCACCGCGGTCCGCCCCGGCTGTGCCAGCCGCACATCTCCCAGCATGACGAGCCGCTCCAAGCTGCCACTCAGATCCGGCCCGGATCCTCGCTGCGTCGCCCCTTCCCGGCCAGCCTCTGCCGGAGCCTTCAAAAACGCCGCCCCACGGTCCGCCGAGACCTCCCCGGCCGCCCCACTCAAGCGCACACCGCCGGCAAATACCGCCTCATGGTGCGCGTCGTCGTAGTCCCTCCGGGCCGCGGTCACCCGCACAACGTCCCTCTCCGCTACGGGTATCGCCTCACTCACCACCCCACTGCCGCCGGCACGCCCCAGCGCCGCTCCACTTTTCACGGTTTCTCCGGCTTTCCGAGGTTGCCCCGGCTTCGCCGCCGTGGCAAACACTGCATGCACCACACCGCCTGTCCCTTCAGGTCGAGCCGCCATCCCGT
>CAXUIF010000289.1:0-3269 GCA_964250995.1 uncultured Acidobacteriaceae bacterium
GTGGCGAGTTCGCCCGTGGGTTCGGGCAAAGGGCCGGGGCGGAGTTCGGCGGGGGTGGCCCAGGCGGTGGGCGCGGGTGCGGGGTCCTCGGCGATGCGCGTGGCAAGGACGTGCTGAAGCGCGCGGATCAGGACCGGTGAGTCGTTGAGGCTTTCGGCGCGGGTGACTTCGAGGCCAGATTCACGGCCGGTATCGCGGAAGTTGATGTCGATATCGTAGAGGATCTCCACGTGATCGCAGAGAAAGCCGACCGGCTGCATGACAACCGCTTTGTGGCCGGCCTCCGCGAGTGCTTTGAAGGTGTCTTCGACCGAAGGGCCCAGCCAGGGGGCGCCGGCGATGCCCTGGCTCTGGAAGGCGAACACCCAGTCTGCCTCCGTCATACCCACGGCAGCGAGGCGCTTGGCGATGGCCGCGGCGGTCTGCTTGCACTCGACCGGGTAGGGGTCGCCGGTGCGGGCGGTGCCGTAGTTCTGGATGCCCTCGGCCGGCGGAGCGGCGCCGGGGCGGGGGGCGGCGCCGCGGGCAGCCTCCTCGGCGCTGGTGGCCCGGATGGTGCGGCAGGGCACGGAGTGGGCGGTGAAGAGCACGGGGACGCGGACGGGCTTGCCGGCGGCGCGACTGGCTTTGGCGCAGGCTTCGGCCCAGGCGGGCCAGAGGCGGTCGGCGAAGGCAGTGGCGAGCAGCGGCTCGTCGGCCCACCCGGCGATGAAGTCGTAGCGGAAGGGCTCGCCCGGCGTTTCGCGGAGGGCCACGTCGAGGGCACGGCGGTAGAGGCCCGTGGAGGTGCGGCTGTTCTGGGGCGCCAGGCAAAGGACGGTGGCCTGTGTGATGCCGTTGGCCTTCATGCGGGCCACCACGTCGGCGATGTAGGGATGCCAGTTGCGCATACCGACGTAGACCGTCTGCCCGAGGGCGTCGGCGAGCAGGCGGCCCTGCAGGAGGGTCCAGCGGGTGAGCGGAGGGCCTTCAGGGAGCGGCTCGTTCCCGAGGCCGATCTCGGCATAGCGATGCTGCAGTTCTTCAACGACGTGGGCGGGCATGGGGCGGCCGCCGGTGACCTTGTCGAGGTACTCGGCCATCTCGCTGAGGCGGTCGGGTGTGCCATGGGCGAGGAGGAGGATGGCGTGGTTGGCAGGGCCTGGCATGCTGAGGCTATGGTACCCCTCCCCCCTGTACTTCTGGCGCAAAGTACGTCCGATACGCGAGTTAGGTCGGTACTTTTGTGATGGTGGTGAACATAGCGGGCTGTGGCTCCTGTCTGGGGTGCTTTGGAAGAGCTTAGCGCGGGTGTCAACACCCAAAGGTGGTAGAGGCTGTTGGGCTGCCCCGGGGTGCGGCAGCCACCTCAGCGGCTGACGCCGCAGAGCAAGGGTGCTTTTGGCACGGCTGAAGCCGTGCCCCTTCCCTGTTCTTGTCGCAGTGTGTCTACTTAGATCGACCAGCGTCCCCGACAGCTTGCTGCTTACCGCTGTCCTTGTTCCCTGGTGAGGCCGCTTTCGGTTGAAGGCGAATGGTCAGAACACGAACTTCCCTAGGTGTGCCAGTCGATGGTTGTTCCGCCCTCAGAGTGAGTTCGGTGTGCCATGGCAGATAGCCTCCCGCTGAGATATCCATCTCAATGGGGCGGGGTGGAAGAGCGAAGGTGAACGAGGAACTCTGTTGCGAGCTTCTGTAAAATCTGGCAGCATCATCCCTCCATCGCAAGCTGATGGAAATTCCAGGTATCTGTGCACCAGTCACGCCGTCCAGCACTGAACCGGACACTGTCCCGTCGGCCGGCGGTAGGTGCACATCCACATCCCGATAGGTCTGACCAGCGACCAGAGCAACTTCTGTGTACTTCTCATTTTCTGACGTAAAGACTGAGCCGGTGGGATCCGGAAAGCCGTCGCCCTCCTTTTCGGCAAGAATGCGCGTCTTACCCAACGCCGGCGCTTGGAGCGCATAGGCTCCCTGAGCACTCGTCCTGACTAGGAGCCTAGGTCCGCTTATGACCGTTTCGAGTGGAAAGAGAACGATATTCGCATCCGAAACAGGCTTCCCAGAATGGTCGTAAACATGGCCCCGAATCGTGCTCCCCTCATTTGTCCCCTCTTGGGGCTGACCCAGCAATGCCAAGCTTGCGCAACAAATCATCACAGTTTTCATGAGTTGAGCTTCTGTACTCAGGTTAGACCGAGGTGAGCCTCTCGGCGGTAGCGTGATGAATTTGTAAGCACAGGTTCCCCTTCGGGGATGACGACCCGGAGATCAGGGCAGGGGTTCGGCGATCACTTCGATATCGGTGTGGCGGGTGCTGCCGACAATGTCGAGGGAGCCGAGAATAAGCGGTTTGCCAGGCACGATCACGGAGGTGCCTTCGATGGTGGATTGGCGGATGATCGGTTCCTGGACGTTGCCCATGGGGACAGACTCGGAACCGCTGGACTGCTCGACCTTGGAACGAAGGCGGAGACCTGCGCCGAACTGGTCAAGTGTTGAATCGAAGTTCATCCCGACGTCGAGATAGGTGAACTGGGTTTGGACTGTTCCGCTGCTGTAGCTGCCTGTCGCTACCGGAATCTTGTCGCCCTGTTTGAGCATAATGCGCTGGCCGACGAGGACGACCATGGCGAAGTGTTGCACGCCGATGCGCTTGCCGTTTTCGGATTCGGCGATGGTGTAGATGAGCCGGTACGCCTTTTTCGGCCGATCCAGTTCGCTGACCAGCTTGCCGACGATTTCGATCTGCTCAGCGGGAGCGCTGACCACGATGTCATGTGTCTCCTCCACTAGATAAATCTTTGTTTGCGGATCGACCATGTTGCGAATGGCGCTATCGATGCGTTGCGCTTCCGCGTCCGTGGCGACGTTGGCGAGGTGAAAGACCCTTGTTTCCTTCGCGCTGCCAGGCGGAGGAGTTTGAGCAAGCGAAGGAACAGCGGCCGTGGCCGCGACCAGTGTGGCGTATACGGCGAAGCGACGGGATGGGCTAAAGATCGAGTGGAAGGCGGACGGCAATGGAGTTCTCCTTGAAACAGGGTCTCGTTTGATGAATCAGAGGTTCTTACAATATGCGGAAGCGTGGACACTTTGGGTAGCTCAAGCAAGAAGCAGGTCTCTCCACTGCGCTTCGCTTCGGTCGAGATGACAAATCGTTAAACCCCATTAGGAACTCACCACATTAGGTTTGCGGCGTCGTCGGCGGCATAGTGGAGCCCGAAGAAACAGCATCGGATGGGGCCTCGTCGCTGCTTTCAGACTGTGGAGCAGGGCGTGGTTCGAAG
>CAXUIF010000290.1:0-3221 GCA_964250995.1 uncultured Acidobacteriaceae bacterium
TTCAGGAAGTGCCCATTGAGGTCGTAAAACGTTACGGTACCCGTGTTGTAGTTGCTGATCAGGATGCTTCCGCTGCCTGCCGGGTCCGCAGCAATGGCTTCAGGCTGGCGCAGGGTGCTGTCATAGAACTGGCCGACCAGCGCGCCGGGCGTAGATCCAGCAGCTCCCTGGAACTTTGCGACACTGCCGTACGCCCCGCCGGTCTGCACATTGTCATAGCTCGACACCCAGATATCGCCGTTCTTGTCCAGGGTCAGACCGTAGGCGTCCCGCTGCAGGCCCGCCCCGAAAGGCGTACCCGGGAAGGGTGCGCCCTGGGGAGTAAAGGCCACCAAGCCGGCAGGACCAGGGTTGCCATAATTCGTTACCCACACATTGCCCAATCGATCGATGCCCAGCGTTGTTGGCTCCACCAGGCCGCCGCCGGTGACGCCCAGGCTCATGGTCCAGTCGTGAGGAGCGGCGCTCAGCGTGGTGGGGTAGGGCGGCGTCGAGCCGATCGTGTTGAACACCGCGCTGACGTTGCGTCCGGGATTCTTCACGATATTCAACAGCGCCCCGAGCACGTCCGTAGGAGCGGCTCCCCCGCTCGGTGTGGCCGCGGCAAAGAGCGGGCTGCAGGCTGCCCCGCCATCGGAGTTCACGCAGGGCACAATCACGTCGGCGAGCGCGTAGAGCTTGCCCGTTTCCAGGGTGAGATTCGCGGGAAGTTGTGGCGCCATGCCGGTCGTGGGATCAGCGAGCAAGGCTGCGTCCAGAAAGGCGTTCGTGATGCCGTTACTGTTTGTGGCGCTCGCACCAAGGTGGTCGTAGCTCGCGAGGAACGGTGCCAGCGCGTAGACGGCCGCTACCGTCGACACCTCATTCACTTGAAGAAAGCGATTTGGGTTGGCGGCAAGCGCGCCGCAGTTGCCGAGCGCCGACAGCAGCACCAGCGCGTGATTGTCCACATTGGTCGTGTACCCAGGATTGCCCCCACGCGCCACCAGGTATACCTGCGTGCTCGCCGAGGGGCAGCTGTAATCGCCCGTCAGCGTGAAATCGCTGTGGCCGTCTGTAGTAACGGGACGGGTCAACAGGCTGGTCGCCTGCGAGCCATTGCCGCCGTTCCCCACGGCAAACAACTCGATCGTCGCCCCGGTGATGGGCTGCACTCCCCCATGGACCTGGCCGGTCATCGCAAGCGCCCCACCGGTCTCGCTCGTCACCGTACCCACGCCGCAGCCGGCCAGCGACAACGGGAGGGCGAGCAGGGCGAAAACAACGAGGCGCCGGACATGCTCAGCCGTGGAATTCATAGGGAATGGCTGGATTCTATCCCGACTCGGAGAACACTTCGCCTGCAACGAAAGGGGCATCGCGGGTTTGTGGACGGCACGTTAGGCTGGTCGGAAGTGTGCAGGCGGCTCGTAAGCCGAATTCTGTTCTAGATGGTCATTCCTCTAGGCCGTGCATTGCTGCACGGCTCCAGCAACCTACCCGCAGGTTCCGGCTGCCCGCACCCTTGCGGGCTGGGGCTCTCTCCGCCTATGGCGCAGCGGGCCGCTGCGCAGCCCCGCCTGGAGAGGAGCGGATGGCTTTCCTGCCTATTTGGTCTTGCTCCGTGTGGGGTTTACCGTGCCGTTGACGTTGCCGCCAACGCGGTGGGCTCTTACCCCACCCTTTCACCCTTACCTTCCCTCGCTTGCGCGCGGGCTGGCGGTTTGCTTTCTGTTGCACTGGCCGTCTCTCCGCCTTCACGCGGAGATCCCGGACGTTATCCGGCACACTGCCCTTTGGAGTTCGGACTTTCCTCTCCCGCTCGACACCTGCGCGCGAGCGGCAGCGACCATCCGGCCGCCTGCACAGAATGAGTTTAGCAAGTTGGCGCTGCGCGTCGCCGAAGCTGGCGCTGCGCGTCGCCGAAGCTGGCGCTGCGCAGCGCCGAGTCGGCGGTCAGCGCTGCCCCTCGTGCTCATCTCTGGCAAGATACTCGTATGCCGACGAGTCGCCGCACCTTTCTTCGTGACACCTCTCTGGTGGGGGCCCTGGCTGCTGTTTCACGGTCTGCGCTCGCCCAGACAGCCGCGCCGGCGCTTGCCCTGCAGAACCCGGGGCAGACCGGCATGCCAGGTACCGCGGCTGTGCCGGCCGACCTGCCCACGTTGCGCGAAGCCGGGGCGCAGCGCAATCTGCTGGTAGGCACGGCCGTCGCGGCAGGACCCCTGCGCCAGGACCCCGCCTACGGCCAGATGATCGCGCAGCAGGCAAGCATCGTGGTCGCGGAAAATGCGATGAAGTTCGGGCCACTGCGGCCCACGCCGTCGACCTATGCCTTCGACGACGCGGATGCCTTGTTCGCCTTTGCAGCCGTGAACGGCACCGCCGTGCGCGGGCACAACTTCGTTTGGCACCGGCAGTTGCCGCCCTGGTTCGCCGGCTACGTCACGCCAGGGAACGCAGCAGCCGTTCTGACCGAGCACATCGAAACCGTCGGCGCACGGTATGCGGGAAGGGTGCAGAGCTGGGACGTGGTGAACGAGGCCGTCGAGCCGGGCGACAAGCAAGCGGGCGGCTTGCGGAACTCGCCCTGGCTGCAGCTTCTCGGGCCCAGCTACATCGACCTGGCCTTCCGGACGGCACGCGCCGTCGATCCGAAAGCCCTGCTGACCTACAACGAGTACGGCCTTGAAGGTGAGGGCGCGGGCGATGCGGCAAAGCGCGCGGCGGTTCTGGAACTGCTGCGCGGCATGCAGACACGCGGGGTGCCGATCGATGCCGTGGGCCTTCAATCCCATTTATCCGCGGGCGGCGGGGCGTCCTACGGGCCGGGCCTGCAGCAGTTTCTACGCACCGTCCAAGCCATGGGGCTGAAGGTGATGCTGACGGAGATGGATGTAAACGACCGCGCGCTGCCTCCCGACGTCGCCACGCGCGATGCGGCTGTGGCGGCCACCTATGCGCACTACCTCCGGCTGACGCTCCCGGACCCCAACGTCCTCGCGCTGCTTACGTGGGGCCTGACGGACAAGTACACCTGGCTCAACGGGGAAGACGGGCGAACCGACAAGCTGCGCGAGCGGCCGCTGCCCTTCGACGGCATGCTGCGGCCGAAGTTGGCCTACGTGGCCGAGGTAGAAGCGGTGCGCAGCGCGGCTCTGCGAGGCTGACCAGGGTGCAGTCCCCCCCCCCCGGGTCATTGTAACGAAAAGGGGGTCCGAGGGGGAGGAGCCGTCGCGTCC
>CAXUIF010000291.1:0-3208 GCA_964250995.1 uncultured Acidobacteriaceae bacterium
GGGAACGAGTGATCCGGCGGCGGGGGCGCCGGTGCCCAGCAACACGCCGGGGGTGCCGGTGCCCAGCAACACGCCGGGGGTGACCGGACCCGTGCTGGAGCAGGGACAGACCACGATTACGGTGGACAAGCGGCTGTCGAAGGATCAGGAAAAGCAGTTGCTGGGGCTTTCCGACAAGATCTTTGCGTTTGCGAGCAAGGACACCGGGCTGCCGATCGAGCATCCGGTGAAGAAGGTGTTTATCTCCCGGGATGGGGTGAACAAGGAGCTGCGCAAGCGCTTCGACGAGGACAAGGGCAACAAGAAGATGCAGCAAAGCGAGCTGGTACTGAAGAAGTTCGGCTTGCTGGATCGGGACTTTCAGTTGCGGCCGTTTCTGTTGAGCTTGTTGACGGAACAGATTGCGGGCTTTTATGACAACAAGACCAAGACGATGAACCTGCTGGACTGGGTGCCGGTCGATGAGCAGGAAAGTGTGATGGCGCATGAGCTGACCCATGCGCTGCAGGACCAGAAGGTGGACCTGAAGCACTGGGAAGACCAGCAGCCGGAGGGCGTGGCGAAGACCGTGGGCGAGGACAACCGGCACATCCAGACCGACGAGGCCGATACGGCGCGGGATGCCGTGCTGGAGGGCCAGGCCATGGTGAGCTTTGCCGACTACACGCTGAAGAAGCAGGGCATCGACAAGACGCTGAAGGAGATGCCGGAGGCCGCGGCGCAGATGATGGCCAACAACTCGGCGGATATGAGCGACTCGCCGGTGCTGGCGCGGGCGCCGCTGGTGTTGCAGCAGAGCCTGCTGTTTCCGTACTCCAGCGGGCTGCTGTTTGAGCAGGCAGTGTTGGTGAAGGCAGGGACGGGACGGGCCTTTGCGGGGGTGCTGGACGCGCCGCCGACGGCGAGCTCGCAGATCCTGCATCCGGAGGCGTACCTACGGACGGCGCCGGTGCCGGTCATGGCGTTGCCGGACATTCATCCGCTGCTGTCCGAGGCTGGCTATGAGCCGTATGACGTGGGCGTGATGGGTGAGCTGGATGTGCGGATGACGGCGGAGTTGTTTGGCGGCAAGCCGCTGGCCGAGGCGCTGGCGCCCAACTGGGATGGCGGCATCTACTACGCGGCGCAGCGCCGAGGTGCGACGGAGGCGGAAAAGCGGACGACGGGATCGTTGGCGTTGTTGTATGACTCGCGGTGGCGCAATGAAGACTCCGCGGAAAGCTTTTTTCATGTGTTTGAAGAGCAGCTGCCGCGCCAGTACGACGGGCTGAAGCGGCGGGAGGTGGATGAAAGAGACGGCGATGAGCGAGTGTTCTCGACCGGCGAGGGCGATGTGTTGCTGCGGCGGGAAGGCAAGCGGGTGTGGGTGAGCGAAGGATTTGCGCTGCCGTTGGCGCGCAAGCTGCGCGGCGCAGTCGATGGCGCGCAAGGTGTAGGGCCGGTGCAGCAGGCGCAGAGGGCGCAGCCGCGGGCAGAACTGGCCAGCGGGGTGGCGCATTGGATGGGGAGCTTGGGGAGGATTCGAGCCGCGCTGCGGTAGGGAGGGAGCGCTACGGCGCGGGGGCGGGAGGCGGGGGCGCGGCCGGGCGGGGCTGACTGGGCGGGGTGAACTTGGCCGTGAGCGTGAGGACGTTGAGATCCAGCAGACCGTGGACCCACCGGGCGGGCTTGGCGCCATCGGTGTTGATGAGCTGGAGATTGCCGCCTTCGGTGTCGGGCGCTGTGGCTTTCATGAGGGCAACGATGACCTGGCTCCTGGAGAACGAGGGTTCGACCTCGGCGGCGGAGTAGAGGGCAAAGAACCGGTCGGTGGCGGTGGCGACAACGACGCTGTGCAGGATGACGGGTTCGGTTTCCTTGCTGGCAACAAGGCCGGCGCGGGCGAGGACCTCCGCAACGAGCGGGCCGGAGTAGGTCTCGTCGGCATTGGTGTGGGCGTTGTGGACGTGGACGGTGGTTTGCGGGAGCTTGCGAAGGTCGTCCACCGAAAGCGATGTGACGTGGCCCGCGTAGGTGACGCTCAAGGAGTGTGACGGCGGAATGGGGGCTTTGTCGGTGTGCATGCTGCCGGGTTGGTTCGGCGCGGGCTGGGCGCTTTGGGCGTGGAGGGTGCCGAGGGGCATGGCAAGGGTGAAAGCCAGGCGGGCGAGGGTGCGCATGGCGGCAGTGTATCCCGCAGGGGAGTGGTGACGCCCGGCGGTAGCAGGTTCCGCGTGCCGGGAATGACAACTAAGAAGGGCGAATGCAAGAGCAAATGCAGGTTTCTGCGGATACGGCAACAAAGGCGCAGGAGCCGACCGGGACCAGCCAACCCACCTTAGCCGCGATGAGACCGCGGCGAAGATGGGGCACCCGGTCCTGAGAGGGGCGGGACTATACTCGGTGTATGTCGATACTTGGCAATGCGGCCGCAATCGCGAAGGGCATGGGCATCACGCTGCGGGAGACGTTTCAGCCGACCGAGGTAGAGAACTATCCCGATGGCAAGGGGCCTCTGCGGGGGGCGGTGTTCCAGGAGCGGTATCGGGGCAAGCACCAGCTGCAGCGCGATGAGAACGGGTTGGAAAAGTGTGTGGCGTGCTTTTTGTGCGCGGCGGCGTGCCCGGCTAACTGCATTTACATCGAAGCGGCGGACAACACGGCCGATGTGCAGATCAGTTCGTCGGAGCGGTATGCCAAGGTTTACAACATCGATTACAACCGCTGCATTTTCTGCGGGTATTGTGTTGAGGCTTGCCCTACGGATGCGATTACGCATGGGCATGGGTTCGAGTTGGCGAGTTTGAACGCGACGAATATGGTGATGCGCAAAGAAGACATGCTGGTTCCCGTGCCGAACGCGCTGCCGGGGACGGCGCGTGAAGAGGTTGAGGTGTTGCGGTAGACCCTTGGCGGCGCAGAACGCAGGTCTCTCCACTGCGCTTCGCTTCGGTCGAGATGACAACTGGGGTGTTTGGGCTCGTTGAGAGGACAGAGTTTAAGGGTAGAGCGCGCGGCGAGCCTTTGTGGCTCGCCGATGTTGCGATGGAGGTGCGATGGTGAAGCGGGCGAAGCATCCGTTGGAAGCGGTGATGGAAGAGCGGATTGCCATCATCGATGGAGCGATGGGGACGACGATCCGCACCTACGGCATGACGGAAGCGGACATGCGCGGGAAGCGGTTTGAGCATGCGACGAAGGATCTGCTGAATAACGGCGATCTGTTTTC
>CAXUIF010000292.1:0-3174 GCA_964250995.1 uncultured Acidobacteriaceae bacterium
ACGTCTTCCATGGCGTAATGCCGCACCACAAGCACGAACTGCTGCCCCTGCGACTAATGATGGGGTACGCCTGGGGTTCGCTGGTGGCCAGCTATGCCCTGCTGCTCGGTTACGTCAGCCGCGATGTAAAGCGACGTGGGATGTCTGCCGGGCTGTGGATGCTGGTGTGCATCGTGCTGCCCGGTGGCATCGGAGCCGTAGTGTATTTTCTGCTGCGTCAGCCGGTGCTGTCGCGGTGCCCAAACTGCTCGACAGCCATCGCCGCCACCTATCATTTTTGCCCTCAGTGCCAGTTCCAGATGGCGCCGGTATGCGGCATCTGTCATCGCGGCGTGAAGATCACCGATGTGTTCTGCACCACCTGCGGCCACGATCTGGCTGAGGATGGCGCCCCCGGCCGACTGCGCGCATACAGCGATTAGGCCTGCCGCGCAGCGTATAGTCGAGAGCAGTTCCACCATGGCCTCCGCACCGCTCACCGCCCTTATCGTTGATGATGAACCGCTCGCGCGGCAGGAACTGCAATACCTGCTGGACCGTGCCGGGGGGGTTGAGGTCATCGCGCAGGGGGCCAACGGCATCGAAGCCGTCGACTTGATCCGCACGCACCGGCCGGATGTCGTGTTCCTGGACGTCCGCATGCCAGGTCTCGACGGGTTTGCTGTGCTGCGCAAGCTGCTGACCGGCGAACGACGGGCTCCGTTACCGCATGTGGTCTTCGCGACAGCGTTTGACCAATATGCCGTCAAAGCCTTTGAGGTAAATGCCGTTGACTACCTGCTCAAGCCCTTTGACAGCAAACGCCTGGCCAAGACGCTCGACAAGCTCCGCGCGCGTCCGCAAGACGGGGACGCCCGGGAGGAGCCATCTACCTCCGGGGCGGCGCAGACGGCGATCGTCTCGGAAAAGGCAGTGCCTGGGCATCAAGCGCCCATCGCGGCGCAATTGACTGGACCGGCCTTGCCGGACGAAGCTGCTGGACAGCCTAGCCGGGTGCGGCTTTGGGAACTGGCGCAGGCCAAATTGGACACCCTGCTGCGGATGGTGGAGGAGCAAGCCGTGCTGGGCGCGCCACCAGGGGCCGCTCCCCCGGCCCGCACAGGACGGGTGGTAGTCCGGCTGGGTGACCGCCTGCTGCTGGTTGACCAGAAAGATGTCTGCTTCGCCTCCATCGAGGAGGGCCGCATCTCGGTGGTGACCAAGACTCTGGACGGCGACTCGAACGTCCGCACCCTTGAGGAGCTGGCCGATCAACTCGACCCCGCCCAGTTCTGGCGGGCGCATCGTTCCTACCTCGTCAACCTTCAGCACATCCGCGAGGTGATGCCGTGGTTCAAATCCACCTATAAGCTCCGCATGGATGACCGGAACGCGACGGAGATACCGGTCAGTCGATCGCAAACCAGGCGGCTTCGGGAGCTGTTTAACCTTTAGCCCACGTCGGAGGGAAACACGGCGTAGGAACGCTTGTGTGGCTCACTGGCCTTGCGGCTGAGCTTTCGCTTGGTGATGGCGCTCAAGGTATCGGATCGCGTCAGGGTAGAACTCAAAGGCGAGCGCGCCAAAGGCACCCTCCGCCGTTACGGTGAATCCACGCTCGAAGATCAACCCGACCCCTCGGTCAGACGCCGGGTAGTACACGTTGGCAATCGCGCCCCCGATCAGGTTTCCCCCGACGTTGGAGACATTCGGCTGCCACTTCCCTTTGTCGCTCTTGCAGCGCACCGTCGAGAGCGCGGCATACCAGAGACGTCGCTTGGCGCTTCCGTGCCCAAGGCGGAAGTACCGGGGATCCTGATGCAGCAAACTGGGCAGCACAGCGTTACCCCAGAAGTTGCCGTCCACGTTATCGGCGTACCCCGCGCCGAAACGCTTGGCAAACCCCTCCATTCCCTGGCTGTACTCAGGGTAGGTGTCTTCCGCCTGCTCGATGCCAGCGTCGATGCCCGCCACTGCGAAGGTAAATGGGTCGATGGCAGCGTGGAACCAGAGGTCGAATTTTTGTGACGCCCTGAGCGGCACTGCCTCATCGCTTTCTACTGTGTTGAAAGCGGGCATGATCCCCAGAAGCCGCTGCTTCTTCTCCGCTTTCAACTGCTCGTCACTCGATCGGGCTGCTGCAGTTTGCCGCGTTGCCGTCGACGGGACGGGCACATCCGCCTGCACCTCGGCGCGAGAGGAGCTGGCACCCTGAGGCCGAGGAGCCTCCGGGAGTGCGGCCCAGACAACATCCTGAGCGTGTCCAGAACAGGAACTAGCGGCGCCGAGTGCCAGACACCACGGAAGAAAACGGGTCAACTTGATCACAGCTGTCTTCTAGACGACCCCTACCCGGGCGAAGTTGCGGAAAAGCGCGAACAGCTCCTACTTGGACACCCAGCGAAGCGCACTGCTACCCTGTGCAGCGTGGCCCCGCATCGCCGCGCACGTCCGCGTCGCCCCCTGCAACGGAGCGCGGTCGTTCTGCTGAGCGCCGCTCTACTCCTGTACCCGATCGACTGGCTACTCTGGCAGCTGCGTAGGATGACCGGAGACGGTATGTCCACCGTTCAAGTTACGGAGATCACGGCTGCCACGCTGAAGGGAAACCGCTTCGAGGTGTATTCCGAGCAGTTAACTTTGGCAGTCTGCAGCCGTTCGCTCCTGCCTCAGGCCGGTGCGAGGCCTTGTTGGTGGTTGCGCCGGCATCCGCAGGTGGTCAATCAATACTGACGCCCGAGGCTAGGGCGCAGCATGTCCGTGCTGCAGCCAGTTGAATCGGTACACCACGCCAATCGTTCCAGGGAACGAAAAGAGATGGCCCGCATTGGGCGTCGAGCCGGACGGATCGAACGGAACGTTCCATAGCTGAAATTGCCCATCAAAGAGCACGGCAAAGTGGGTCGAGGCGTCCACCTCTACACCGAGTCCCGGGGAGATAACGTTGGACGTGGTTTGCAGATAGCGAAAGGCCTGCATCGGCACGGCAATCCCACCGCTTTGGTAGTTCAGCTCACCACGGCCAAACAAAAAGTCAGCGTAGGGACGCAGCCGGCCGTAGCGCTTCTGCAAGCGTAGCCCGCCTTCCACATGCTCCTCGCCCGCGATGGACCCGTTGTCCACGGGGTAGGTACCGCGCACCTCAATCGACGGTAGAAGGCCGAAAAACGGCTTGAACCCGAGGTCCAGGCCGGC
>CAXUIF010000293.1:0-1548 GCA_964250995.1 uncultured Acidobacteriaceae bacterium
GCCGCACTCTCATCCGCCGAGATCGCCGCATACTTGGCCACGCCCACCATCGTAAACACCTTGTTAAAGTGCGTGGTCAGGCCGAAGATTCCAATCGTCCGCTGCCCGGCCTTGTGCGCTTCCAGCAGCAGTTGGATGATGATCGCGATGCCCGACGAGTTGATGTACTCAACCCCTCCAAAGTCCAGCAGCACCTTGCCTGCCGCCGCGCCCAGGCCCTTATAGCCATCCAGAATTGCATCCTTGGACGTCGAGGAGATGTCGCCCACAAAGGCCAGAATCGAGACCGGATCGCCCGAGGCCCCCTTGGCCGTGCGCTGTGTCACCTTGGTCGCAGCCTGCATCAGACGGTCTCCCCTTCACTCTCTTTGGCCAGCCGGATGACCAGCCGCACATAGCTCTTGCCCGGCGGCCCCGTATGCCATTCTGCCTCATCCACCAGTGCCTGGATCAGAAACATGCCCATGCCGCGTGGATCTTCTTCACCCAGCATCTTGCGGTCGATATCCGGCAGGTGCGGCGACGCGCTCACTCCCCCGCCGTCATCGCTTACCCGTACCTCCAATTCATCGTCGGAGCGCGACATCGTCACCCCTACCGGCAACGACTCATTGGACTGGTTCCCATGCTCAATCGCGTTGATGCACGCCTCAGCCACAGCGGTCTTCAGATCCTCGATCCGCTCGTGCGAGAAACCCATCAGCTGGGCCATACCCGCGGCGGTACACATGGCCACCTTCTCAAAACCCAGCTCCGAGGGCAAACGCACCTCAACAGAACTTCCGTTCTTCATGCGTTCGCCGCCCCCGACACACCGTCCCCTGGCTGATGAATGACCGCCAGCGCCGTCATATCGTCGGTCTGCGGTCCACCCGTCGAAAACTGCCGCAGCTGCGCCCACAGCGCCTCCAGGCTCTGCTCCGCATCGCGCGTCGTCAGCTCGCGGAATGCCTCCACCAGCCGCTCCGGCCCAAACTCCTCTTCGCCATGGAAGACCTCCGTCAGGCCATCGGTGTACAGCAGCAACCGCGCCCCCGGCGGGAACGCAAAACGCTCCGCCAGGTAGCTCATCCCGGGCAGCATGCCAAGGGGTGTGCCGGAAGCCTCCACCATACGCACCTCGCCGTCCGCACTCAACAGTGCTCCCGGATTGTGCCCAGCGTTGACCATCTCCAGCAATCCCCCGTCCGGGTGAAACCGCGCAAAGATCGCCGTTACATACCGCCGGCGCGACTCCTGGCCCTCCTCCCAATGGTGCTGCCCCACCCGGGTCACCATCTCCTGCAAAGAAATCGGCTGCGTCGTCAGGGCCCGAAACGCCGACCGAAAGCTCGTCGCCACAATCGCCGACGCCAATCCCTTGCCCGCCACATCGGCCACTACAAACAGGTGCGAACCGTCCGGCAGTTCCACTACATCCAGGTAGTCGCCGCCCACCTCGTAGCACGTCACCGTGCGCGCCGCGACGGAAACGCCCGGAATCAGGGGCATACGCTTGGGCAACAGCGACCGCTGGATCCCCCGCGCCGCGTCCATATCCTGCTGTAC
>CAXUIF010000293.1:1648-3172 GCA_964250995.1 uncultured Acidobacteriaceae bacterium
AAGCCCGCGCCTTCCATCTCCAACTCCCGCACCAGCACTCGCGCGGTCGCCTGCATCACCTCGTCCGGCACAATGGTGGAGTGCACCTGCCGCGACGCCTCCAACAGCGCCTGCAGCCGGGCAATCTGCTCTTCCAGCGACATCGCGTACGGCGTGGTCTGCGCAGGTTCCACCGAACTCATCTCGTCTTATCCGCTGGTCGAAGGTGCGCACAGTGTACATGAGCGCTTCGCCCGAAGGTTCGGCGCAGAGCTGGCCTGGCATCGAAGCGCCTCCGGGTTTGGCTGCTTCCACGGCTCACTTCCGCGACCCACCGCTCGACGCTCCACTCGACCCCGCACTCGCGGAGGGTGCGCTCATGGACCGTGCACCCATCGAGGATGCCGAGCTCGACAGGCTCAGCGGCGCCGATCGGCTTAGGCCTCCACTCACCGTCGCACTGCGTACCGGGCCATTCGGCGCGGCGCTGTTAGGCGCATTGCCGTAGCTCCCTCGCGCAGTACCGGCGCCGCCGACCGGGCCGGCATACGAGCCCACGACGGCATTGCTGGTCGCCATCCCGTGGCGCTCCACCTGATGGGACACGCCGCGCAGGTTCCCGCTCGACACCCGCCACCAACGCAACTTCGACCACCCCGACTCGCTCGAGTCCGAGCTCTTCATCCCCCACCTCCGCGCCCTCGCTCAGGGCCACGCCATCCAGCGCCCCGTCTACGACTTCCGCACCCACAGCCGCGTTCCCAATGCCTTCACCACCCTCCATCCCTGCCCCTACATCGTCGTCGAAGGCATCCTCGCGCTCCATTATCCCGAACTCCTCCCGCTCTACACCCTCTCCGTGTACGTCGACGCCCCGCACGACCTCTGCCTCTCGCGCCGCATCCGCCGCGACACCCGCGACCGCGGCCGCACCGAGACCTCAGTCCGCGATCAATACGAAGCCGCCGTCCGTCCCATGGCCGACCTATACATCCTTCCCAGCCAAGCCCACGCCACCTTCACCGTAAGCGGCTGCGAGCCGCTGGATGACTCGGTCGCACGCGTGCTGCGAGCCCTTCACGAGCGGAGCTCCCCTACAAGCGCGATCCCTCAAGCACAATGAAGGCATGGCCGCTGCAAACGATCGCGAAGTGACACGCTTTCTGGAGGCGTGGCTCCACGTCCGGCAATTCATTCAGGCGGCCAACTTCAATCGTTTTCAGCGCGAAGGGCTCAGCGCGACTCAGTTTATGACGCTCAATCTGCTGCCCGCTGATGGCGAAGGCATCGCCATCGGCGACTTGGCGCGACGCATGAACCTGGCACCCGCCACCGTCGCAAAAACCGTCGACTCCCTTGAGGCTCGGAACATGGTGGCGCGCGCTCGTTCCGCCACGGACCGGCGGCTCGTCTTCGTCAGCATCACCCCACCTGGCAAGCTCCTGCAGAACAACGCACAAGGCCACTTCCGCGAGCAGATCGAGACGCTTTTTCAGGCCATGCCGACAGCCCACCGGCAAGGCCTCGTACTCGGCCTGGAAAGCC
>CAXUIF010000294.1:0-3163 GCA_964250995.1 uncultured Acidobacteriaceae bacterium
AGTTTGCATAGCATGGGGTGATGGCTGGGTTTCTGGAGCAGGTGAAGCAGTTTGAGCCGACGGCGGCGGAGGCTGGGGCGCGGCGCTGGATCTATGTGCCGTACGCCCGGCTGCATGAGGGTGTGGGGCCGCTGAGCGAGACGCGGCCCGAGGACGCGGTGGTGGTGTTGATGGAGTCGCGCGCAAAGGGGACGCGGCGGCCGTACCACAAGAAGAAACTGACGCTGGTGTTGAGCGCGATGCGGCATTTCGCGCTGGAGCAAGGCGCGCGAGGGTGCCGGGTGGTGTACGGGGCGTCGCCGACCAGCTTTGGCGATGGGCTGTTGGCGCTGCAGGAGCGGTGGGGCTGGACGGAGCTGGTGGTCAACCGTCCGGCGGAGCGGGAGTTGCGGGTGGAGCTGCGCGAGGCCAAGGAGGACCGCGGGCTGCGGGTACGGGCGGTGCGGGATACGGCGTGGATGACGACGACGGAGGACTTTGAGGGAGTGTTTGGGAAGCCTGAGGTCGGCGGGCAGGAGCGGAACACGCAGTACGTGAGCGGGCGACGGCAGTATCTGATGGACCGGTTCTACCGGGCGATGCGACGGAAGACGGGCTACCTGATGCAGGGCGCGCAGCCCGTGGGCGGGCAGTGGAGTTACGACTCGGAAAACCGGCGGCCGTACCGGGGGGAGGTGCCGATCCCAGAGCGGCCTACGTTTGCGCCGGATGCGATCACGCGTGAGGTGATGGCGTTGATCGAGGAGCGGCATCCGGAGCACTTTGGGCGGATCGAGGGGTTCGATCTGCCGGTGACGCGCGCGGAGGCGGAGCGGGCTTGGCAGTTCGCGTTGGACGGGCTGCTGCCGCACTTTGGGCCGTGGGAGGATGCGATGAGTGTGGGGGCGCCGAAGCTGTTTCACTCATTCACGTCGTCGTCGGTGAACCTAACGCTGCTGCGGCCGGTGGACCTTGTGGCGCAGACGGTGGCGGCGTTTGAGGCAGGGCGCGTGCCGCTGGCGAGTGCGGAAGGGTTTGTGCGGCAGATCCTGGGGTGGCGTGAGTTTATGCGGCATATCCATGAGGCGACGGACGGCTACCGAACGCTGCAGAAGGACGGCGCGCCGAGCTTTCTGGGGGCTAAGCGCAAGCTGCCGCCGGTGTACTGGGGCGCGGAAAGCGGGATGCGGTGCATGGATACGGTGGTGCGGCAGGTGATCGACGAGGGCTGGTCGCACCACATCACGCGGCTGATGGTGCTGAGCAATCTGGCGACGCTATGCGGGTTTTCTCCGCGGGAGCTGACGGATTGGTTCTGGTTCGGGTACATCGACGCGTACGACTGGGTGGTGGAGCCGAACGTGACGGGGATGGCGACGTTTGGCGATGGCGGACTGACCGCCACCAAGCCGTATGTGAGCGGCGCGGCGTACATCAACCGGATGAGCGACTTCTGCGGAAAATGCGCGCTGAACCCGAAGCGGAGTACGGGGGCCGGGTCGTGCCCGTTTACGGCGCTGTATTGGAGTTTTTTGGAGCGCAACGAGGCGAAGCTGGCGGGCAATCAGCGAATGCGGATGCCGTTGAACACGATGTTGAAGAAGGGTGCCGGGGAGCGCGCGGCGTTGCGGGAACGGGCGGAAGAGGCGATCGGGATGTTGGAGCGGGGGGAGGTGGTGCGGTGAGGAGCGCCTTTGAGTGAAGGACGCAGATTCCCTTCGGGAATGACAAATAAGTGTAGGGCGCAAACTCGCTTCGGGAAGGAACAAATACTGGCTACCGGGGTCTAGCGACCGGAAGCGAGAGGACGTTGCTCTAGGCGAGCAGGTCTTTATGGCGGCGCAAGGCGAGCACGAGCAGGCGGCGGATCTGAAGCGCGATCACGGGCGCGAGCAGAGCGGCGAAGACAGCCCAGACGACCAGGGCGTGCCACTCCCATTGCCAGAGCAGATGGACGAGTTGCACGGGGTGGCGGTGGCTGAGGTGCAGGATGTCGGCTTTGGACATGGGCAGGCGGTGGGCGCGGAAGAGGATGATGCCGGCATGGACGAAGGGAAGGAAGAGCAGCCACTGCAACGGAGCTACCACGTGGATGCCGATCTGGGTGGCGACGTGGTTGAGGTTGAAGAGCCAGGCGAGCAGGAGCATGGCGACCGTGGTGGTGCCGAGGAAGGGGTTGACGCCGAGCACGATGGCGACGGCAAGGCTCCAGGCGAGCCGCTTGGGGCTGACGCCTCGTTTGAGCACGCGCAGGAGCGGGCGCAGGATGCGGCAGCGTAGGGTGTTGCGGATGCGCTGGGTGAGGGGTTTCACCTTTGGTGAGACTGCAAAAGCGGCAGTTTGGTCGCTTGCGGCGGCGAGCCGTTGCGTTTCGCTACGAGCAGAACTGGCGCGTTGTTCGATCGGTTGCACCTTGGGTCAGTGTAGTCCGTGCTTCTTTCTACGCAGGAAGGCTTTTGGCAGCTTGACAGACGCTCGGGCCTTGGCGTGAGGTGGGGGTATGGCTGAGAGCTTGGGGCAGGGTGCGGGGAGCGGATGGGTGGGGAAGGTTGAACCTATGGGCACCGAGGAGGTGGTGCGGGTTACTCGGGAGACGAACTATGGGACTTGGCGGTTCCAGAAGGGGTGGAACCCGATGCATGTGGTCGATGCAGAAGGGTGTTACATCGTCGACGCGGCCGGGAAGCGGTACCTGGATTTCAGCTCGCAGCTGATGTGCATGAACCTGGGCCATAAGAACGCGGCGGTGGTGGAGGCGATCGCCGAGCAGGCGCGGACGCTGGCGTACGCGATGCCGGGGTATGCCACGACCGCGCGGGCGGAGTTAAGCAAGTTGTTGCTGGAGGTCCTGCCCAGGGGGCTGAACAGGTTCTTTTTCACGACTTCAGGCACGGATGCGAATGAGGCGGCGTTCAAGATTGCGCGGATGTACACGGGGAAGACGAAGATTGTGGCGCGGTACCGCAGCTACCACGGGTCGACGGCGGGGTCGATTGCTTCGACGGGGGATCCGCGACGGTGGGCCATGGAGCCCAGGGGCAAGGGGCAGGGCGTGATCTTCGGGCCGGAGGTGCATTGTTACAAGTGCCCGATTCGGCATACGTATCCGGGTTGCGGGATTGCGTGTGCGGATTACCTGGAGCACATGATTCGGAACGAAAGCGACGTGGCCGCGGTGCTGGTG
>CAXUIF010000295.1:0-3159 GCA_964250995.1 uncultured Acidobacteriaceae bacterium
GGCGGAGTGCCACGCCAGTTCGTCTGCCGTCGCGCTGGCTTGGCTGAAAGCTCAGCCCATGGTTCAGTCCCCAAGGACGACAGCTCACGCTGGTAATACTTCGGCCGGGGAGGGAAAAGATCCGCTCAGGCTTCTCTTCCACCCGCTACCCGCGTAGACCGCACATGCTTGGTCATCCATCCATAAAGAGGAGCTTTCAATGCAGAACCATGCCAGCGCACCGGTCAGCGGGACCGCTCAGGACACCGCTCTTCAGATCGCAAACGATCACGCCGCGATCGGGAAAGCCGCACACATCCCAGTCAACGCTCCCACGCCGGTCGTCTCCGTCAGTCCGGTGGTGCTGTCCGCTCCGGGGCGCGGCGGCGCCTTGGACATCGACCTCCAGATGCGGGTCTCCGCGCCGGCGACAGGGCGCGATCTCCCCGTGATCCTCCTTTCGCACGGCCAGGGACGGTCGAACCACCTTTCTTCGCTGAACGGCTACGGTCCGCTTGCAAGCTTCTGGGCGGCCCACGGCTTTGTCGTCCTCCAGCCCACCCATCTGAGTTCCAGAACGCTCAGCCTCGATCCAACCACTCCCGGAGCGCCCATGTTCTGGCGATCCCGCGTAGAAGATATGAAGCGCATCCTCGACGGGCTGGACGTCCTTGAGGCTGCTGTTCCTAACCTCACCGGGCGCTTGGACCGAAGCCGCATCGCGGTGGTCGGGCACTCCATGGGCGGGCATACGGCAGGGATGTTGCTGGGCGCGCAACTGACCGATGAGGACGGAACCAAGGTGAATTTGGCCGAGCCGCGGATCAAGGCTGGCGTGCTCCTGACCCCGCCCGGCAACGGCGACGCCGGTCTCAGCGCGTTTGGGGCGGGGCTTCCCTTCTTCCGGCATCCCAGCTTTGCCGAGATGCGGACGCCGACCCTCGTCGTCGTGGGTGAGAACGACCTCTCTCCCCACCTCACCACGCGAGGTGCGGACTGGCACGCCGATCCTTTTCGGCTAAGCACAGGCCCCAAGTGCCTGCTCACGATAGCGGCCGGCGGCCATTGCCTTGGCGGCATCTCCGGTTTTGACGCCGCGGAAACCACGGACGAGAGCCCTGAGCGAGTCGCTGCGGTCCAGCGGCTGACCTGGGCCTACCTTCGCAGCGCGCTCTACCCCGAAGATTCCGCCTGGTCCAAGGCCTGTGCTGCCCTGGTTGAGCTCAAGGAAGTGGGCTGGGTCGAGTGCAAGTGAGGCCCCGGCTTGACCCTTCACCCGCGTTCCTTCACCGTCGCCGCGAAACGTCGCTTCCGGTTGCACATCATTCCGGGCCCATTCTCTATACTCAAATCAACCTCCCCTAACAATGCCAAACTTCAAGAATTCGTGACTCGATCGCGAAGTACCCTCCTAAGCTCAATATCCGACGTACTTTACGAAAAAGTACCCCCGGGGGAGGGTACCTCTCAACTCAACCAACGCTATCCCTGCAGCGCCCTTCATCGCCTCAAGCTCCTGAGACAATAAAGCTCACACTGGAGTCCAACAAGCGTGCCGCTGCTCTTCCGCTTCGCCCCCTTCGCCCTGACGCTCTCCCTCGCGGTATCCACACCAGCCGCTCAGCCCGCCGAGGCGAATGTGACTCGCGCGACGCTCGGCAACGGCATGCGCGTGGTCATCATCCGTGACGCCCTTGCGCCCGTGGCGACGCTGGAGACCAACTTCCTCGTCGGCGGCAACGAGACGCCTACCGGCTTCCCCGGCATGGCCCACGCCGAAGAGCACATGGCCTTTCGCGGCTGCACCGGCATGAGCGCCGACCAGACGGCAGCGATCTACGCCCAGCTCGGCGGCGAAAACAACGCCGACACCCAGCAGAACATCACCCAGTTCTTCGCCACCGTGCCCGCGGCCGACCTCGGCGTCGCCCTGGAGGCCCAGGCTGCCTGCATGAAGGGCGCAGACAACGCCCAAACCCAGTGGGATCAGGAGCGCGGGGCCATCCAGCAGGAGGTCGCGCGCGATCTCTCCAACCCCACCTACAAGTTCATCAGCCGCCTCAACGAAGACATGTTCGCGGGTACACCCTACGCGCACGACCCGCTCGGCACCAAGACCTCCTTCGACAAGACCACAGCGCAGCAGCTCAGCGACTTCTACAAGCAGTGGTACACGCCCGCCAACGCCATCCTCGTGATCGCCGGCGACGTCGAACCCGTCGCCACGCTCGCCCGCGTCAAGCAGCTCTTTGAGCCCATCCCGAGCCATCCGCTGCCCGCCCATGCCGCCGTCGACCTCCAGCCGGTCAAGCCCGACACCTTCACCCTCGATAGCAACCTGCCCTACGTGCTCGGCTTCATCTCCTACCGCATGCCCGGCACCGACTCCCCGGACTTCGCCGCCGCCACGCTCCTTTCCGACGTGCTCGCCAGCCAGCGCGCCGACCTTTACGCGATGGTGCCCGCAGGCCATGCACTCGCCGCTCAGTTCGAAACCGTGGAGAGCTACCCCAAGGCCAGCGTCGGCTTCGGCTTTGTGGCCGTGCCCGCCGGCGCGGACGTCAACGCGCCCATGAACGAGATGCGCGGCATCCTGAACCGGTATGCGCAGAACGGCGTGCCCGCCGACCTCGTCGAGGCCTCCAGGCGCAGCGAGATCGCCCAGGCCGAGTTCCAGCGCAACTCCATCCCCGGCCTCGCCAACGTGTGGTCCAACGCCCTGGCCGCCGAAGGCCGCACCTCGCCCGAGGAAGACGTCGACGCCATCCGCAGGGTCACCGTGGCCGACGTCAATCGTGTGGCCAAACAGTACCTGCTGAACGCGCCCACCATCACCGCCACGCTGAAGCCCGCACCGAGCGGCGCCCCTGTTGCCCAAAGCGGCTTTGGCGGCGCCGAGAAGCCGACAGCGGCGCCCACCAAACCCGTGACGCTGCCGCCATGGGCCGCGGCGCAGCTGGAGCAACTCAAACCGCCCACACCGTTGGCACCCCCCAGCGACACCATGCTGGCCAACGGCATCCGGCTCATCGTGCGTACCGATCGCACCAGCCCCACGGTCACTGTAGTCGGGGCCGTAAAGACCAACTCCGATTTGCAAACGCCGCCCGGCAAGGAGGGCGTCTCCGACCTTCTCGATCAGCTCTACAGCTACGGCACCACCACGCTGGACCGCCTCGC
>CAXUIF010000296.1:0-3123 GCA_964250995.1 uncultured Acidobacteriaceae bacterium
AATGGTCGGGACGACTAGATTCGAACTAGCGACCTCACCCACCCCAAGGGTGCGCTCTACCAGGCTGAGCCACGTCCCGACTTTGTACAGAAAGCGCCAGCCGAAGGCTCGCGCAGGGTGCTGTCAGTGTACACCAGGAGCTACGTGGAACTGAGGCGATGGGGGCATCTGGCCTGCAGAAGAGTGCCTTCGCGTCGCACGCGCCCGATGCTGCCCTCGGGCGAGAGAACGACATCTGGACGCGCGTATGTGCTCCCTAATGCGCGGGGGCCACGAACTCCTTGGGGAGCTCGCCGCCGGTGCCAAAGAAGAACTCGTTCATCTGCTCGACGAGGAACTCCTGCGCCTCACGCGTCCAGGGCTGCAGTCTGTACTCATTCAGCAGCATCTTCTGTCGTTCGAGCCACTCGTTCCACGCCTTCTGGGAGACGTTCTTGTAAATTTTCTGCCCGAAATCGGAGTCGAACGGTGGCTCGTCCAGCCCTTCCATTTCGGCTTTGTATTTCGTGCAGAACACGGTATGTGGCATGCGGTGGCCGCTCCTTTGCGCTGTATGCAGTGTACCGAAGGCGCGCCTTGGCCTTTTGTGCCGCTACGCCCGCAGCGCGCGCGCCTTCCAAAAAAACCAGACGATCGGTGCGCAGGAACCCATAAGGACGAGAGGAAGGAGCCAAAGCGCCGGGGGGCCGGCCGGGTTCCTCGCCTTTTGCACCTCCAACACAGCGACGGCAAAGAACGTCCACGTAAGCGCCACCCGAAGCCAACCCACCATCTCGGACGCGAGAACCTCATAGCGGCCGCGTTGCGGCTGCCCAGGAGCTACAGGCAGGTTGTAGCGCTGCGGCGCGCGCTGCACCAGGCTCAAAAGGCCGAAGAGCAAAGCCGACACGACGACGGGAAACCAGAGCCACGCCCGGCTGCCGTAGCCGTTCGCTTCGCCCTTCAAGTCAAAGTGCACCGGGATGATCGCGGGCACTGTGGACCAGGCCGCCGTGACCAGGAGCGCGGTAGCTAGAACGCCCCCGAGGGCGAGCCACATGGGCAACCTTTTCATGCGAACCCTCCCTGGAGCCGATTCGGCGGTCACCATCGTTGCAGGAAAGCGAGCTGCGGGCAAGGCAATTTCCTATAATCACAGCGGATGCCTGCCGCCACCCCCCTTTCGCCCGACCAGCAGATCGACGCGCTTCGAGAAGAGCTCCGCCATCACGAGCACCTCTATTACGTTCTCGACGCGCCCGAGTGGACCGATGCGCAATACGACGCTCGTATGCAGGAGCTGAAGCGGCTCGAGGCCGAACACCCGGAGCTGGTCACGCCTGACTCCCCCACGCAGCGGGTAGGGGGCAAGCCCAAAGAGGGCTTTGCCAAGGTCCCTCATTCGCGCCCCATGCTTTCGCTCGATAACGCCTACACCGAGGCCGAGCTGCGTGCCTGGGCCGAGCGGGTTGCCGGCGCGCTCGGCCCGGGCGAGGCCGTCCGCTATATCTGCGAGTTGAAGCTCGACGGCCTTTCGCTCGCCTTGCAGTACGAAGCGGGCAGGCGGGGGGAGGCCGTGCTGCGCTCCGGCCTGACCCGCGGCGACGGTACCGTTGGCGAAGACGTCACCTCCAACGTCCGCACCATCCGCACGGTGCCGTTGCATATCGCGGCGGCGCGCCTGGCCGATGCTGGCCTGCCCCAGGCCTTTGAGGTGCGCGGCGAGGTCGTGCTTCCGCAGAAGGCCTTCGAGAGGATGAACGTCGAGCGCGAGGCCGCCGGCCAGGCCCCCGCAGCCAACCCGCGCAACGCGGCCGCCGGTACGCTCCGTACGTTGGAGCCGAACATCGTGGCGCAGCGCCGGCTGGAGCTGTTCGCCTACTTTCTGCTGCGCGATGGCGAAATGCTGCTCGCCGAGCAATCCGGCGCTCTGGAGGCACTGCGTCGAGCGGGTTTTCTGGTCAACCAGCACCGGCGCGCAGCGGCGTCCCTCGATGACGCGCTGAACTTCATTCGCGAAATGGAAGCCCTGCGGGACAAATTAGCCTATGAGATCGACGGCGTGGTGCTCAAGGTGGATGCTGTCGCACAGCAGCGTCGCCTGGGTTTCACCGGCAAGGCGCCGCGCTGGGCCATCGCTTACAAGTTTGCGGCGCGTGGGGCCGTGACAAGGCTCGAAGACGTGCTGTTTCAGGTCGGCCGAACGGGCAAGGTGACACCCATCGCCGCGCTCGCGCCGGTGTCCATCGGCGGCATCACCGTCAAGCGCGCCACACTGCACAACCCTGACGAGATTGCGCGGCTCGGTGTGCGCATTGGCGACTTTGTGGGCGTGGAACGGGGCGGTGATGTGATCCCCAAGATCACCGAGGTGATCGACGATGCCGATCACCCTCGCGGTACGAAGGAGATTGTCTTTCCCGAGATCTGCCCCGTATGCGGTAAGGAGTTGTTCAAAGCGGAGGGGGAAGTCGACCTGCGGTGCATCAATGCACGCTGCCCGGCGCGCGTGCGCGAGGAGCTGCTGCACTGGGCGGCGCGCGGCGTCATGAACATCGAGGGTCTGGGGGAGGCCATGGTCGTCCAACTGCTCGGGCAGAAGGCAGACGCGGAAGAACGCGACGACGGCCAGCCCTTGCAGGCGCGCGATCCGCTGGTCCGCTCGGTGGCGGATCTCTACCGGCTCACAAAGCCGCAACTCATCGCGCTGGAGCGGGTGGGCGCGAAGACCGCCGACGCCCTGCTGGCGCAGATCGAGCGGTCCAAAGGGGCTCCGCTGCAGCGCGTGCTCTTCGGCCTTGGCATTCGCTTTGTGGGCGAGCGGACGGCGGGCCTGCTGGCCGCCCACTTTGGCTCGGTCGAGACACTGATGGCGGCTACGGCCGAGGAGCTGGAAGCGGTGAACGAGGTGGGCCCGCGTGTCGCCCAGGCCCTCGTGGAGTTCTTCGCCGAAGACAGCAACCGCACTCTGATCCGCGAGTTGCGGGAGCTCGGCTTCACCATGCCTGCCCCTGCGCCGCGCGCCACCGGTGCCCTGGAGGGCAAGGTCGTCGTGCTGACCGGTACCTTTCCTACGCTGTCGCGCGAGCAGGCCAAGGAACGCATCGAGAGCAGTGGCGGCAAGGTCGCCGGCTCGGTCTCCAA
>CAXUIF010000297.1:0-1314 GCA_964250995.1 uncultured Acidobacteriaceae bacterium
AGCGGTCGGCGGCCGCTCCGTGATCTGCATCTCCTGCGCTGCGGCTTCATTGCCCGGATCGATCTGCAACGCGCGCGCAAACTCATTGATGGCGCCAGTCACATCGCCGGACTGACGCAACACGCGCCCGCGGTCCACATGGAGGTTGGCCGCGGTATAACGCAACCGCTCATACCGCTCCCGGTAGCGCAGATCGCGAGGAGCTTTCAGGTGGGCCTGACGATACGCTTCAAACGCGGCGTCGTAATCCTCGCGCACTTCGGCCTGCTGGCCCCGCCGGTTCCAGGTGCTCGGCGATTGTGCCTGGACGGCTCTGCCGCAGCACCCCCAGAGCAGCAACAGAGCGAAAACGGCTCGAAGGCCCCTGCCCCATCCCATCGTCCAGCCGTACCCAACCGTTCTGCCCTGCATCATTGCCGTAACCCGCTCCCGCTCCCTCCGGTCATCGCACTTCCCCCTCGGTCGCACCCTCGCCGGGCCGCGCCCGCAGTGACGCGTGCCGGCTCCTGCTGTACCCTTCGCAAGCGACAGGTCGGGACAGGTTGATACTACCATTCGCCCCATCCCCTTTCCGTCGCTCCGCTTGCTGGCGGGCGCCCTTCCCGGCTCCGTCCCAAGCGCCCGGCAGACGCGAAAACCTTGGCAGAACGGAGCTTCTGCGTTCTTGGACGGACGGAGCCGCGGCTCGTTTTTCTCGGGCCTACAACTTCCGGTGCAGGATGGCCCATCTGCTAGCATCCGAGTACATAGCCGGCGACGCCGCTCCACCTAAGAGCCTTCGACGCCGCACCCTCCTCGTATGCCCCGCTCCCTCTCCAACCCGACAGTCCCCACCGTGCCCAAAGCCGGCCCGGTGAAGGCGAAGGACCGCGATCCCGTCGCGATGGGCGCGCGCGATGCCGCCTTTAACCGGTCTGCCTCCTTCAACTACTTCCTTGAAGATCGCTTCGAGGCCGGCGTCGCCCTGCGCGGGACCGAGGTCAAGAGCATTCGCGAGGGCAAGGCCAACCTGAAGGACGCCTACGGCCTGCTCAAGGATGGCGAGGCCTTTCTGCTCAACGCCCACATCGGGGCCTTCTCTCACGGCAACGCGATGAACCACGAGGAGCTGCGCACCCGCAGGCTTCTGCTACATAAACGCGAGATCGAAAAACTGTCAGCCGCCAGCAAACAGAAGGGCTACACCATCATTCCCGTGCGGCTGTATTTCAAAAACGGCAGAGTGAAGTGCGAGATCGCGCTCGCCAAAGGCAAGCAGGACTGGGACAAGCGCGAAACCGAGCGAAAGAAAGAAGTGGATCGCGAAACCAAAGC
>CAXUIF010000297.1:1414-3092 GCA_964250995.1 uncultured Acidobacteriaceae bacterium
ATCGAGTTCTCCTTACGGAACCGCATCCTGATCGTCGCGGTGTGGGTGGGGATTGCGCTTTGGGGCGGCTGGGCGATGCTGGGCGCGCCAGTCGACGCGATTCCCGATCTTAGCGACAAACAGGTCATCGTCTTCACCGATTGGTCCGGGCGCAGTCCGCAGGAGGTCGAAGACCAGATCACGTATCCGTTAACGGTCAACCTGCAGGGTCTGCCCGGGGTCAAGGTGGTGCGCTCTTCCTCGGCGTTCGGGTTTTCCATGATCTTCGTGATCTTCGAAGACGATGTAGACCTTTACTTCGCGCGGACCCGCGTGCTGGAGCGACTGAACCTGGTCACCAAACTGCTGCCCCCCAACGTCGTTCCAACGCTGGGGCCGGATGCAACCGGCGTAGGCCATGTGTTCTGGTACACGGTCGAGGGTGGCGGCCTCAGCTTGCGCGACCTGCGCTCCTTGCAGGACTGGTACGTGCGCTATCAGCTCAACTCGGTTCCGGGCGTGGCTGAGGTCGCAAGCATCGGTGGAACGGTGCAGCAGTATCAGATCGACGTCGACCCCAACCGGCTACGCAGCTATGCCTTGCCGCTTGGCACTGTGGTGCGCGCGGTGATGGCGAGCAACTCCAACGTGGGCGGCAACGTCGTCTCGGAAAATGGCTCCTGGTCCATCGTGCGCGGGCTGGGCCTGATCGAGAATCTCGACGACATACGTAACATCGTCGTGGCTTCCAAGAACGGAACGCCGGTCTTCGTCAAAGACGTGGGCACCGTTCACATCGGCGATGCCTTCCGCACGGCGGCCCTGGTTAAGAACAGCTCCGAGGCAGTAGGTGGCGTCATCGTCGCGCGCGCGGGCGAGAACACAAAAGACGTTATCGACCGGGTCAAGCAAAAGATCCACGACATTGAACCCGGCCTGCCGCCCGGCGTCCGCATTGTGCCCTTCTATGATCGCTCGGAGCTGATTGAAGCCACCGTTGGAACGCTGCGGCACGCGCTCATCGAGGAGGTCGTTCTTGTCACGCTGGCGCATGTAGTTTTTCTCCTGCACTTTCGCAGTGTCTTGATCGTGACCCTGCCGCTGCCGCTTGCCGTGCTCTGCTCGTTTCTCCTGATGCACTATGCCGGCGTTACCTCCAACATCATGTCACTGGCCGGAATCGCGATCGCGATCGGCGTGCTCGTCGATGCCGGCATCGTCGTCACCGAAAACGCGTTTCGGCATCTTGAAGGCGTCGACACCGGCGATGGCGGCGTGCTGTTGGACACAGTACTGCGCGCCACCAAGCTCGTTGGCCGTCCGACCTTCTTCTCCATGGCAATCATCATCCTTGCCTTCGTTCCAGTCTTTGCGTTGACCGGACAGGAAGGCAAGCTCTTTCACCCGTTGGCCTTTGCCAAGACCTTCGCCATGGCGAGTGCAACGGCCATCGCACTGACGTTGACACCGGTGCTTTGCACGTTTCTTCTGCGGGGCAGGCTTCACTCCGAGGACCGGAATCCCGTGATGCGCTTTCTGCAGCGGCTCTACCGTCCGGCGCTCTCCTGGGCACTCGATCATAGACGGCTCACCTTGGGCCTCGCTCTGGTCTTGTTCGTGGGAGCCGTGCTTTTGGCTACGGGGATCGGCAGCGAGTTCATGCCACCCCTCAACGAGGGCGACATCCTGTTCATGCCGA
>CAXUIF010000298.1:0-3068 GCA_964250995.1 uncultured Acidobacteriaceae bacterium
CCCCACAACGTCCTCATCGACACGGGCCCGGACTTCCACGCGCAGGCCACCCGACTCAACCTCCGCTCCGTCGACGCGGTGCTCTATACCCACGGGCACGCCGATCACGTGCTCGGCATGGACGACCTCCGCCCGCTCTCCTTTGGTCACGCCCACGCCCTGCCACTCTTCGCCGACGAGCCGACTGCGGAGGTCCTTGAGCGCATCTTCGAGTACACCTTTCGCACCGAAAACCGCTACCCTACCAGCGCGCGCGTCATCCTGCATCGGCTCCCGGACGGTGACGCCGGGAATGCGGTAACCCTCTTCGGCGTCCGCTTCCAACTGGTCCCCGTCATCCACGGCCCTACCTCCATCCTCGGCTACCGTTTCGGCGCAGCCGCCTACCTCACCGACCTGAACGACATCCCCGAAACCTCGCTTCCGCTCCTGGAAGGCCTCGACATCCTGATCCTCGACGCCCTGCGCCGCCAGCCTCACCCCAGCCACGCCCACCTCGATAAGGCCATCCAGCTCGTCCAACGAATTCAGCCCAAACGAGCCTTCTTCACCCACATCAGCCACGATCTCGACCACACCGCCACTAACGCCGCCCTCCCCCCTTCCATGCAGCTAGCCTACGACAACCAACAACTCACCTTCGACATCACCTAAACCACTCTCCAAACCTCCTTTTTTGTTGACCCTCCTTGAGAGGACCTGCTGCCCGCAGTCGGCTTGCCCTTGAGTTTCGCAGTGCAGTCGTAGCTGCCTTGTCGTTCTCGTTGTGCTTTCCCGAACGGGAAACCTGCCGTTTGCCCGCTAGCTGCCACCCCGCTCATGCAAATCGCCCATTCCCTCGCCGAACTCGCCACCCTGCCCGGAGCCGACCGCCCCTCCGTCGTCACGATCGGCAACTTCGACGGCGTTCACCTCGGCCACCAGACCGTCATCGCTCAGGTTCGCGCCCGCGCGCAAGCGCTTCACGCCCGCTCCGTCGTGGTCACCTTCGATCCTCACCCCTCCCACGTCCTCCACACCGGCGAAGGCGCACGCCGTACCCCGCTCATTACCCCACTTCCGCGCAAGCTCGAGCTGCTCGCGCAAACCGGCGTCGACCTCACCCTCGTCCTTCCCTTCAGCGACGAGCTTCGCACGCTCACCGCCCGCCAGTTCGCGCAGCAGGTCCTCTGCGACGCCCTTCACACCGTCGAGATCCACGAAGGCGAGACCTTCCGCTTCGGCCACCGCGCCGAAGCCGACATCGCCGGGCTTACGGAGCTAGGCGCTCAGCTCTGCTTTGCTGTCCACGCCTATACACCCATCCTGCGCCGTGGCGCCGCGGTCTCTTCCAGTCGCATCCGCACGCTGATTGCCGCGGGCGATCTGCATACGGCCCGTGCCCTTCTGGGCCGCCCCTTCTCGCTGGACAGCACACCCGCCACGGGCCGCGGCTACGGGACCCGCTACGCCGTCCCGACCATCAACCTCGCTACGGGTACCGAGCTGCTCCCCGCCCATGGCGTCTACGCCACGACGCTCCGGATTGGCTCAGGCCCAGCCGCCCAGGTTTTCCAGGGCGTGACTAATGCGGGCAATCGGCCCACGTTCGGCGCGGACAGCTATGCTATCGAGACACACCTCTTCCACTTCACCCCGGTCGACCTCACCGACCAGACTCCCTTGCGCCTTACGTTCCTCCATCGCCTTCGCGAAGAGCGCCGCTTTCCGACGCCTGACACGCTGAAAGCGCAGATCGGCATCGACGTGAGGCAAGCGCAGCGGCTGTTTCACCTTTGCACCCTCCGCCACCTCACCTAACCTCCCAGCGGTCACCCCAGCCTCATAGGCGGCCTTACGGCAGCGATCTTGGCGCGAGTGAGAGGGAGAGGGAAACGCGAGCACTGTCCCTTGCTTTAGCAGGTGCGCCTACCCCGGCCAGCTGAACTGTCTCTACGCTATCCTCTTGCCATGCGCCGCTTGCACGAGAACGAAGGGGCCGCTGTCGCCCTCCTGGGCTTGGCGCTTTGCTTGCCGTTTCTGCTCTTCCCCGTTCTTGGACCAAGGCAGCGCGTACAGGCGCAACAACGCCTGTCCCCAGCACCTTCCGTCGCAGCCCGGTACGTCGGCTCCGAAGCCTGCAAGACCTGCCACCTGCAGCTCTACACCGGGTGGAAGAAGTCTCGTATGGCCAACGTTGTCCAGGACCCCAGGCAACATCCTGAGGCGGTGCTGGGCGACTTCTCCCATCCCAATCCGCTTCGCACCTTCTCGCTCAATGAGGTTGCCTTCACCTACGGCAGCCGCTTCAAACAGCGTTACTTCACCAAGCGTGGCAGTGACTACTTCCCGGAACCAGCGCAATGGGATATCGCCGGGAAGCGCTGGCTCCCCTACCACGTGGAACCCGGCACCGATTGGTGGGCACCGTTCTACGGACCCACCAACTTCGATCGCCCGACCGGCCCCACCTGCGACGGCTGCCACTCTGTCAACTACAACCTGGAAACCAAGCAGGTCACCGAATGGAATGTCGGCTGTGAAAAGTGCCACGGCCCGGGCAGTGTGCATACAGCGCACCCAACGCGCCAGAACATCGTGAACCCTGAGACTCTCGACTACGTCCGCGGCAACGACACCTGCATACAGTGCCATAGCCAGGGCCAGCCCCTCGGGAATCCCATCGGCGGCAAGTACTACGATTGGCCCGTCGGCTTCGTTCCTGGCCAGCGGTTAGCCGACGTGTGGAAGCTCGAAGACTTGCAGCCCGGGATCACGAACTTCTACCAGTACGCCGATCGAACGGCCCACAAGAATCGTATGCAGGGCAACGACTTCGTCCAAAGCAACATGTACCACCGACAGCTTCGCTGTTTCGACTGCCATCAGGTTCACGGCGACGCCCCCTCCAACCTTCCTGTCGCAGGCAACGAGCTCTGCCTAAGCTGTCACACCAAAGACAATCCGTCCGGGCTGAAGGGGACCGTGAGCGAACACACACACCACGGCGAAGCGAGCGCCGGCAGCCAGTGCACGGCGTGTCACATGCCGCGGATCGAACAGACCCTGAAGAACACCTTCGTCAGCGC
>CAXUIF010000299.1:0-3068 GCA_964250995.1 uncultured Acidobacteriaceae bacterium
GTGTAGGCCTCACCCTGGGGAAGCGGATTGTAGTCGGCCAGAATGTCGAACTCCACACCGAGGGGACCGGCGGGGCCCAGCGCAGGAAGGCCGGGCGCGGGGCGGCTGCCGGTTCCGGTGTTGTCCTTGGTCTGGGAGGCCTCCCCCATAAGACGTGGCTGGAGAAAGCGGCGTGAGCGCTCCAGATTGCGCACCAGCTGGACAGCGTTGGCGCGTTCACCGCCCACACGCAGGCGGATGACAACATTCCCATCAGGGGAGACCTGAGGCTCAATGGAGGTGACCTGAACGCCACTGGGAAGCACGTTCTCCAGGTCCATCATGACTGCGGTCCAGGAGAAGCTTTTCCGGAGAAATAGGGTGTTGAGGAAGTGGGCGCGGTCGAGGACCCGGGCGTTGACGGGGTCGCGCATGCGCTGTTCGGTGCGGAGCTTGCTCTGCTGGACGGCGATCGTTTGATTTCGCAACTGATCGAGTGCGAGCTGCTGTTTTTCTGCTTTGGCGCTGAGCACGTGCGCCGCAAGGGCCAAAGCCAATCCGGCGGCTGCGAGCGCGGCCATCAGCAGGCGCAGCCGCAGAAAGAATGGCCGAAGTTCAACAAAGGGCCGGGAGGCGAGATTGACCTGGACGCGCATGGGTTAGCTCTTCAGCGCTCCGGCTACGCCGGCAAGCCAGCTGCGCGGAACCTGGGAAGTGACCGCAGAGGCGGCCAGGGCGGGGGCTTCCACGAGCTCGCGAACACGCACACCCTCCTCGTACGCCACGCCCTGCTCGCGAAGCGTGCGATGCAGCACGTCGGCGCCCAGGGGACCGGCGCTGAGCACGACCTCCGGGGAAACACTTAGCGAATCCTCAAAATACGCCATCGCCACCGAAACCGCACGCGCAATCTCGTCAGCCTGGGCGTCGGGCCCCAGGGTGTGTATGGGCGGCCCAACGTCCACGGAGGAGGTGTTGTAACCGTTTGACGGGCCGAAGTCGTCGACCGGCCCAAGTGGCTCCAGCGGCTCAAGAGCGCTCGGCGGACTATAGGCTGCGTTGTGAAATTGTGCGTCGAGCTGCTGCTGAAACGCGGGCGACGCGTACGGCGAGCGGCTTACCGGCGCTGGCTCCGCCGCCGCATACATATCAAACGTATGCGGGCCGCGGGTGGTGTGCGCCTCAGAGCCGGCAACCATGGCGGCCTGCGGCACGGGGAGATCGGTGATCGCGTCCTGGGCCTGGGTGGGGACCTCCGTGGCGAGGCGGTCGGCATACGGATTGCGCCCGAACTCGGGCAGGGGCTGCTGGGCCGCCCACTCAGCTTCGGTGGTATCGCGGTCCACCAGCGGAAGCAGGCTGCCATTGCCGGCCGCGGGCTCGAAGCGAGCGAAGGACGGGATGGGCGCGGCAAACTCGGTAAGTTCTACCGAGCGGTGCAACAGCACGATTCCGGCACGAACGATGGCCGTGGTGACGCCGGTGCGGTGCGCATTGACGACCAGCGAAGCGCCCTCGCCCTCGTCCAGGGCAGCCAGCGCGGCCAGGGTACTGGGAAGGACCGCCCCGGGCTCAAAGCCAGCCTCGCGAACGACGGTCTCGTACTCGGCGAGCACATCGCGCGGAACGGCCACGGCGAGGACGCGAATCATGGAGCGGCTGGTGCTCATGATCTGAAAACTGACCATCGCCTCGTCGGCGTCAAAGGGCAGCAGCTTCTTCAGGCGGAAGCGCACGATCGGCAGCGCTTCGGAGAGTTTGGTGGGCAAGGCGTCGAAATCGAGCAGAAGAACACGCACCGCAGCGTCCGGAATGACGAGAGCGAGATCGGCGTTGCGGGCGTTTGCGCGCGCCCCAACCCCCTCCAGAACGCGGCGCAGAGCGGCGATCACTGCCACCCGGTCGGCCAGGTTGCCGGGTTTCAAGCTGGGCACGACGGCCCCGTCCGGCAGGGTGGTCTTGGCCACAGCCGCAAGCGGCGATCCCGGCTCCGGCGAGCACCCGGCTACGACGCCGCCCGGCAAGATCTCACAGGCAAGGCGGGGGCGGCTTCCGGAGGCTTTGGGCAGCAGGTTCATGGGGCTCTTCTAGAGTATCGTGCAGCCTCGGCTTGTGGCAGCAAGACTACGGGTTGGACGGGGGACGACCGTGGGGGTTTGCTGCCACCTTTGGGGGAGAAAACGGCCGCGGCGGCCCCCTACTGTACGACTGCCAGAGTAACCTCGTTGCATTTTTTCCCGTCGACAGTGTGGACACCCTCGCGAACAGCCTGTGCCAGAGGGCATCGCTTTGGACAAGCGTCCACCCCGTTACGGTACCGGACCGAGCGGCTGAGCGGAAGGCGGGCCATCGCACAAAGCCGTGCCTGCCCGGACGAACCACCGCGAGGTCATAACGCCTGTCGGCAAGGAGTGCAACGCTGCGGGACGCCGCGCCATCCGTGTTGGGATACCACAGGAGAGAAATGCAATGGTGGAAAGTACCGATGGTGTAGTGCTGCTGTTCACGGCCAAGGCGAAGCCCGGCAAGGAACGCGAGGTCAAGAAGGCCTTCGTGGAGGTCGTTACCGGCTCGCGGCACGATCCCGGCAACATCAGCTACGAACTGCACGAGAGCGAAAGCGATCCGTCGACGATCCTTCTGTACGAGCAGTGGATCTCGCAGGAGTTGCTGGACGCGCATCTGCAAACCGCTCCCTTAAAGGAACTGCAAGCCAAGGTAGCCGACCTGATCGAAGGGACGTTTGAAGGGGGCATGCAAAAGCTCAGGAAGCTGCGCCCCGATCCGGCCAAGGGCTAGCGCAGACGCTACCTGCTGGACGGCCGCGGGATGGCCTCAAAGGACGCGCGTCAGCTACCCGCGGGAGCGGCGCGCTCATTCAAGCAGAAGAGAGATACAGGAGATTTCCATGGAGCGACGCAGCTTTTTGAAGTCGGCCACGGCCGCAGCCGGGGTAGCCGCAACCGGTATGGCAGCGCAGGCACAGCAGTCCACAGGCGACGGGCGCACCTCCCGGGAGGCGCCCATGCGGCGTCCGGAGCACCCCGGCATGATCTACCGGCAGCTCGGCACCACAGGCGAGCGTGTGT
>CAXUIF010000300.1:0-3057 GCA_964250995.1 uncultured Acidobacteriaceae bacterium
CGCGGCGGAGCTCATTCCCGGGGCAGACCGTCGTGTGGTGGTCGACCTCACGCGACCCTGGGACACCCTTCCGCGCTTGCGCCAGCAGCATTTCGACGTGCTCCTGGACTTTACGAGCTGGCAGCGGCTCACGGCCTGTTACACGTTGCTCGCGGGCGCGCGGTACACCGTGGGCTTTTCGACTCAGGGGCAATATCGCAGTCGCGGGTACGATCGCACGGTAGAGCACCGGAGCGATCGCCACGAAACAGCGAACTTTCGCGCCTTGTTGCTGAGCTCCGGCCTGCGTTTAGGCTGGGGTCCGGCGCATGCCCCGGCTGTGGAGCTTCCAGCCGTGGGGCCGCTACCTTTCGGGGACGAGCCCGACCTCGTCGCCCTGCATCTTTGGGCCAGTGGACAACGCGCGCACCTGCGCGAGTGGCCGCAGGATCGCTGGATCGCCCTGGCGCGGGAGCTGGCCGGAGCGCGCACGCTTTTTCTCGTAACCGGCGGTCCCGGAGACCACGCGCGTATTGAGCCGTTGACAGCGCGCCTGCGCGAGGCGGGGCTGCGTGCGGAGTCGTTCCCTAGCCCGGACGGCTTCCGTACCCTGGCCCACATTCTGCGCCGTTGCCGGCTGGTCGTGACGGTGAATACCGGGGTGATGCACCTGACTGCCATCGCCGGGGCACCCACCGTCGCCATCAATGGGCCGAACCGCAATGGGCGATGGGGACCTATCGGGCCACGGGCCGTGGGCGTGGAAGCGCCGGGGGAAGGTTGCGGATTTCTGCATCTTGGCTTCAATTTCGACGGTAATCCGACCGACTGCATGGAGCGGATCTCGGTTGCGTCGGTCCTGGCAGCCTGCCGCAGCCTGCTTGCGACCACCCGAGGTCCGCTGAAGCAGGCGCACGCCCTCCCTGAGCCCGTCTTGCAGGAGGTTCGCTGATGCAGCCCCTACGGGAGGTGATCCGCGGCTCGCTGGCGCGCAGCCTGCGTTCGCTCGCCGAAGAAGACCGTCTGGCAGCCGCGTTGCCAGTGGTCTGCGGGACAGCGCTGGCTGCCCATTGCACCGTCGCGCAGCTTGATGCAGACCGTACGCTGCACCTTGGGGTGGATGGCCCGGAATGGCTCGGCTCGTTGCTTGGCATGCGGGAGATGTTGCAACACGATCTTCAGCGGGTCGCGGGTGTGCCGCTGGCAGGGTTACACTTCCAGCAGGCGGGATTCGCGTCGAACCGGCCTGTGCGGACGCTTTCCCGCGAGCCTGTGCAGGTTCCTAGCGGATCAACACGGTCCACGCGAGGGAAGCCCGCGACTCGTCCCTGGAGACCCGCATGACCGTCAATGCCGAAACCCCGCGCGTGTCACTGGACGAAGTTCGCCGTGTGGCGGAGCTCGCGAACCTGGAGCTTACGGCGGAGGAGCTGCCGCGGATGGCGCGCGACCTGGACGCGGTGCTTGGCTATATCGACCAGTTGAATACGTTAAATACCGCTGACGCCCCGCCTATGGCGCAGGTGGCCGAGGCACTTGGTCTAGCCCCGGCGATGGCAGGGGAGATGCTGCGCCGTGATGCGGTGCGACCGTCGGTGGAACGCGCTCTCGTGATGGCCGAGGCGCCGGAGACGGATGGGCGCTTCTTCAAGGTGCCCAAGGTGATTGAGCGTTAGCTACGTTTTGTACCGGCGCCATACCTCGTTCAAATCCAGCACGAAGCCCTCGGCAGGGCCGGACGCGTGTACTGTGCTTCCGGTCTCTGGCCGGGGTTTGCGGCCGGGTTCGTAGATCAGAACCGAACGGCTGGGAGGATCGACTAACCAGCCCAGTTGAACGCCGTTGCGCAGCCAGGCCTCCATCTTTCTTTTCGAGGCAGGGAGTGTGTCCGTCTTGGACCGCAGCTCAATGATGAAAGCGGGCACGATATGCAGAAAGTGATCGTCGTCCTCGGGTCCCAAAGGCGCGATTTGCTCCTCGGTCAAATAGGCCGCATCGGGGCTGTACGCAGAACCATCCGGCAGGAAGACTCCGCCACTGGAATCCAAAACCTCTCCCCGGTGATGGGTCTTCCACCACGCCGTTAGCTGGTGGATGATCTCGGTGTTGCCCTTGCTGCTGCCAAAGCCCGCCGGTGGGTTCACAACGATTGTTCCTTCTCTGGTGCGTTCAAGACCCATGCCGGCGTTTGCCGCGCAGAGCGCCTCGAACTCCAGGTCACTGAGGACTGGATCGAACAACAGACGGCTAGGCGTCTTCGGCAAGGCCACGAGTACGCTCATGGGTGCGATTGTACCTTCACGGGCCTGCCATCCGGGGGCCGAATGGACCGAGCAGCAGGGTACAGCCACACGGTCGAGAACAGGCGAGGGATAATGGGACTCGACATGATCGAGAGTTCCGAGGATCTTCAGGCGTTGTCCCTGGCGGGGGTGCGTTCGGCCGTAGTGGCCGGCCGGCGCTCCGCCGTGAGCATGGCCGAGCAGCATTTTGAGCGCATCTCTGCGCAGGATGGCGAGCTGGGTTGTTTTCTTGCGCTCAGCCGCGAGCGGGCGCTCTTGCAGGCCGGGCGGGTGGACGCGGACGTGCGAGCGGGCAAGCCAGTGGGGCCGCTTGCGGGCGTGCCGGTGGCGATCAAGGATGTGCTGGCGACCAAGGGCGTCGAGACGACATCAGGGTCGAAGATTCTGGCGGGCTGGCATCCGCCGTACGACGCCACCGTGGTGGCACGCCTGGAGGCTGCGGGCGCCGTGGTGCTGGGCAAGCTGAACTGCGACGAGTTCGCGATGGGCTCGTCGAACGAGAACTCCGCGTTTAAGCCGGTGCGGAACCCACGGGCGTTGGACCGGGTGCCAGGGGGGTCCTCGGGTGGGTCGGCGGCGGCGGTCGCGGCGGGGTTGTGCGTGGCGTCGCTGGGCACGGATACAGGGGGGTCCATCCGGCAGCCGGCGGCCTTCTGCGGTGTGGTCGGGGTCTTGCCGACGCATGGGCGGGTGTCGCGCTATGGACTGATCGCCTTTGGGTCGTCGCTGGACCGTGTGGGGCCGCTTGCGCGCTCTGTGGAGGACGCGGCGTTGA
>CAXUIF010000301.1:0-2967 GCA_964250995.1 uncultured Acidobacteriaceae bacterium
GTTCTTTATCGTCCTTGTCGCTGGCGAACAGCCAGGCTTCCTCGGGCGACGAGGGCACGTTGACCACCCCGCGCGCCGGCCGCGAGGCCACCTTGGTGGTGCGGATCATGAAGAGTTGCGCGTACTCCAGGCGCTTCTTGTCGGCGGCCTGCTTGCCCGCGAGGTCGCCGATCTGCGCGGCCTCGCCCTCGGTCAGGCGCAGCTTGCCCGCGACCCACTTGCCGGGATCGACGCCGCTCTCGTCGTTGGTGTCGTGCATGTTGAAGATGAAGTGCAGCGAGGTCTGGTCGAAGTAGCCGGAGGCGGCGGGACTGCTGGTCAGGTGGCTGAGCTTCTGCGAGACGAACATGGGGACCATGCCGGAGTGCCGCCCGGTCAAGCCGATGCCGTTGACCCACTCCTGGCCGGCCTCGTGGCGCAGGATGCTCCACCGGGTAGGCCGCTGGCGAGGTACCAGGTTGTGTGTCATCATGTCACCTCCGTGTTTTGGGCGGCGGTGTCGCGTGGCCCACCTGGTCCTTTTCCATCGGCCCCCCTCCGAACCGGACGTGATACTTTCGCATCATCCGGCTCTCCAGAGACAACCCCTTGAGGCTCCATGTCATTCCGTCCTGAACGTATCGGTTGTCCAGTATGGATCGCGTGGTGGCAGGTCCAGCACACGACGAGGGTTTTGCGGCGCACGGCCAGCATGCGTTTCTTCCATTCTGGAAGCGCCGCTTTCCCTGGTCGGCGTAGATCCGCGAGTTTGCGGATGTGGTGCACTTCGATACGGAGCGTGTCCGTCTTCTTGGCTCCACACAGTTCGCAAGCCTGTTTGAGCAAGCGCCCAAGCAAGTCTGTGCGTGCTGTCCATAGCCGCGTGGGCTCGTCGTGAACGATGGGAACCGTGTGACGGCGTAACGGAAGGCCCCCAAACTCTGCGACCAGCGGTCGTTGCCCGTCCCCTCGGGGCACCGTCACGCGCAGGCACGTCATCGGGCCAGACGGTGTGTCCGTCGTGGCCTTGTACTTGCCCGCCATTTTGGTGCTTGAGGATTTGTGCTTGACGGCGAGTGTGTTGAGTAGAGAGGTCTCCATTACCCAGTGCAGGACATGGAGCGCATGGACATTGTGAGCGAGCGCATAGTAGTTCACGATGCCCCGGTATTCCTCTTGGTAGGTCCGCACGATCGCGTAGTCGCTCAGGTGCGTTAGTTCCCGTCGGTTGCCCGGTTTCCCGCTGTACATGTACCGTGCTACGTAGTCCTGCACCACGTCGCGCGGGACGCGCAACCCGATGGTGCGATTCACACAGCGTCGACCACCTTGGCCGATGCGGGTGTTGCCCATACGGGTGTGCACCTCGTAGCCCAAGAAACGCGCCGCCTGTGTTTGGGCGTGCGTGATCACGGTTTTCTCCATGTTCAGTTCGAGCTGGAGGTCATCCCGCAAGAACTGGTGAAGATGCTCCTTGATCTCCTGGGCTTCGCATTTCGGTCCCATAAACCCTAGAAGAAAATCATCGGCATACCGCACGTAGCGCAAGCGTCGGAAGGCAGGATCACTGTGGGCACGGCTGGATAAGGTCCGGCGCTGTTTGACCAGCTGGTGGACCTTGGCTCTCTCGCCTCTGTTCCGTGCGCGGGCAATCCGTTGTCCGATTGTTGTGTACGCCGGGTTACTAGCGCGGTACTGTCCCCGGGTATACGCCGGGATCAGGACCTGCTCTACAAACGCATCGAGCTTGCTCAGGTAGATATTGGAAAGAATGGGGCTCGCCACGCCCCCTTGTGGGGACCCACTGCGGGTCGTGTGATAGCGCCAGTCTTCCAGATATCCGGCCGTGAGCATGCTCGCGATGAGGCGCAGGAAACGTTTATCGAGAATCTTCTCCCCAAGGATGCGTACCAAGATCTGGTGATCCAGGGTGTCGAAGCACTTGGTGATGTCTCCTTCGATAAACCAGTGGGTTCCGGTCCAGTAGCGTTCTACGGTCGCAAGGGCCGTATGGCAGCTGCGCTGGGGACGGAACCCATGGGCCTGGCGGCTGAATTGGGGCTCGTAGTAGGCGTCCAGGATGGAGCGCACCACCTCTTGCACCAGCTTATCCGACCAGGTCGGCAGGCCCAGCGGTCGTTTCTTTCCGTTTTTCTTCGGAATGTAGACGCGCTTGGCAGGAGTCCAGCGGTAGCGTTCATGACGTATGGTGTCGATGATCGCAGCGATTTTCTCCAGGGACATGCCGTCAATCGTTTCCCCTGTGACCCCCGGCGTCAGGGCGCCGGCGTTGGAGCGCAGGCGATCGTAGGCGCGGGTGTACAGGTGTGGATTGTAGAGTTGCCGATAGACATCGTCCAGAGGGACACCGCGTTGTCCGCGGTCATGGATGATTCCTAGGATAGTGTCAGCCTCTCGCATCTCGCGTACTTCCTCTATAACTAGGTTTCAGTTGTCTCCTGTGTCCCTTCCCCTGACGCAGTTTCGACCGGGGATCGCCCCCCACCGCGTCGTGTAGGCGGTGTTAGCCGCCCGCTGAGTACTATGGACACTCTGTCACCCTAGGGCTCGCGCCCCGTAGGCGATCTCGTAGTACGTCACTACTGCACGTGTAGCGTGAGGTAGGTGTCCCACTCATTCCCTTAGTTGATCTCCCTGATCAACGCCCTGTCCTGCGAAGGTGGCGACGTCCAGGGTTGGAGAACGTGGCCCACGGACAGCGTCGGCTTACAAGCGATCTACCGACGAGATTCGACGGTTCCGGCTGGGAATTGGGATTCAAGCAGTGTAGCTTTCACCCTGTCACGCGGGTCATGCGATGCGAGCAGTACATCGCTTTCCTGCTCCGTCGTTTTTCGCACAGGCTATGGTCCCGTAAGCCTTTCGGCATCCGGTAAGTGCGTTGACCCGAGAAATGGTCCTTCGTATTTCTCCCTTGGTTTCCAAGGTTTGCAGTAGTGCGCCATACGACGCAAAGCCCTCGTCGAT
>CAXUIF010000302.1:0-2964 GCA_964250995.1 uncultured Acidobacteriaceae bacterium
TTTTGCGATGGCTGCCACTGTGCTTCGCCACACTCGCCCTTGCCGGCTGCCGCGCACGCAGACCTATGCCTGACCCAACAATGCCGCCGAACACCATCCTGCTGTCGCAGATGATGCGTGAGCTTTCCGCCCAGCCTGGCTTTACGGAGGCACTGCTGCTGCAACTGGAAGGAGCGAAGGCGCACACGGGCAAGAAAGGCCCAGCGCTGCTCACGCCGAAGCTGATGGACGATTTGCGCAAACGGTTCTTCGGCAAAGACTGGCAGGGCCTCGATCACTTTCCCGGTTGGACCATGCGCGAGATCAACCCGACCGTGCATCTGGCAGACCAGGTCCTGGGGAGGAATCCCGCACTGGAAGGCATGAGCGCCGTGCATCCGGGCGCGCCCGCACCTCCGCTGAACGAGCAGCAAACACGCACGTTTCTGGACCTCGGCCCCTATTCGCTCGACCGCAGGCAAACCGTTTCGCTCGATCAGCCGTCAGGTCTTCCCGGCTTCACGACGCAAGGCCTTGTCACGCCGATCGGGATGGGCGTCACGCGGGGCGACGGCCCCAGTGACCTCGCCTCCGAGCACGCCGCCTCGCAACGTCTGGCCGATGTGCTCAATCGCCTGAGTGTGAACCGGCTCGACAACGCCGGCAGCTTCAGCGTCACGTTGAGCGGCCACGTCGCGCACACGCCCGAAGACCTGATCTCCCTGCTCCTCACCACGGGCCATGCCGTTTCCGTGACGGACTCGCGCTACTTCGCCAACTTCGGTCATCTGCACTACAAGGGCATGGACGTGATGATGCCTTTTTGGATCAACGCACAGCTTCCGATTCCACACACAGGCGGCCTCTTTCGCAAGCCGCGCACCCTGCTCGTGCCGGTAACCCACGCGGAATATGAATGGCACATCCACGGCCCCACCATCAACGCTGACGTTAGCCACTACTTCGGCGTCGATGGCAAGGCCGCATGGCGCACCATGGATACGCTGGACCAGGCCTGGGTGCTCCGGCGGGATGCCCACACCTACACGGGCGCGCAGGCCGTCGAGGTCACACGTCTTACGGGGCTCATCACACTGGCGTATATGCACCAGCATGCGCGCCGTCCCGCGCTCCCGTTCGGTGGGTACTACACGCTCGGCGTCTGTCAGGATCCTGTGTCCGCTGTCGAGAAGAAGCTTACAGGCCGGTCCACGCTGTTTCCCAACACGGCCGACAGTGCGCTCTTCGATGATGCACGCGATGCGGAAGTGAACGCACTGTTTGCGGCCATTCCGAAGGATCGCTCCGGGGCCATGCCGCCACCGGAACGCGTCTTCGGTTCGTTGCCCGCAGAGCCCGGCAACGATGGCCGCTTCGCTGCGATTCGCATACCAGGTCTCGCATCGGATCTCAGCGCAACCTACACCGCTTGGCAAACCGACGCGCTGCAACGGTCGCGTAAGCCTCTCCTGGTTGCTGCGATAGCGGTAGGGATCAGCGTCCTGCTTTTTGGGAGCGCACGCAGGCGATCGCGAAGGCACACAACGTGAGCCTGGCTTGATGCCCGGCGCAGAGCACGCAACGCAAACAGTGCAGCTCATGCTCCAATGACAGCGGGAGATTGAACCTTATGGCAAACACAAAGAAAGCCGCACAGACCAAAGCCGCCGCGAAGGAAGCAGCGCCGGAGAAAAGGTCCGCGACGCAGAAATCTGCCGAAAGAAGCGCCACCAAGAAAGGCGCAGCGAAGCGGTCTCCGGTGAAGAAAACCGCCGCAAAGAAGACGAGCACGAAACGGGCCGCTACCAAGAAGACCGCTACCAAGAAGACCGCAAGCAAGAAGACCGCAAGTAAGAAGACCGCAAGTAAGTCCTCCTCGAAAAACACTGCCGCGAAGACGAGCGCAAAAAACACTGCCAGAAAGACCAGCGGTCGCAGATATGGGTCGCGCGCCAGCGAGGACGTCCGCGAAGAGATGGTTGCGATGAAGCGCGGCGAGCTGCGCATCGGGCGCTCTGGCCAGAAGGTCACCAATCCCAAACAGGCCATTGCCATCGGCCTCTCAAAGGCCCGGCGTGAAGGCGCCAAAGTTCCGCCAAACCCGAAAACAGCCCGTTAGCCGAGTTTGGGCGATGTACGCAGAGGACCGGCGGCCAGCACGGCGTCGGCTACCGCGACGGCTTCGCGGGTGGCTTGCACATCGTGCACGCGGACAACATGCGCGCCGCCCAGCACCGCGGCCACGTTCGCCGCAAGCGTCGCCTCCCTTCGTGCCCTGTCTGGCGGTGCCGCGCGTCGCTCTGCGCCCTGCACGGCGCGCACAAGCTCTCCCAGAAAGCCTTTGCGCGAAAGCCCCACCAGCAACGGTCGCCCGAGCTGATGCAGTGAACCGAGTCCGGCCAGCAACGTGACATTGTCTGCACCGAACTTGCCAAAGGCGAAGCCGGGGTCCAGGGCAATCGATTCGGTCCGAATGCCGCTCATCTCGGCCAAGGCAAGCCTCTCGACCAACCCCGCAGAAACATGCTGCAGGACGAGGTCGCGTCCCACCGCGGGCAGGGTCTGCCACTCGGTAGGCCGGCCGCGCGTGTGCATCAGCACCAGACCGCACCCGGTCTGCGCCGCAACCTGCGCCATGCCGGGGTCCCATTGCAGCCCGGAGACGTCGTTGATGATCTCCGCGCCGGCCCTGGCCGCAGCCGCCGCGGTTGCGGCATGGTAGCTGTCGATGGACACCATCGCAGTCCGGCGCTCGCGCAGCAGGGCTTCCAGCACGGGCAAGAGCCTCGCCTGCTCCTGATCCGCACTGATCGGCTGCGCGCCGGGACGCGTCGATTCCGCGCCGATGTCCAGCAGATCCGCCCCGTCGTCCAGCGCGCGGCACGCTGCCGCTACCGCTGCGTCCACGCCCCGTTCCGCAAGACCATCCCCGGAGAAGCTATCCGGCGTCAGGTTGAGGATCGCCATTACCTGCGTGCGCTCCCC
>CAXUIF010000303.1:0-2931 GCA_964250995.1 uncultured Acidobacteriaceae bacterium
GCATGGGTAGCGGGCTGGAGGTACGGGGTTGCGGTCGAAGAGATGGCGCTAAGATTCATGGTTTGCTCCTTGCTCTCTACTATCGGCGTGACGGAACGAGACTTCATGCTACGAACGTGACATGGCTACGCCCTCTTGGGGGCACACTGTCGGGCTAAGGTAACCGGCCTGCCCCACGGAGGACGTTACCCTACGGCCGTGTTTTGGCGATATCCGGGCCGAGCTGTTCCTGAGCATTGGGCGCCGGTTCGCTGGGCACTTCGGGGCCGCCGTGGTCGGTTTTGCTGTCGAGGTGGTACCGGGTCAGGCCCTCGACCAGCAGTTGGAACGCCTCCTCGGGGGTGTCCGCAAACTGGAAGAGATCTCTGTCCTTCAAGGAGATCGCACCCTTCTCTGCGAGCACGTCCATGTTGATGACGGACTGCCAATAGCTTGAACCGTAGAGCACGACCGTGATCCGTTTGGCGAGCTTGCCGGTCTGGTCAAGCGTGAGCAGCTCAAACATCTCGTCCAGCGTGCCGAAACCGCCGGGAAAGACGACCAGCGCTTTGGCGAGGTAAGCAAACCAATACTTGCGCATGAAGAAGTAATGAAAGTTGAAGTTCAGCGCGGGGGTGATGTAGCGGTTGGGAACCTGTTCGAACGGCAGAACGATGTTCAGGCCGATGGTCTTGGCCCCGGCCTCCCAGGCGCCGCGGTTTGCGGCCTCCATGATGCCGGGACCCCCGCCGGAGGTGACCACAAAGCGATGCCGCCGCCCAGGGAGTTGCTTGGCCCAGGTCGCCATGAGGCGGGCCAGCGTGCGCGCATCCTCGTAGTAGCGGGCCATCTCGACGGCGGCCTCGGCACGCTTGCGCTTGAGGTCTGTGGTCTCAGACAGCTCCTCGGGGCGGGCTGGCTGCTCTTCAGGCGGAGCGGGATCTGCGGAGCCGGTGTTGGCGAGTAGCTGAAGTTGCTGGTGCGCCTCGTCGAGGGCGCGAAAGCGCGCCGAGCCGAAGAAGACGACGGTGTCCTGGATACGCTCGCGGCGAAAGCGGGCCATCGGCTCGGAGTACTCCGCAAGGATGCGAAGGAGGCGGCCGTCGGGCGAATCGAGGAAGTCCGGATTGAGGTAGGCGAGGGGAGCCTGTTCGAGCGCCTCAGGCTGGTCACCGTCTAAGTGCGGTTCCGGCCTGGCCGTGTGTTGTCCGTTGCTTGCGGCGAAAAGGGGGGCTGAGCCTGAAGATGCCATCGCAAGAGAATACGCCCGCCGGGTTGCAGGCTTACACAGCAATAGGAAGGCGGACGGGGCCGGAGAGACTCAGCGCCGGACGTCGCGGTAGTGCAGAAGCTCGCTGACGCCGATCCACAGATCCAGCAGGCCGAGGCCGCTGACGAGGCCGCGCACCCAGCCCCGCAGGAGCCAGTTGGCGGCAGCGGGGTGGCCCATGATCCAGGCGTTGCCGCTCCAATAGCGCGGCGACCAGGGCAGCAGCGTCATCAGCCCACCAATGTAGAAACAGAAGATGACCAGCACCGCCAGGCTGAGCCGTTGCAACCACACGGGCGCGAGGTCGGCGTGCGCGCCGGTGGCCACAGGGGCGGGGGGCGTCTCCGGGAACAGCTCCCCTTGGCTGGGCGGCGGCATGCATCCACGTTATCAGGGGGGTGCGGTTCGCGTCTCCCGCCGCGGGCGGGCTCTGCGAGAATAGAAGAGCGATGCTGCAACTCTCCGGCGCGGGAAAGCGCTTTGGTCACAAGCTGTTGTTTGAGGACGTCAATTGGCTGATCACGCCCAACGAGCGAACGGGGCTGGTCGGCGGCAACGGCACGGGTAAATCCACGCTGCTCAAGGTGCTGGCGGGCATGGAAGGCCTGGACTACGGCCAGCGCACGCATACACGCGGCATGACACTGGGATATCTACCGCAGGATGGGTTGGCGCTCTCAGGCCGCACCGTGTTTGCGGAGTGCCTGAGCGTCTTTGACGAACTGCTTGCGCTGGAAGTGGAGTACGAGCAGCTGACGCATACGTTGAGCGAAGCGGACCCGAAGTCGCGCGAATACGCCGCGGCTGCGGATCGGTATAGCGAGATCGCGGAGCTGCTACACGTTCACGACATCTACACGCTGGACGCGCAGGTGGGTGCGGTGCTGGGCGGGTTGGGCTTCAGCAAAGAGGACTGGGAGCGACGGACGGAGGAGTTCTCGGGCGGCTGGCAGATGCGCATTGCGCTGGCGAAGCTGCTGTTGCAGAAGCCGTCGCTGCTGCTGCTTGATGAGCCGACCAATCACCTGGATCTGGAGAGCCGCAACTGGCTGGAAGAGTATCTGCAGAGCTATGAGAACGCCTTCATTCTGATCTCGCACGACCGCTACTTTCTGGACCAGACCGTGAGCAAAACGGTCGAGGTATGGAACAAGCGGATGCATGTGTACCACGGCAACTACTCGAAGTACCTGACGCTGAAGGACGAACGCCGCACGCAGCTGATGAACGCGTACAAGAACCAGCGTGAACGCATTGAAGATCTTGAGGCGTTTATCAACCGGTTCCGTTATCAGGCGACCAAGGCCAAGCAGGTGCAGTCGCGCATCAAGGAGCTCGACAAGATTGAGCGGATCGAGGTTCCTGAAGAAGAAGCGACGATTCACTTCACCTTTCCGCAGCCACAGGCGAGCGGACGCACGGTGCTGGAGGTGAAAGGCCTGACCAAGCACTACCCTGCCCCGAGCGGCGGCCTGAAGCGCGTGCTGGAGAACGTGGAATTCACAATCGAACGCGGCGACCGGATTGCGCTGGTAGGCGTGAATGGCGCGGGCAAATCGACGCTGCTGCGCATGCTGGCGGGGCTCGAGTCGCCCACCGGCGGGACGATCAAGCTGGGGCACAACGTGGTGGCGGATTACTTTGCGCAGGATCAGTACAGGTGCTGGATCCAGCAGCGAAGA
>CAXUIF010000304.1:0-2898 GCA_964250995.1 uncultured Acidobacteriaceae bacterium
GCTGGGGGATGAAGGCTCGGGGCATTGGATCGGTATGGAAGGCATCCGCAGCGGGCTGCGCGCGTTGGACCGGGGCGTGCCGAGCTGTTTGCTCCGCGAGGTATACACGGTGTGGGACATCGGCAGTTTGGGGGCGCTGGTGGCGAAAGCGAACAGCCGTCCGCGGCCAGACTTCGCCGTGCTGGCGGAGGCGGTGGCGCGGTGCGCGGCACAAGGGGACGCGCTGGCGCGCAGCGTGCTGGAGCGTGCCGGGCAGGAGCTGGCGGCCCAGGTGGGTCTGGTGTTGGCGAAGATGCGCGCGGCGTCGTGCGCGGCAAGCGATGTGGAGCGGATTGCGTTCACCGGCAGTGTCCTGGGGCGGATCGCACCGGTATACGCCGCGATGGTGGCAGCGCTGCGCTTGCAGCACGGCGAATCAGTCGTTGACACGCGGGCTACAGAGCCGATCGAGGGAGCGCTGGCACGGGCTCGGCGTGGATCGTCACGGTAGCTGCGGAAAGCGGCGGGGAAGCGAAGAGCAGCCCGGGCGGCGAGGACGTGTCCCCTCCCTGGCTGCTCTGCGGTGGTGTCGTCTTCAGTGTGCCCCTAGCGTTTGGCTAACGGACAGACTGAAGGTAGGTTGTGTTTTTAGGCGGACGCCTGCGAGAGAGCCTCGCCGAGCTCGCGAATGTGGGTTGCATTCGCATTCTTTTCATCGCCGGCGACGGCCACTGTGTCCTTGCCGAGCTTTGCAACGAGCGTCTTGACGGCTTCGCCGTCGATCTCGTGCGCCTTCAGAAGCTTCTTCAGCTTGCCAAGATCCTGAACGACCTTTTTGACGCCGTCGTGGTCGTGCTTGGCAAGGTAGTCTTCCCAGCCTTCAATGTTGGTAACAGCTTTGTCGATGGTGAAGTTCTTGACGCCGCCTTTGACGGCGTCCAGTGTGGTTTTGAGGCGAGTGGTGGGCATAGTGAACCGCGTTTCCTTTTAGGTAGACAGGGGGGGACTTACCCCGTCTCTGACACGGATGGCAGTTCCGGAAGGAGCTGGTTCCCGTTCGGAACAAAGCCCTTCATCGCTCTATACGAACTTGTGTTTTGGTGAGTGCGGTCCAAAGAGGGGCTTTCAGAAGCGCTCGACGCGCGGCACCTCCTCACCATGGAGGTACGTGGCGAGAAGCTTGCCGTGCTGGTCAAAGCGGTTGAGGTTGGCCGGGTACCCGGGGGCTACGGCGGTCAGATCAGGGAGACCGAGGAAGGCTGCAGGGGTGTGCGTGGCGGCGCGGACGGCTTCGGCAAGGGGACAGCCGGTGCCGTGCTGGAGGTTGTGGACGGCGGTGTCGAGGGTGAGGATGGAGCCGGCAAGGGTCTCTGTGCCGCGAGCGAGGTCGGTGGTGAGGAGGACGCGGTTGTGGCGAACTGTGACGGGCAGGCCGCCGAGGGTGTAGCTGCCTTCACCGGAGCCGGTCGCGGCCATGCTGTCGGTCACCAGGATGGCGCGGGAAGGACCCTTGGCGCGATGCCAGAGCCGCACGAGCGGCGGGGCGACATGGACGGTGTCGGCGATGAGCTCGGCATAGAGGCGTGGGTCGTCGAGCGTGATGCCGAGGACGCCGGGCTCGCGGTGATCGAGCGGGCGCATGGCGTTGAAGGTGTGCGTGGCCCCGGTGGCGCCGGCGTCGACTGCGGCGAGGGTGTCTGCAGCGGTGGCGTTGGTGTGCCCTAGCGAAATACGGACACCGAGGCTGACGGCGTGGCGGATCAGGTCGAGGGCGCCGGGGAGCTCGGGGGCGAGTGTGAGCAGAAGAATGTGGCCGCGAGCAGCTGCCTGAAGACGGTCGAAGGTGGCGATGTCTGGAGCAAGGAGGTGCTGGGCGGGGTGCACGCCTCGCTTTGCAGGAGACAGGAACGGGCCTTCGAGATGGATCCCGAGCGGTTGCGCTTGAAGAGGCTGGGGCCCGCGTTCGATCTGAGATTCGACTTGGGTGGCGATGCGGTCAAGGGCGTGCAGTGTGGTGTCGAGCGCGGCGGTGACCGTGGTGGGAAGGTACCAGGCCACGCCGCGGGTGGCGAAGAAGCGCTGCAGGCGGGCGAAGCCGGCCGGGGTCGCGGACATGACATCCTCGCCGACCGCGCCGTGGGTGTGAATGTCGAGAAACGCGGGTGTGAGCGTGGTGGTGTCGGCTCCGTTGGTTTCGGGGCTGGCGGTGAGGGTGGCGAGGGTGCCATCGCGGGCGAGGGTGAGAAGCGGGTGCGGCAGGGCGGCGGTCGCGGTGAGCAGTTGGCCGGCTTGGAGGGTAGGCATGGTGGGCATTCTTCAGACCGCAGACAGGCCCGGTTTTTGACGGGGCTGGCGGCTGTGGAACCACTTCCAGAGAGAGAAGCCGGTAGCGACGAGGCAGAGCAGGACAAAGATGATCATCGACCAGATGAAGGGTCGCGATTGTGCAATGGCCAGGACCTGTTTGCCGAACTTCAGCGCAAGCAGGGCGAGCAGGGTAAAGCGGGCCGCGCGGGCGAGAAAGTTGAACACCACGATGCGAGAGACAGGGTAATCCAGGGCGGCTGCGGCTGCGATGACGATGGTGTAAGGGAAGGGCGGTGGGGCGAGGGCACTTGCGGCGATGGACAGGGCGCCGTGACCGCGAATCCAGCCGCAAAGCCGGTTGAACCGCTTGGGCCCCATCATCTTCTGGATGCGCTCCTCGCCGAAGTTGCGCGCAACGAGGGCGAGCGCGAGGGCGCCGAGAGTGGAGCCGGTTGCCGCCGCAAGGATGTAAAGCCAGACGCCATGGCGATGCTGGGCGACGAGGCCCACGACGACGAGGTCGTTGCCGAACGGAAGCACAAGGAAGGACGAGTCCAGAATGCCCATCACAAGGGGGCCGAAGTAGTTCAGGTGAAAGATAAAAGTAAGGAG
>CAXUIF010000305.1:0-2898 GCA_964250995.1 uncultured Acidobacteriaceae bacterium
CGAGTGTACCGTCGGCGAGCATGCGGTTGAACTGCTGCTCGTAGAGGAAGTCGGAAATGCGACGTTGTTCGCCGAAGAAAAGCCACATGGGGCCCTTTTCGCCGCGGGCCTGACGCTCTTCCAGAAACGCGCGGAAAGGGGCGATGCCGGTGCCGGGGCCGATCATGATGACCGGGGCGTCCGGGTCTTCGGGCAAGCGGAAGGCATTGTTTTCGTGTAGAAAAATCGGAAGCGTGCCGTCGACCGGAGCACGCTCGCCGAGGTGACCGGAGCAGACGCCCTGACGGTCGAGGCCGTGGCTATGGTACTTGATGACGCGGACTGTGGTGTGGACCTCGCCGGGGTGCGCGGCCTGCGAGCTGGCGATGGAGTACATGCGTGGCGTGAGGCGCTGGAGCACGTTGAAGAGCTGCTGCGGCTCAGTGACGGCGCCGGGGAACTCGCGGACGAGATCGACGAATTCCCTGCCCCACACGTATTCTTCAGCGGCGGCCTTGTTCTCCTGCCCTTGCAGCGCCTTCAGGCCCTGGGGGACGTTGTCACCAAAAAGCTTAATGTACTGGTTGACGCTGCCGCGGGCGAGCTTGCCGATGCCGAGATGCGAGGTGAGCGCCTGGTGCAGATCGATCTCGTTTTTATAGTGATCGAGCACGCGTTCGGTGCCCGTGAAGCCGAGCGCTTCGAGGTTGTCATCGACCTGGGCCTCGCGGTTGGTGGCGAGGATGCCGACCGCATCGCCGGGCGTGTAGCGCATGCCGGACTCGATTTCGAGCTCAATGTGGATGGTTTCTTTTTCACTCTCCGGACCGGTGAGCCGGTCGTTGGTGATCACGCGGGAGAGGTAGGGTTGATTGCGCGTGTATTTGGTCGCGTGCGGCTTGGCAGCGACGGGGGCGGGCGGCTCGGCGACGGCTGTGGAGGACTGTTCGCTCATCACTGTTATGATAAATGGAACTCACGACGTTGGGCGATTGCAGCTCTCATCGGCTGGTTAGAGACCGGTGAGTTCCCGGCCGCCGTGGACAATACGCACGATCTCAGCGGAGCGAATGAGACCTGACTCCGACTCAGGATCTGTTCGGTAGAAGATCAGGTAGGGCTTCTCCACAAGAACACGGAGATCTGCATTGACCTCCGGCCGGCGCTGTCCGATGAGGGGCTGCTCGCGAAGCAGGAGAGCACGAAGGGTAATCCGCCGATACACCCTTTCAGCTGTAGTCGGTCTGTCTTTGGCTATCCCCTTGTAGATCTGTCTCAGGTCCCTTCGGGCCTGTTTGGTCCACCGAAGTTGCGTGATCATGCCGTGCGGCGGAGTGACGTTTGCATCTCCAGGCGCGCTTCGTGAAGAACTTCGTCGAAGTCGACAGGGCCAGCCGTCCCGCTGGCGATGCCCTCATCCCAAAGCTCACGAAGCCGCTGCACCGTAGCGGGGTCAGCGTGATCAAGCCTATAGCGCAGATCCAATTCATCGAGCGCCGCTGAGAGCACATCATCCCTGTCGGCGTAGTCGCCGGATGCGACGAGCTGTTCCACTGCCTCGGCCTGCTCGTCACTGATGTTGATCACAATCTGCGGCATGGGTGTGCCTCCCGGTGTTCGCATTATCGCCTGGAGGGGGGTATAGGGCAATGCCTTCACCTCACGGCACGAGCTCGGTGGCGCTGGACTCGCTGAGCTGGTGGATGGCGAGCCAGGTTTGCTGGTAGGCGTTCAGGGCGTCGGAGGTGGCGGTCCGGGCTTCGCGGAGCGCGTCGAGGTAGTCGATCAGCGCGAGGCCGCCGTGGTCGAAGGCGAAGCGCGCGATCGAGAGCACATCGGCGGACTCGTCGAGGAAGTGATTGCCGAAGCGGTCGGCGAGTCCCTTGGCTTGCACGTAGGCAATCCAGGCCTGGTCCACGTCGGAGACGACCTGGTTGCGGGTAGCGGTCACCAGCAGGCGGTTGGTCTCAATCTGGAAGCGGGCGGTCTCTTTGTTGCCCTGGTTCTTGTCGAAGAAACGGAGCGGCAGGTTGATGTTGAAGCCGAACGAGTTGTAGTAGCCGGACTTATCGAACTCGCCTTCCAGTGTGGGGTCGGCGGCGCCGTTGGCGATGGCCAGCCTGAGATTGGCCTCTGCGGCGACGACCCCGGCCTGGGCTGCCTGGAGATCCGGGCGGCTCTGCAGGGCTGCCTGGGTCAGCTCGTCGTGGGTCTGTGGGATGGTTGGCGGAACGATGTCGCTGGAGATGTCGAAGTCATGGCTGGGCACGGCGATGCCCATCAGGGTCTGCAGTTGCGCGGAGGCCTGTTGCAGATTGATCTCGTTGTTGGCGGTGTCGGACTCGAAGGCGCCAAGTTGCAGGTCGAGGCGCTCGAAGTCCAGCTTGCCGAGATCGCCCGCCTTGTAGCGATCGTTGGCGATTTCGACCTCATGGCGAAAGTCCGCGAGATTGGCCCGGGAGAGCTCGAGCGCCTGCTTGGCAAAGAGCATGTGCACAAAGGCGGTGCGCACTTGAAGGATGGTCTGCCGGACCGTGTCGTTGAGTTGCGCCGCGGTTTGCGTGGTGCTTGCCCGTGCGGTTTCGAGTCGGAATTCGCGCTTGTTGCCGCGCTCGAAGAGGCGTGAGAACTGAAAGGCGTAGGCGTCCGGGTTGCCCTTGGAGCCGTCGGGCGGCAGGGTGACATTGGTGCCGTTGACGCCGAAGTAGGGGTTAGCGCGCACGCCGGCCTGGAGCTCCTGAGCGCGCACGGCGCGGAGGTTGGCTTCCGCGGCCAGCAGCGTGGGATTGTGAGTGCGGGCGCGGTCGACGACCTGCTGCACGGTGAGGGCGCCGGGCTTGGCAGGGGCGGGTTTGCGCGGATCGATGCCGGGGCTGGCGGCGGCGGCGTAGCCTTGCGGGCCGTTGGGCCCTTGCGCCT
>CAXUIF010000306.1:0-2880 GCA_964250995.1 uncultured Acidobacteriaceae bacterium
GTGTGGCACTGCAGGACGCCCGCAAGGCGCTGGAGATGTTCCATCAGGTGAACGTCCCCGTGCTGGGCATGGTGGAAAACATGAGCCAGATGACACTGCCGGACGGCTCGATCCTCGACGTCTTCGGCGCGGGCGCGACCGAACAGACCGCGCGCCAGTTTGGCCTGGCATTCCTGGGCGCAGTCGACCTGGACCCGACGGTACGCGAGGGTGGAGACCGGGGCCTCCCGGCGGCGCTGGCCGGCAATGAGACAGCCCGGGGGCGTGAGTTCCTGGGGATCGCGCAGAAAGTTGTATCGCGTTCGGAGCAGGCTGCGGCGGAGAATGAGAATGTGCTTGAGATTACCTAAATGCTGGATCTTCATGGGCGGATGCCCGAGCAGCGCATGACAGGACGGCAACGGCAGATTCTGACCGCGATCGTCGATGGCTACATCGCGACCGGCGAACCTGTGAGTTCGGCAGCCATTGCGCGTGCGCTCGGCGAACACGGCGGTGCCGTGAGTTCGGCGACGGTGCGGCACGAAATGGCAGAACTCACCGAGGCCGGGCTGCTGGAGCAGCCCCATACCTCGGCTGGGCGTGTCCCCTCCCCTGCGGCGTTTCGGCTGTATGTGCAGGAGCTGGCCGAGGGACGAGGCGCCTACAGCACAGGCGAGCCCGTGGGGTTACGGTCCGATTTGCAGGCCACCATCGACACGGGGCTCGCTGGTGTGACAGGAACAGACGCTTTGCTGGCGCGTAGCTCCGGCGTTCTGGCCGCGCTTTCCAGTGGTGTAGGCCTGGCGGTAGGGGCCCTGGCCGCAGGAGATCTTTTGGAGCACGTCCACTTTACCCGCCTGTCGGAGCGGCGCGTCCTGGCCGTGGTGGTAGGGCGCAGCGGCACCGTACGCGACCGTTTGCTGGCCGTCCGGGAGGATCTTTCGCCGGCGCAGCTGGAAGCTGCCGCGAATTTCCTCAACGAGCACTTCCGCGGTTGGCAGCTGGAACGTGTTCGGGCCGAGCTGCTGCGGCGTATTGAGCGCGAGCGCTCCACGTACCACCGCATGATGGAGGCCGCGGAACGGCTGTGGACGGGGGCGGTACCGGAGGAGCCTGGTGGACCTTCGGCCGAACGCATGGTGTTTGTTGAGGGCGTCGCGAACATCGTCGGTCTGCGGGAAGACCGGGTACGGCTGCGGGAGTTGCTGGCGGCCCTGGAAGCCAAGCAGCGCGTGGCCGAGCTGCTGGCGGCGTATATCGATTCGCGGCAGGAAAGCGTTCGCGTGGTCTTCGGGCTAGAGGAGCAGGCACCGGAGCTGGCGGGGCTGGTACTGATCGCGGCACCCGCCCGCCTGGGTGGCGCTCTGCGTGGCACCGTGGGGGTGTTGGGCCCGACGCGCATGAACTACAACGCCACGATGAGCGCGGTACGGTATGTGGCGCAACAGTTTGAGCGCGTGCTGGAGGGTGGAGACGACCGGACCTGAGTCGCTTGCGCGCGCTGGCTCATCTGTATAGCCGAGCTGCGCGATCGGAGACGAGCGGGATGACGAGCGCTTCGGGGATGTCCGACATCTGAGAGATGAGCAGGTGAGACGGAGTCTTTGGATATGGCTGACGAAAAACAGGGCTTTGCGGAACGCTTCGCGCGTTGGGCGCGCATGGGCAACAATGAAACGGAGATGACGGGAGCGGAGATGACAGCGATGGATGAGCAGGGTGTGGCAACTGACATCGAGGACAGAACGGACGCCGGCTTGGGAGCGCGGGAAGATCTCGAGGCAGGGACGGAGGGCGCGTCAACAGAGGCGCATGAGGTCCCGCAGTCAGGGACGGGATTGAGTGCAGAGTTGGAGCAGGCCCGCGGGGAGCGCGATCTCCTACGAGACCGGTTGGCTCGTCTGCAAGCCGAGTTCGACAACACGCGCAAGCGCGAAGCCAAGGAGCGCCAGGACGCGCGCGACCGCGGGATCGAAGCAGCTGTGGAGCCATTTCTGGGCGTGATGGACAACTTCGCACTGGCGTTGAGGGCAGAAGGCTCGCTTGAGCAGCTGCGCGCCGGGGTAAACCTCATCCTGAAGCAGATGGACGAGGCCCTGCGTGGGCTGAGCGTGCAGCCGGTGGAAGCCGTGGGTGCGCCGTTCGATCCGCGGCTGCATGAGGCGCTCGGCAGTGTGGAAACCCCCGAGTACCCGGATCATCAGGTGATCGAGGAGATCCGGCGTGGATACAAACTGCGCGACAAGTTGCTGCGGCCCGCACTGGTGCGCATCGCGACTAACGGAGCGCAGCACGACGCGTGAGGCGTGGTACGTTGCAGATTTCACCAGCTGCGGAAAGCGGTTCACTGGCCAGGGGCAACAAGCAAGCGGGCCACGTAGGACATATAACTTAAAGCCTCTAACAGAAGGCCGCGGCAGACCGCGCAGCATAGGACGAGACCAGACAGGCGATGGCGACAGCGACGATGAAAAGGGACTACTACGAGGTACTGAGCGTCGAGCGGACGGCCTCTGACGGCGAGATCAAGACGGCTTACCGCAAGCTCGCCATGCAGTACCACCCGGACCGCAACCCAAATAACCCGGCTGCCGAAGAGAAGTTTAAAGAGTGCTCGGAAGCCTACGCCGTCCTGAGCGATGCGGACAAACGGGCAGCCTATGACCGCTTTGGGCACCAGGCGGTGAACGGGGGCGGGGGCAATCCCTTTGCGGGCGGCAGTCCGTTCGGGGGTGGAGGCTTCCAGCAGGGCGATCTGGGCGACATCTTCGGCGACCTTTTCGGCGAAATGTTCAACGTGGGCGGACAGCGGAGCGGGCGGGCGTCCCGCGCCCCGCGCGGGCGCGGCGTAAAGTTGGGCATGGGCCGTAGCTTGGAGCAGGCGGGGGTGGGGGGGGG
>CAXUIF010000307.1:0-1384 GCA_964250995.1 uncultured Acidobacteriaceae bacterium
TACTTGCCGATGCAGAAGGTAGAGAAGATGCGGGCGAGGATGTCGTCGGCGGTGGTTGTGCCGGTGAGCGTGTCAAGCGCGCCTAGGGCGTCGTGCAGGTCGACGAGAAGAATTTCGTGCGGCAGGCCGGTGGCATTGGCTTGGGCGGCGGCTTCTAACGAAGCGAGGGCGGTGAGTACGCTTTCGTGTTGACGGCGGTTGTTCAGCGCGCCGGTTTCCGCGAGGTTGCCGCCGGCACTCAGGGTGTGCAAGATCGCTGCGCGGAGTTCTTCCATGCCCTCGCCACTTAGCGCGGAGACAAGCCGCACCGGCGTATTCAGAGCGAAGTCTGTGGAGCTGGCGGCTTGCGCGAAGTCACCCGCGGTTTGCGATGGCGAGTGGGCCTCCTCGCGCGTGCTGAGCAGATCGATTTTGTTGTGGACGAGCAGCCGAGGCCGCCCTTCGAGGGAGGCGGCAAGCTGCTTCTCTTCGCTGGAGAGCGGCGTTGTGGCGTCGTGAACCAGCAGCACAAGATCCGCGTCGGCCAGCGCCTCCAGAGAGCGTTCCATGCCCTGGCGCTCGGCCTCGTCGGCGGGCGCTTGGCCCACACCGCGCAGCCCGGCGGTGTCGACCAGGCGCACGGGAATGCCGTTCAAGGACCATGTCTCCTCCACGGTGTCACGCGTGGTGCCAGGGACCGGCGTAACGATGGCGCGAGGGCGTTGCAGCAGGCGGTTGAACAGGGAACTTTTCCCCGCGTTCGGCGGACCCACCAACGCCAGAGAGACTCCCGAGCGCAGGAGAGCTCCCGCTTGGAAGCTGCGGGCAAGGTCGTAGAGGCGGGCGTGAACGAGCGCGATCTCCGCCGCGATTTGAGTGGGGGGAACCACGTCCACATCGTCGAGTTCGCCGGAGGCGAAGTCCATACCGGCCTCGAGCAGGGCAAGCAGGTGCAGCAATTGTTCCTTGGCGGGGGCGAGGCGCCGGCTGAGCGCACCGCCGAGCTGCTGCGCGGCGGCGCGGGCCTGCTCCAGCGTTTGGGCGGAGATCAGGTCGTGCACGGCCTCTGCCTGCGTCAGGTCGAGACGTCCGGCAAGGAAAGCACGCTGGGTGAACTCGCCGGGTCCGGCTAAACGCGCGCCATGGCGGAGCGCCGCAGTGAGCACGGCTTCCAAGACGACCGGGGAACCGTGGGCGGCGATCTCGACGACGTCGTCTCCGGTGTAGGAATGCGGGGAAAGAAAGGCGGTGGCGATGGCTTCGTCCAGCGGCGCGGCTTCATGGTTGTCCAGGCTGCGTGGGTCGAGGACGCGGACGAACCGCGCCTGGGCGTGCGCGAGCGGACGGGCCAGGCGGACCAGCTTGGCGGCAATCGGAAACGCCTCCGGCCCGGAAAGGCGAACGA
>CAXUIF010000307.1:1394-2820 GCA_964250995.1 uncultured Acidobacteriaceae bacterium
CAGAGACCAAAGCGATCAGGTACGATGCGTGTGGCTCCAATCCTGTGCCCGGTAGCTTCGAGCAGAGGAGAGGCATGCGCGGATCTTTGCGGCAGAAAGTGATCTGTTTCCCGATGGCGACGATAAGCACCGGCAATACGCATTCCCTGAGTGACTCACCCGGAACAACGAACTACAGCGCCATGGCCATGGTGACGACGCTGTTCTTTATTTGGGGTTTCTGCACGGTTCTGAACGATGCGCTGATCCCGCACCTGCAATCCATTTTTTCGTTGAGCTACCTGCAGGCGTCGCTGATTCAGCTCGCCTTTTTCGGTTCCTACTTCATCTTCGCGCAGCCGGCGGGCAAGCTCGTGGAGTGGGTGGGCTACCAGCGCACGATGGTGATCGGTCTGGTCACGATGGCCGTGGGGGCTCTGCTATTTCTGCCGGCAGCGTCGTTCGCATCGTATGCGCTGTTTCTCGGCGCGCAGGTGGTGCTGGCGGCCGGCGTCACACTGTTGCAGGTCGCGGCCAATCCCTATGTCACGATCTTGGGACCGCCTGAGACCGCGTCCAGTCGCCTCAACCTGACCCAGGCGTTCAATACGCTTGGCGACACAGTTGCCCCGTATATCGGCAGCATCTTGATCCTGGGAGGAGCGGCAGAGGCAGCGAAGGCCGGTGGTGCACTCCAAGGGACAGCCCTGCTGGCAAGCCGCACGCAGCAGGCCGCCAACGTCAAGATGCCTTACTTGCTGTTGGCTGGCATTCTGATTGTTCTCGCCCTGGCGATCGCCTTGTATCGGTTTCCTCGGCTCGAAGTTACACGCGACTTTCGTCCGGGCGAGTTGGGCGGACGCCGCGACAGCGTTTGGAACCACCCGCATGTGTACCTTGGGGCGCTGGCGATTTTCATCTATGTCGGTGCTGAGGTGTCGATCGGCAGCTTTCTGGTGAAGTACCTGGCCGATCCGTCGATCGCCGGCATGTCGCTGCAGCGAGGGGCGAAGCTGGTCACGCTGTACTGGGCCGGGATGATGGTCGGGCGTTTTGTCGGATCGGCGCTGATGCAGCGTATGTCGGCCGCCACCCTGCTGGCCTTTAGCGGCGTGGGGGCGGCGGTGATGGTGCTGTGTTCGCTGCTCGGGACAGGGCACTTTGCCGTTGTGACCATTTTGGCCGTCGGCCTGTTCAATTCGATTATGTTTCCGACGATCTTTACCCTCGGCGTCGCGGACCTGGGAACATTGACGGGCCGGGGATCGGGTCTGTTGGTGCAGGCGATCGTGGGCGGCGCGGCGGTGCCGGTGCTGATGGGCTTCTTCGCCGACCGGATCGGGATTCACCACTCGCTCTTCCTGCCGTTCCTCTGTTACCTGTTCGTCATCTACTACGGCTGGCGGGGCTACCGCATCAAGCCGACAGAGCACACCGAGCAGCTGCA
>CAXUIF010000308.1:0-2766 GCA_964250995.1 uncultured Acidobacteriaceae bacterium
GTACCAGCATAAAGAGTTTGCGTGCCTTGCATGCAACGCCTGTCCCTGTTGCGGGTTCTTATGGACTGCACGTAACCGGGCCGCAGCGCCCCATTGGAGCTTGTATGAAGAAGCAGATGATGTACACAGCGGCGCTTGGATGCGCTGCCATGATTGGTTCCGGCCTGGCCGGCGCGCAGGGGATGAGCCAGGGGTCCTGCAATATGAAGGGCAATATGAAGGGCATGGCGATGGGCTCAGACCAGGACAAGCAGTTTGTGCAGACGGCCGCCCAGAGTGACTTCACCGAGATCACCTTCAGCCAGCTCGCCACGCAGAAGGCCTCCAACCCCAAGGTCAAGGCCTACGCGCAGAAGATGATTGCCGATCACAACCAGTTGGAAGCCGAGATGAAGCCCGTAGCTTCCCAGATGGGTGTAACGCCGCCCACTGCGCTTGATTCCCAGCATCAGCAGCTGTATGACCAGCTGAATGGCCTTTCCGGTGCGGACTTCGACAAGCAGTACATCTCCGCCATGGATGCCGATCACCACAAGGCGCTGGAGGCGTTCAAAGCCGAAGAAACCAGCACGCAGGATAAGCAGCTCAAGCCGATCGTCCGGAAGGGCGAGAAGGTGGTTGCGCAGCACACCGTCATGGCAGACAAGATGATGACCAAAATGGGTGGCTCTGCGAGCGGCATGTAAGCGGAGCGCGGGCCGTTCGGCGAAGCAAGACGTCGTCAGCAGTCAGCAGCAGACAAAAGAAGCGGCCCTCATGGGCCGCTTCTTTTGTTTGCCCCTAAGCCTGTTACCGCGAACGGGTGGCCGTGCTGAGGCGCGGAACCAGGTGGTCGGGGCTACACCGCCGCGGCCACCACGTCGCCCTCCCCGGGCGCCAGAAACAGGTTCTGTTCCAGCCCATGCTGCCGGTCATACAGCTCGCGGTACCGGCCGTGCAAGGCGTACAGCTCTTCGTGTGTGCCGCGCTCCAGGATCAGGCCGTCCTCAATGACGAGAATCTGGTCGGCACGGCGGATCGTCGACAACCGGTGCGCGATCACAAACGTCGTGCGGCCCTGCATGAGAAAACTCAGCCCGTGCTGAATCATCGCCTCGCTCTCGGAGTCCAGGGAGCTGGTCGCTTCATCCAGAATCAGAACGCGCGGGTCGGCGAGGATGGCCCGTGCAATCGACAAGCGCTGCCGCTGGCCGCCGGAGAGCTTCACCCCGCGCTCGCCCACGACGGTCTCGTACCCTTCGGCAAAGCGCTCTGCGAACTCGTCCACGCGCGCGATCCGGCACGCCTCCAGGAAGTCTGCTTCGGTCGCCTCGGGCCGTGAGAACAGCACGTTTTCACGAATCGTTCCGTCGAAAAGAAACGTCTCCTGCAGCACCACACCCAGCTGCCGACGGTACTCCGCCAGGCGCACCGCCGCAAGATCGATCCCGTCTACGAGCACCTTGCCGCGAGTCGCCGAGTGAAAGGCGCAGATCAGGCTGATGATCGTCGATTTACCCGAACCGCTCGAGCCTACCAGCGCCGTGACCGTGCCTGGGCGCGCTCGAAAGCTGATGCCGTGCAGCACTTCTTTGTCGGCCACATAGGCAAAATGGACATCCTCGAATTCCACATCGCCCACCACCGTGCCGATGGCGGTGGTACGCCCTGCCTGGGCGTCTTCCTCCACCTCGGCCATTACCTCCCGTGTGCGGTCCAGCCCGGCGAGGGCCTCGGTCAACTGGGTCCCGATAGCTACCAGTCCCACAATCGGCGCAGTCATAAACGCCAGCAGCATGACATAGCTGAAGTAGCCGCCAGTCGTGAGCTTGCCTTGCGCGTGCAGGTGTGCGCCCATCCACATCACCACGCCCCCGACCACACCAAGGATCACGGTGGAGGACAACGCCATCAAGGACTGCGCCGTAAGGGAGCTGATGACGTTGTTGAGCAGCCGGTCCACGCCCGTCGCAAACACCTTCGACTCGCTCGCCTCGGCGTGGTATCCCTTCACCACGCGCACGCCGCCCAGGCTTTCCGTCAGCCTGCCGGTGACCTCGGCGTTGATCTTCGAGCGCTCCCGAAAGATAGGCCGAATGACCTTGAACGCCCGCTGTAACACCGCCGCAAACGCCAGCATGATGAAGAACGTCACCAGCGTCATCCGGGCCGAATAGTGCACCAGATAGGCAAACGCGAAGGTCGCCGTCAGCACGCCACCGACGAAGTCCACCACGCCCGTGCCGATGATGTTGCGCACGCCCTCAACGTCCGTCATGATGCGCGCCACCAGCGCGCCCGTGCGGTTCTCGTCATAGAAGCTGACCGACAGGCGCCCAATGTGCGCTTGCACCAGAACGCGTAACTCCGCGATTAGCCGCTGCCCCGCCTTGCTGAGCGTTTGGGTCAGCGCATACGAGGTCACACCCTGCAGAAGGGTCGCGCCCAGGACTGCGCCGACGATCGGCAGCAGCAGATCCAGCCGCCCATGAATGAACACGCGATCGATCAGCGGCTTGAACGAGATCGGCAGTACCAGCGACGCCGCCCGGTTCACCAGCATCAGCAGAAAGCTCACCGCGAGCAGCCCTCGCCGCGGCAGAATCAGCGCCTTAATTTCCGGCCACACTGCGCTGAACTTCGGCTTGGCTTTCTTCACGTCCCCTGCGGCGGCCGCACGCGCGGCCCCACCTCGCGTGGGCGAATCAGCCGCCCGCATCCGCGGCGCACCCGCGCCCATACTGCTTGGTCCAAAGCTACTCATTAGACCCAAGTCTACGCCCGGGT
>CAXUIF010000309.1:0-2756 GCA_964250995.1 uncultured Acidobacteriaceae bacterium
CGGAGTTCCGGCAGGGCAACACGCTGGGACGGGACCGCCGGCACTGGTTCCGGGCGAAGTTCGGCGGCAACCGGTTCCGACTGTTCTTCCGGGCCGACTCACGAGCAAAGGTGATTGTGTACGCCTGGGTCAATGACCGGGACACGCTGCGTAAGGCAGGGTCTAGCTCGGACCCGTATGCGGTGTTCGCCGGGATGCTGGCGGGCGGCAACCCGCCCGACGACTGGCCGGCACTGTTAGCCGCGGCAAAGGCAGACGAGGCGGTGCAGCGCTTCGCCGCGATGAACGAAGAAGCACCCGGAAAGGCATGAAGCAGATGCCGAACAGCACGGTTCGCCCGGTGCATTTCGAGGACTTCGGCGGCGTCGAGTTCGAGCGTCTGGTGTTCGCCTACCACGTCCGGGTTGGCTGGTCCGACCTGACCTGGTAGGACCTTGGGTAGCAGAGGAGCAGGAAATCCGTTTCAGACTTGTGGGTGCGACGGACCGCGGCTGCTGTAGAGTGTCGGGCGACGACCCGGAGCGGCCCTGGGCCGTTCCGGGCGTGTGGTGTGGCACCACAACCCGATTGCCTGAGGGATGAGCGATGACCGAGTATCGCCTGCACTACTTCCCGGAGAGCGGGAACAGCTACAAGCTCGCCCTCATGCTGACCCTGTGCGGGCAGGCGTTCGAGCCGGTGTGGACGGACTTCGGCAGCGGCGTGACCTGGACGGCCGAGTGGCGCCAGGCCGTCAACCCCATGGGCGAAATCCCCGTTCTTGAGGAGGACGGTGTCAAGCTTACCCAGACCGCCCCCATTCTGCTGCGCCTCGCAGACAGATTTGGCCGTTTTGGGGGTGTCGACGAGGCGGCGCGCTACGAGGTACTACGCTGGCTGTTCTGGGACAACCAGAAGCTGAGCGGCTTCATGGCCATGTACCGCTACCGGCGCGCGTTCACGCCGGAGGCCGACCCGAAGGTGCTCGACTTCATGCGCCGCCGCGTGGACGACTTCCTGAGCATCATCGAGCGCCGCTTCCAGGAGCAGCCCTTCGTTGCCGGCGACGAACCCACGGTGGCTGACCTGTCGATGACCGGATACCTCGTCTTCCCAAAACACGAGAGCGGTTACGACCTCGCCGCGACCCATCCAGCGGTGGCCTCCTGGTTGCAGCGGATCGCGGCGTTGCCGGGCTGGAGGGCACCTTACGATCTGCTGCCCGGCAAGCGCCTGCGCTGCTACGTCTAAGCCGTCCGACAGGCACCCGGAACCGCCCCAGGCCGCAGTGGTTTGCCCCGGCTTGACGCATCAAACCCTCGTTTGATGCAGCTAGGCGGCTTATCCACGCCAGCAAGGGTTTCGAAGGCTCTTGGCGTGCATCAACCCGTGCATCTTTCTCTGGCCAGTAAACCCTGCTCTGCTGCCCTTTGTGCAACAGCAGGGGGCATCGGTGCTGGTCGGCTACATGCGGGTGTCCACGGCCGAGCAGAGCCTCGACCTCCAGCGCGACGCGCTGCTGGCCGTCGGCGTGGAAGCGGGACGCATCTACGAAGACACGTGCAGCGGCGCCGTTGCCGACCGCCCCGGCCTCGCCCGCGCGCTCGATGTGGTCCGGGCCGGAGATGCCCTCGTAGTCTGGAAGCTCGACCGGATCGGCCGCTCGCTGGCCCACGTGGTGGATCTGGTCGGCACGCTGCAAGCCAATGGAATCGGCCTCAAGGTGCTGACCGGCGGCATAGACACCACAAGCGCCACGGGCCGTCTCGTGTTCGGCATCTTCGCGACCCTCTCGGAGTTCGAGCGTGACCTGATCCACGAGCGCACCATGGCCGGCCTTGCCGCCGCCCGTGCCCGCGGCCACACGGGCGGGCGGCCGCGATTGATGACGCGCGCCAAGCTGCGCACGGCCATGGCGGCGATGGCCGACCAGGCCAACGCCGCGACGGATGTGGCCGAGCAGCTCGGCATCTCCACCAGCACGCTCTATGCCTACGTGGACGGTCAAGGACGCCCCAAGGCCCGCGCCCGCAAGCTGCTGGGCGCCAGTGCCAGGCGCTGAGTCTCGCATTCCATGCCGATCTCCCTTCTCACCGCTGAGCAGGAACGCCAGCATGGCCGTTACATCGGCGAGCCCAGCCCGGACCAGTTCGTCCGCTGCTTCCACCTCGATGACGCTGACCGCGCGCTGATCGCGACCCGGCGCTGGGACCACATGCGCCTGGGCTTCGCCGTCCAGCTCGGCACGGTGCGTTTCCTGGGCACCTTTCTGGACGACCCCACAGACGTGCCAGCCGGCGTCGCGGCTGACCTCGCCCGACAGCTTGGCATCGCCGACCCAAGCTGCCTGGCTCGCTACGGTGAAAGCCGCATCCGTTTCCAGCACGCCGCCGAGATCAGGTCGCACTACGGCTACCGCGAGTTCACCGATCCCGCCGCGGGCTTCCGCCTGGTGCGTTGGCTTTACGCCCTGTGCTGGACCGGCTCCGACCGGCCCAGCGCCCTGTTCGATCGCGCCGTGGCCTGGCTCATCACCAACAAGGTCCTGCTGCCGGGCGCGACGGTGCTGGAGCGCCTGATCGCCCGCGTGCGGGCGCGTGCCGCCCAGCGCCTCTGGCGCACCCTGGCACGCGGCGTGGCCGCGGCGCAGCGCACCAAGCTGGAAGCCTTGCTGCTGCCCGGCGAGGGCGGGCGGCAGAGCGCCTTTGACCGGCTGCGCGACGGCCCCGTGCTGCAGTCTCCCGCCGAGTTGGGCCGGGCCGTCAAGCGGCTCGACG
>CAXUIF010000310.1:0-2709 GCA_964250995.1 uncultured Acidobacteriaceae bacterium
GTACAAGTTCTTCGAGGGGCACGGGGTTGGCCAGGAGCGCCGGAGGGGCGGCGATGTCCCGGTACTCCCACAGCGCGAGGTGGGTGGAGGCTGCACTAGACAAACGAATCTCCCTCATCGCTGCGAAGCGTCATCTTGCCCTCCTCTTCAAGCTGCCGGGCCAGGGCGACCATGTCTCCATGGGCCTTTTGAACGTCCTTGCCACGCACAGGGCCGAGTGAATCGATCTCTTCCTTGAGCATCTCCACGGCGCGGGATGACATGGTCTTGAAGAAGCGGTCGCGAAGATCCGGCGGCGCGCCTTTCAGGGCGACGGCGAGGACTTTGCGATCTACGGCCGAAGCCAGTTCGCGCAGCTGCGCAGAATCGATTCTGCCAAAGTCGTCGAAGGTGAACATCTGTTCGCGAATGCTGGTGGCGAGCTTGGCATCCTGGTTCTCGATGTTCTCAAGGATCTCGCGTGATGTGTCTGTATCTACGCTGTTCATCAGCGCGGCCACGTTTTGAAAGCCGGAGTAGGTACGCTTGTTGATCTCGCCGGCGGAGCGCAAACGGCGGTACACGGCGTTGGAGATTCGTTCGGCGATGGCCGGCGAGAACTGACGGAGGTTGGCCAATCGCCGCACCGATTCCGCCCGGGCCTGCCGCGGCAGATGCGTCAGCAAGGCAGCCGCCTGCTTGGGCTCCAGATGCCCGAGCACCAGCGCCACAGTCTGCGGATGCTCCCCTTCCAGCAAGCGAGCGAGTTGCTTGGGGTCGGCACTCTGGAGCGACCCGGCCGAGCCACCGCCAATCTCATCCACGCGCACCAGTTGATGTTGCAGATTTTTCGCGCCGTTCTCTCCAAAGGCCTTCACCAGCAGACGATTGGCCGTAGCTTGGCCTCCTTCGGCCAGGTACTCCCGGGCCTGCGTCATCTGGCGGTACTCGCGGATCACGTGTTGGGTGATGTTGGCGGGAATGAAGCCAAGGCTGAGGATCTCGCGAGCGATGCGCTGGAGATCTTCTTCAGGGAGATTGCGGAAGATTGCTGCGGCGGCGTCCTCGCCTAATACGGTGAGGAGGATGGCTGCCTTGCGCGGACCGCTCAGGGTAGCGGGATCCATCAGTTCGCTCATCCGTTGGACTCCCTCAGCCAGCTCTGCAGCGTGCGCGTCATGGAAGCCGGTTCGGCCAGCACCAGATCGTTCAGCTCGCGTTTCATGGTGGCGCTTTCCGGATCAGCTTCAATCGACACGCTTGCCAAGGCAGAGGCGATCTCGGCCTTCACCGGCGAAGTTTGCAGCAGGGGAGGAGCGGACCCCGCACCAGGGCCCAGCGCCTTCAGCGAGGTACTGAGCTGCTTCTGCACGGGGCGGAACATGAGCGCCCACACCAGAAGAAAGAGCACCAGCATGGCCGCATAACGCAGCGGCGTGGCATAGTCCGCCATGCGCGTCCTCATACTGTCGGCGAAGCTCGGCGGCTTGTCTGTGGTGATCTCACTGTCAAAGGTCATGTTCTGCACCGTGACGATGTCGCCCCGGTCTTTGTCTGCGCCCAGAACGCCTCGGGCGAGCTCGGCGATTTGGTCCAACTGCGCCTGAGTCCGTTTCCGTGGCGTGCTGATCCACTGACCTTTCACCTGCTTGCGATCAGCGGTGTCGTTCACCAGGATGGCCGCTGTGATGCGGTGAATGCGCCCGGCTGGCGAGACAGTGTGGCGCACCACTTTGTTGACACCAAAGGTAGAACTGTCGGAGGACGAAGTCTGCGCATTGTCATCCGGGAGGTTGGCCGCCTGCGTTGCCCCCGTGTTCGGCAGGTTGGCCGCCGTTCCTGCGACGCCTCCAGGCGCCGCGCCCGCGCCAATCTGTTCCTGAGTCTTCTGCGACGCCAGCACGGCGCTGACAGCGGGATCGTACTTGTCCTGATGTTCCTCAGTGCTGCTCAGGTCGTACTCGACGTTCACGCTGGCGCGCAGGTTCTCCGGGCCGACAGCGGGGCCCAGGGTGGCCAGCAGCCGCTTGGAAAGCTCGGCTTCCAACTCGCGCCCTTCCAGCGTGCCGGACTTGCTACCCAAAGATTCGTTCGAATCGGCGTCGATGATCGTGACGTCATGCGGGGCAAGGTCATCCACGGCGCCGCTGACCAGCCTGGAGATGGCATTGAGCTGATCGGGCGCAAGGGAGCCCCGCTTCATCCGCAGGGTCACGGACGCTTTGGCGCCACGTTCCCGATCCAAAAACACCGAGGAGGTGGGCATCACCAGATGCACACGGGCGCTCTTGACGCCGCTCAGCGTTCCGATGGTTCGCTCGAGTTCGCCCTCCAGAGCGCGCTGATAGTTGACTTTTTCGTCGAATTCGGTCTGCCCCCATGAACTCTTGTCGAAAAGCTCAAAGCCCATCCGGCCGCTATGCGGAGATCCTTCCGAAGCGATCTCCAGGCGTGCGGCATCGAGTTGATCGGCCGCGACGTTGATGCCCTTGCCATCGGGAGTGAGTTGAAAGGGGATCTTTTTCGCCGAGAGTTGCGCGGACACGACCTGCACGTCCGCCGCTTCCAGCCCCACCATGAGCGGCTTGTACTCCGGTGTGCCGAACAGCCGGACCGTTGCGGCCAAGGCCACGACGGTCAACAGGCTGCCGCCGACAAGCACGATCCGTTGCCGCGCGGAGAAGCGGGCCCAGAGTTGCTGCAGCTGATGGAGGAAGTTGTTGGGCATGG
>CAXUIF010000311.1:0-2703 GCA_964250995.1 uncultured Acidobacteriaceae bacterium
GTCTTTGTACTGCTGGTAGAGCGCTTCGAGCGCGGTGTACTGGGGGGTGAGACCGCATTTGGAGGCTACATTGACCACCAGCAGCACCTTACCCTGGTACTTGGAAAGCGTTGTGGGTTGTCCGTCAAGGGTTTCAAGCGGGATTGCGAAGAGCGAGCTGGCCATGACGTGATTATCCCGCGAACGGAGTCGAGAGCCTCTTTGCGGAAGCGAACAGAGGAGCGGAAAGCGCCGTGAGAGCATGGACGTGGAGGCGTCCCTTGTTCACAACGCAAGAACTCAAGCAACTTCCTCTATTCGACTCCGTTTCACAGGAGACCCTGGAAAAGCTCGCCGGGAAGACGGCCGATGTGCGGCTTTTTGAGGGCGAGTGGCTGATCCGCGAAGGAGAGACGCCCTTCTTTTATGTGCTTCTTGAGGGCGCGGTGGAGGTGGTCAAGGAGATCAACGGCCGCGAAGAGGTGCTGCGCGAGTTCAAGGCGCCGGACTTCTTCGGCGAGGTGCCGATCTTTCTGGGCGCGCCCTCGCTGGCGTCCGTGCAGGCGACCAAGCCGAGTCGCATTCTGCGGTTGAGCGCCCTGCAGTTGAAGTTTCTTGTGGACAAGGCCCCCGAGGCCAGCGCGCTGATTATGAAGACCCTGAGCGACCGGCTGACGGCGATCCAGGAGTTCGCGCGAGATGCGCCGGGGATCCGTGCGATGGTGGTGGGTTCCCGGTACGACGTGGATTGCCGCGAGATCCGCTCGTTCCTCACGAGCAATCGCATTCCGTATGCCTGGGTGGACCGCGACCGCGAGCCGGAGCGGATTCCTTCCTGCCTGAAGCAGCGAGCTATCGAAGGCCCGGCCGTTGTGGTGGATCAGGAGATCTGCCTCGGCGAGTCGCCGACGGTGCGGGATGTGGCGCGGGCGCTGGGCTACCAGACAGCGCCGAAGAACAAGGGCTACGACGTGGTCATCGTGGGCGCCGGGCCGGCTGGGCTGGCAGCGGGGGTGTATGGCGCGTCTGAGGGTCTGCGCTCGTTGGTGGTGGAACGCGCCGCTGTCGGTGGGCAGGCCGGGACTTCGTCCCGCATTGAGAACTACCTTGGGTTTCCGAACGGGATCTCCGGCGATGAGCTGAGCGATCGCGCCCAGAAACAGGCGGCTCGGTTTGGTGCGGAGATTGTGGTTACCCGCGAGGTGACGAACATCCATCCGTTGACCGAAGGGGGTTACTGCGTTGAGATGGACGGCGGCGACCGTGTGAACACAAGCAGTGTGGTGCTGGCGACCGGCGTGGACTGGCGCCGGCTGGAGGCCGATGGAATCGACCGGCTGCGCGGGCGAGGGGTGCTGTATGGAGCCTCCCGCATGGAAGCAGGAAGTGTGGTCGGCAAGGACATCTTCATCGTCGGCGGGGGAAACTCGGCAGGGCAGGCGGCGATGTTCTTTTCAAGCTATGCGCGTAGCGTAACGGTGCTGGTGCGGGGCGCGGGACTGAAGCTGACCATGTCGTCTTACCTGATCGAACAGATCGGCCACAGGGCCAACATCACCATCGAGGCGTATACCGAGGTGGTTTCGGTTGCCGGCGAGAACGCGTTGGAGACGGTGTGTACGACCACGCGCGGCGCGGCGCCGGTTGAACGGCCAGCGGATGCGCTGTTTATCATGATCGGCGCAGATGCGAACACAGATTGGCTGCCCCGGCAGGTGATGCGGGATGAGCGTGGCTATGTGTGCACGGGGCGGGACTTGCCCGAGCACGCCTGCGGCAACCGGCAGCCGTACCTCCTGGAGACGAGCCTTCCAGGGTTTTTCTGCGTGGGCGATGTGCGGCATGACTCTATTAAGCGGGTATCGTCGAGCGTGGGCGAAGGCAGCATGGCAATTGCGTTTGTGCACCAGTATCTGGCGATGATGGAACGGGAGCGCGTCCCCTTGGCCCTGGTGTAGCGCAGGTCGGGCGGCTTACAGGGAGCTGGGGCCGGGGCTCTTTCGAGAGCTGCTGTACCGAGCTCCGCTGCCGTGGACAGGACGGCGCCCCGTGCAAGGCTGACCTGAGATCAGTAGAGCAGGCTGGCCTGCCGCTGCTGGCGAAACTGGTCGAGGGTGGATTGCCAGCCGCGAGCAATGATGCGAGGGTCAGTGCCGCGGGCGATGGCTTCCATGGTCGTCCGGTTGGCGATGAGGCGGGACGCTCGTTCGAGTTGGAACTGGGTCGGGTAGAGGGTATGGAGCGCGCTGAGGAGCTCGAGTCCTAGTTCGGGGCCGTTGAGTTCGGTGCGGTCGGTCAAAACGATATGGACGGCGGGGATGGTTTGGCCGTGGCCGGGGTAGCGGTTTCTGTCTTCGGGGATGGGCAGCTGGATGGGCTCGAAGCTGACGCCCGGGATCTGACGTACGTTGAGGGTGTCGGCTACGATTTGGGCGTTGAACCAGGGTTGGGTTTGCTGGGGCGCGGGTTCGGTGGCTGGGCCCACCTTAGCGCCCGGTGAGGCTGGGCGCGAAGATGGGGCACCCGGGGTCGTGGTTGGATGAGGAGCACCGAAGACCTCGAAGGCTAGCGGGGTGCCGCGCCCAACCGACAGGTTGGTGAGCTCGAGCATGGCCGTGGCGGGGTAGAGCGTCGCAGCGGTCAGGGTATGGAGGTTGGGGCTGGGTGGCGTCCACGGGAGGCCGGTTTGGTCGAAGATCTGGTCGCGGCGCCAATCTTGGAGCG
>CAXUIF010000312.1:0-2680 GCA_964250995.1 uncultured Acidobacteriaceae bacterium
GTCCTGGACGGTGTAGATGTCGTACATGGATGTCTGAAAGGAGCGCGGGCGGGAGCGAGAGGAGGGGCCGGGCTTCGCGGCGGGCATCGAGGAGAAGGTTGGCGGTTTGGGTGAGGAGGTCTTCGCGTGCACCGGTCATCTGGGCTCCTGAGGCAGTTGGAGGGTTGGATGCCGGTAGCTCCGGTCAGGCCGCGCCTGAGTATCGAGACCTAAGGGATAGGTTCAGGTGTTCCGTTAGGGTGAATGGAAGCGACGATCTGATGTGCGGCCTGCTCGGAAACGTAGCGGGAGCCTTGCGGGCTGAAGTGCACGTCACCCTCGTTGAAGTCGCTGATCCCGACCTTTTCGAGCGGGTTGTCATGCAGGCCCTGCGTCCTTTCGGCATAGGCGGCAGCCAGCTTGTTGCAGACCGGAATGGGCGAGATGTCCAAGAGAACGGTGGTTTGCGGGGTACTGTAACGGCGGCGAAAGGCGGCGACGCTCTCGCTCCAGCGTTGGATTCTTTCGGGGCCCTCATTCAGGCCGTTGCGAACGCAGGCGGCTTGTGGCGGAAGCGGGAAGGGCCACATGCCGAGACCCGCATCGCGTTGTGCCTGGGCGTCCGCGCGGTGGTAGGGCCGTTCGGGGGCGACACGGGCTGCCGGGCGCGCGAGGGTATCGAAGACCCAGGCGGCGAAGGTCAGGGCCCAGTCCGGATGCCGGACGAAGGCTCGCAGCAACCTGAACCGGCTACCGTAACGCCAAACATAGAGGATGCCTTCGGGTTGGTAGGCAGTGAAGGGTTGCAGGTAGGGCCTGTAGCTTGTGTAGCTCCACATTCCGAGGAGGAAGCGCGGCGGGGGGTTACGCCGCAGGTACAGGTTCAGGGGCAGATCGCTTCCAGCAACGACCTGCACGGTGGAGCCTTCAGAGAGGTTGCAGGTCTTCAGACCGGTAAGCCGTTCAACAATTGTGGGGTCCAGTCCAGTGAGGGCGGAGGAGTCGCCGTAGAGGATGACCTCGCAGTGGGCAGCGCCAATTCGCTCGGAATACCCGAAGTTGCGCAGGCCCGGATAGTGGTGTTGCAGAAACCAGTCTGAAGCGGAGAAGGGCACCAAAGCGAAGATCACGGCGATGGGCGTGAGCAGAAATGCGAGCAGGTAGCGAACGTAGACCCAGCTGCTACGCTTGGCCGTCACTGTCCGTCTTCGCTTAGGAAACACCACCACGCAGCATCGCCAGAGTACCACTGCCGTGCGTTCCATTGCGCTCGGGGAGCCGGTCCGAGCCGGTGAGCGCAACGGGGCGGGGCGGGCTCATCTATTCGCCAAGCAGAAAGCGGCGGATGGCGTGCGCGCGGCCGGTGAGGCCGTCGCATTGGATGAGGGTGGCGGCGAGCTTGGGATTGCCTTTCGCGGCTTCGAACTTGCCGGGCATGCCGGTGAGGAAGCGCTGGAGGACGAGCTCGGTTTCAACGCCGATGACGGAGTCGTAGGGGCCGCTCATGCCGACGTCGGTCTGAAAGGCGGTGCCCTTCGGAAGAATGCGCTCGTCGGCGGTAGGGATGTGGGTGTGGGTGCCGAGGACAGCGGTGACGCGGCCGTCGAGGTACCAACCGAGGGCGACCTTCTCGCTGGTGGCCTCGCCATGGAGGTCGAGGAGGATGACCTTGGCGGCGGAATTTTTGGCGATGTGCGCGAGCAGCTCGTCGGCTTTGCGGAACGGGTCGTCGCAGGCGCTCATGAAGACACGGCCCTGGAGGTTCAGGACAGCGTAGGTCTGGGGCGGTTTTCCGGAGCTTGCGGGCAGCTGGCCTTCGTAGAAGCCGAAGCCGGGGGTACTGACGGCGTAGTTGGCCGGGCGCAAAATGCGCCGGCCGCGGGTGTGCGCGTCCGCCGGGACCTTCATGTAATCGAAGATCTCTTTTTTGTCCCAGATGTGGTTGCCTGTGGTGATGACGTGCGCGCCGAGATCGAAGATTTCTTCGGCGAGGGAGGGCGTGATGCCGAAGCCGCCGGCGGCGTTTTCGCCGTTGATGACCAGAAGATCGACTGCGTGGGTTGCGAGCAGCTGCGGCAGGTGTTCGTGGACGATGTGGCGGCCGGCGGAGCCGAAGACGTCGCCGACGAAGAGGATGTTCACTGAGGCAGGGTACAGGGTTCGGCGCCCAGGGGATAGGCGTTGTGGGTTGTGGGTTCTAGGTTGTGGGTTCTAGGTTTTGGGTGGAATGCTGGAGCGCTTGGGTTGGGGCGAAGGTCTTCAGTGAAGCTCGCACACAGCGTCGGAACCTGAAACCCGGGACGCAGAACCTGGAAACCGTAGATCGCCAACCTGGAACTTAGAACCTGGAACCTCGAACCTAGAACCCACAACCTAGAACCTAGAACCCAGAACCTCGCGCCCTGTACCCTATTTCTATGATCGAGATGCAGTACAACTTTCCCTTGCTGCCGGGCTTGCCGGCGCAGTGGCGGGACCGGCTTCGGTGGGCGGTGGATGAACTGGGGGCGGAGGACTTCGACGCGTTGCGGCCGACCTTTCGGAGCGCGCAGCCGGCGCTGGTGCGGGTGGCGGCACAGTGGTTGCGCCTGCCACAGGAGCGGCTGTTTCTGACCGATCGGGCGCATCACGGATGCCTGATCGCGATGATGGCGGCGGGGCTTGCCGGACGACCGATCGCTATGGATGCCGCGGCCTACAC
>CAXUIF010000313.1:0-2657 GCA_964250995.1 uncultured Acidobacteriaceae bacterium
CCGCCGTCTGGAGTTCGATTGGCTACTCATACCCCGCTTCCCGACCCACAACAACCCACCCCCCCTGTGGCCAATAGCTACAGCGGCGAAAACATCACCATTCTGGAGGGGTTGGCGGCGGTGCGGCTGCGGCCGGCGATGTATATCGGGTCGACCAGCGAGCAGGGGCTGCATCACCTAGTGTACGAGGTGGTGGACAACTCGGTGGACGAGGCCCTGGCCGGGTATGCGACGCGCATCGATGTGACCATCCATGTCGACAACTCGGTCACGGTCGTGGATGACGGGCGCGGCATTCCGGTGGACAACAAGACCTTGCCGACCGGCGAGGTGATGCCGGCGGTGCAGGTGGTGCTGACCATGCTGCACGCGGGCGGCAAGTTCGACGCGAGCAATTACAAGGTCTCGGGCGGTCTGCATGGCGTCGGTGTGAGCTGCGTGAATGCGCTCAGCGAGGAGTTCGACGTCGAGATCTGGCGCGATGGGCACGCGTGGGAGATGGACTACTCCAAGGGCGATCCGATCAGCGAGCTGCGCAAGATGGGCCCTTCCAAGCGCCGCGGCACCAAGGTGCACTTTCTGCCGGACCGGTCGATCTTTACGGTCACGGAGTACAACTTCGACACGCTGCAGAACCGGCTGCGGCAGCTGGCGTTCTTGAACAAGGGCATCGAGATCACGCTGACCGATGAGCGCGTCGCGGATGCCAAAAGCGGCGAAGCGAAGACGCAGAGCTTCCGGTTTTCGGACGGTATCGCCGGCTTTATCAAACACCTGAACAAGGGCAAGCAGGTGCTCCATGACAAGCCCATCTACATGGAGGCCGAGCAGGGCACGCTGGTCATGGAGATCGCGCTGCAGTACAACGACGCGTATACCGACACGGTGTTCAGCTTTGCCAACAACATCAATACCGTGGACGGCGGGACACATCTGTCGGGCTTTCGCACGGCACTCACGCGCACGATCAATGCGCAGGGCAAGAAGCTGGGTCTGTTTAAGAATGACACCGAAGGGCTGACCGGCGACGATGTGCGCGAAGGCCTGGTGGCCGTGGTCAGCGTGAAGCTGCCGCAGCCGCAGTTCGAAGGGCAGACCAAGGGCAAGCTCAATTCAGATGTGTCGGGCGCGGTGCAGCAGATCGTGAACGACCGGCTGGGCGCGTATCTGGACCAAAACCCGCAGGTGGCCAAGAAGATCATCGGCAAGGCGATCGACGCGGCACGGGCGCGCGAAGCCGCGCGCAAGGCCCGCGATCTAACGCGGCGCAAGGGCGCGCTGGATGGCGGCGGGCTGCCGGGCAAGCTGGCCGACTGCTCCGAGCGCAAGCCGGAGCTGTGCGAGCTGTATCTGGTCGAGGGGGAGTCGGCCGGCGGCACGGCCAAGCAGGGCCGGGACCGGAAGTTCCAGGCGATTCTGCCGTTGAAGGGCAAGATCCTGAACGTCGAGAAGGCCCGGTACGACAAGATGCTGGGCCACGAAGAAATTCGCGCCATGATTACAGCGCTGGGCACGGGCATCGGCAAGGACGACTTCGACATCGCCAAGCTGCGCTACGGCAAGCTCATCCTGATGACGGATGCCGACGTAGACGGATCGCATATTCGCACGCTGCTGCTGACGTTCTTTTTCCGGCACATGGGCGAGCTGATCAAGCGTGGCAATGTGTATATCGCGCAACCGCCGCTGTACCGCATCAAGAAGGGGAAATTCGAGCAGTACATCAAGGACGACCGCGAATACGTGCAGGTGATGGTCAAGCGTGCGTCCGACGGCATGGTGCTGCGCTACGGCGAGGGTGGGGCGCGGCTGGAAGGCAAGGAACTGGCGAAGTTTATGAGCCAGCTCGACGACTACCTTGGCGTCTTCGACAAAGTGAACAAGCGCCTGCGCAACGACGAAGTGGTGCGGGCCTTTGCGGAAATCTTTGCGAATGAAGGCAAGGAGCCGGCCAAGCGCGCGGACTTTGAAAGCAAGGACAAGCTCGAGGCGATGCGCAAGCGGCTCAAGGAACTGGAGCGGCACTGGCAGTTCAAGGCCGTGAGCGAGGTCGAGTTCGATGAGGAGCACCAGATGTATTCGGTGAACTTCAACGATGCGCAGGGTGCCCGGCGCAAGATCGACTGGACGTTGGCGAGCGCGCCGGAGTCGCGCCAGTTGTTGAGCAAACAGGCTTTGCTGGGCGATGCCCTGAAGGGGCCATTTCACATCGAGTACGCGGCCAAGGGCGACGCCAAAAAGAGCGACACCGTGGTCAGTGCGGCGCCGTCACAACAGGAGTTGGACGAAGCCGACGAGGTCGCACAGGAAGAGGGTGTGAACGAGACCATTGCCGCGGCGCCCGGCACGATGGACGAGGCCAAGCCCGGCAAGCGGCCCGGCAAAGGCACGCAGGATCCAGTGGAAAAGACCACCGTGCGCGAGGTCTTCGACTACGTGATCGAGCAGGGCCGCAAAGAGTACCAGGTGCAGCGCTACAAGGGTCTGGGCGAGATGACGGCGCCGCAACTGTGGGAGACCACGATGGACCCGGCCAAGCGCACGCTGCTGCAGGTGAAGCTCGAAGACATTGCGGCCACAGAGGAGATCTTCACCACGCTGATGGGCGAGGATGTGGAAGCGCGGCGCAAGTTCATCGAAGAGAATGCGCTGGATGT
>CAXUIF010000314.1:0-2655 GCA_964250995.1 uncultured Acidobacteriaceae bacterium
AAGAGATCACTCCAAAGAACAGAAAGAGACCCTCCTCAATGGCAAAGACCTATCACGATCAGGATGCAGACCTCTCCCTCATTCAAGGCAAGCGCGTGGCGGTTATCGGGTATGGCTCGCAAGGGCATGCGCACGCCCTCAACCTGAAGGACTCAGGAGTTGAAGTGAAGGTGGGGCTGCGGCCCGATTCGGCTTCGGCGAAGAAGGCGGAGCTTGCAGGGCTCGAGGTGTTGAGCGTACCGGAGGTGTCGCACTGGGCCGACGTGATCATGGTGCTGGTGCCGGACCAGACCGCTGCCAAGGTCTACAAGGAGATTGAGCCGGGGCTGCAAGCGAAGGGAGCGGACGGCGAGCCCAAAACGCTGATGTTTGCGCATGGGTTTAACATCCGATTTCGCACGATCACGCCACCGGCGAGCGTAGATGTGTCGCTGGTCGCGCCCAAAGGACCAGGCCATCGCGTGCGCGAAGTGTTCACCGAGGGCGGTGGTGTGCCGGGGCTCATAGCGGTCGAGCAGGACGCAAGCGGCAAGGCCAAGCAGATTGCGCTGAGCTATGCCAAGGGGATTGGCTGCACGCGCGGCGGTGTGTTGGAAACAACCTTCACCGAAGAAACAGAGACCGATCTCTTTGGCGAACAAGCCGTGCTTTGCGGCGGCACGGCGGCGCTGGTGAAGGCAGGGTTTGAGGTGCTGACCGAGGCTGGCTATCAGCCGGAGATCGCGTACTTCGAAGTGCTGCACGAGCTCAAGCTGATTGTGGATCTGCTGTATCGCGGCGGGCTGGAATATATGCGGTACTCCATCAGCGATACGGCCGAGTGGGGCGACTATGTTTCGGGCCCCCGTGTGGTGACGCCGGAGGTGAAGAAGGCGATGCAGGGCATCCTTGCCGACATCCGCTCCGGTGCCTTTGCGAAGCGCTTCATTGAGGAGAATGAGACGGGGCGCAAGGAGTTTGAGGCGATTCGTGCGCGCGAGCGCGCCCATCCCGTGGAGAAGGTGGGCGCGACGCTGCGAGCCCAGATGCCTTTCTTGGATCCAGTCAAGGTGGAGAATGGCACGGTAGTGAAGGCCTAAGTAACGCGTACGAGAACCCCAGGGGATCGCGACCACGAGGAACATCAACCCTGGTCGCGGCTCACCTGCTTCTCGATAGCCCGCCCATAGATCGCCTGTCCGTACTCCAGCAGCGTCACCATCAGCACGCCTCCGCACACGTTGCCGCTAACGGCCGGGCCGAGCCACCTTGCATAAGCTGACCACGCAATCTGCCCGGTCAGTGCCGCGGTCATGATCTCGCCCGAGCTTGCAATGCAGTGCGCGAAGTTGCCCGCCCCTACCACAAAGGTCAGCAGCCAAATCAGGGCCACGGACCCAGTCACGGAGTGCGAGCCGGACACCATCCAGGCTGCCGTCGCGATGATCCAGCCGCCCATCACACCCGACCAGAACACGGTGCTTAGCGGTGCCTGCACCGCTTCGGCGCCAATCTGCGCGATGGCGTGCGCAACGGGCGCGGGGAGTGCATGGGTCAGCGAGATCAACGCCGCGAACGCCAGCGCCCCCGCAAGGTTTGCCGGCAAAACGATGGCCCACAAGCGCAGGGTGTTCCAAAGCTCACGTCTTTCCGCCAGCACCAGCGCCACCGGGTAAAGGGTGTTCTCCGTAAACAACTGCGATCGCCCGATAATCACCACGATGAACCCAAGCGGATACAGCATGCGCGACAGCAGAAACGCCTTGGGCCCTGTGCCCAGCATCGCGATCACAATGCCCACACCGAGCGCCGATAAGCCCATAAAGGTGCCGCCCGTAAAGCCGGAGACCGCCAGCGACACGCTCCGGCGCTTCAACTCCTGCGTCGCATTACGGGCTACCTGTTGGTAGATCTCCTCAGCGCTCGGCCGCTCGAGATTTTTCTGCGCCGCGGCCTTGTCGGGCTCGGGCCGATCCTGAGCGACTCGGCCGCTTGCGGTCTGATGCTGTTCTGTGCCTGCGGCTTCGCTCGACGAAGAGTCTTCCGCCTGCGTCGCCATCGAGCTGTCCTGCTGTTCCATGGGTGGCATGCCTCGCTCCGGTGAGATGCCTTCGGACCAGCTGTGCCGTGGGCTCGTTGCTAGAATCCACCTATGCCTGCCGTCACCCTGGTCAGCCCTGACATCCTCGCCAAGTACCAGCCCGTCATTGGGCTTGAAGTCCACGTGCAGCTTCTGACGGAGACCAAGAATTTTTGCGGCTGCAAGAACGAATACGGTGGTGAGCCCAACACGCATACCTGTCCCGTCTGCCTCGGCCTACCCGGCGCGCTGCCGGTGCTCAATCGCGATGCGGTCGAAAAAGCTGTACTGGCCGCGAGCGCCGTTGGTTGCCGCATCAACGAAACCAGCATCTTCGCGCGAAAGAACTACTTCTATCCGGACTTGCCCAAGGGGTATCAGATATCGCAGTTCGACAAACCGCTCGCGGAGTTTGGACGCATCGTTGTCCCGAACGCGGAGGGCGAGTCCAAGCTCATCGGCATCACGCGGCTGCACCTCGAAGAAGACGCCGGCAAGAGCCTGCACGACGGCTTTGCCGATTCCGCGACGCGCACCTACATCGACCTGAACCGCTGCGGCACGCCGCTCATCGAGATCGTCTCCGAGCCCGACCT
>CAXUIF010000315.1:0-2643 GCA_964250995.1 uncultured Acidobacteriaceae bacterium
TTTTGCCGGGATGGGGGTGTGGGGCAAGGGCGGCTGCGGAGCGCCTTGCCCCGCCTCAGCCTCGGAGAGATCGGGTTCATGCTTCCTCCTCCGGTTTGTGTCCGCGCTTCTTGCGCATCGACTCGCCGTTGAGTTCAATGCGATAGGCATTGTGAACGACGCGATCCAAAATACTGTCGGCCACAGAAACATCACCAATCTGTTCGTGCCAATGGGCCAATGGCATTTGAGACGTGAGAATCAGCGAGCGCCGCTGGTAACGGTCATCGCAGATTTCGAGAAAGTCACGCCGCTCGCCGTCTTTGAGCGGCGCCATGGCGAAGTCGTCCAGCACTAGAATGTCGATGCGCGAGAGCCTGACGAGCAAGCGCCCGAAACTGCCGTCCACATGCGCCACAGCCAGTTCCCGAAACAGTTCCGCCGCCCGCTTATGCAGGATGGTGAAACCGTCACGACATGCCTTTTGCGCCAAGGCGCAAGCGAGCCAGGTTTTCCCAATCCCGGTCGGACCCAACAATAAAATATGCTGATGTTGCCGTACCCATTCGCTGGTGGCCAAGCTACGCATCAGTTTACGATCCAACCCGCGCGGGTGCTGGTAGTCGATGTCCTCGACCACGCCTTTCTCTTTGAGCCGGGCCGAGCGCAAGCGCCGGGCGAGAGCGCGGTTTTCTTTCCACAGCCATTGCTGATCGACCAGCATGGCAAAGCGCTCTTCGAAGGTGAGCGAGCTGCTGTCGGTGGTTTCCAGTTGCGCCCGGAAGGCGTCCGCCATGCCGTGCAGCTTCATGGTCTGGAGCTTCTCCAGCGTCGGTTGATTCAACATAATAGGTTTATGTCCTTTCAAGAATGAGCGCTTTACTGCAAAAACGAGTTCGGCAGATCGTAATAACCGGCCCCGCGCACGTTTTCGTGCCTCGGGCCGGAGGGACGTTCCTCAGGTGTCGACAAGACTTGGCGGTCGAGCGAGTTCTTGAGGATAGAACGCAGGCTTTGATAGGAAAACGCTTGGAGTTGGAGAGCCCGTTGACTGGCAGCCTCCAACCGCTCGACGGAGTAGGTCTTGGCCAGGCGCAGAATGCCCAGACACGAGCGGTAGCCCATCTCGGGATGCGGCTTGGCGGTGAGAATGGCTTCCACCACCTGCGCGGTGGCCGGACCGACCGAGGCGGCCCAGTGAATCAGGCGCGAGGGACTCCACTCCAAATGCGCCTGATGGCTTTTCGGACGATGATCGGGCGTGGTGGTGTGCCGGTACGAGGCGCTGCTGCGGGCATGCGAAGCCACCCGCACGCCGTGATGAAAAATCTCCACCGTGGTAGCCGTGAAACGGGCTTCCAACAACTGTCCCGTCAACTGGTACGGCACGCTGTAGTAGTGGCGATCAATCTCGACGTGGTAGTCCAAGTTGGCCCGCACGCTTTTCCAAGCGGAGATCTGGTAACGCTCGCCGGGCAGCGGCTGCAAAGCGGGCCGGTCCAGTGCGGCAAACAGCGACGCCCGCGTGCCTTCGCGTTTGCGGAAACGGCGGTGATTTAAGCGGGTCAGCAGAGGGCCGATCGCCTCATTGACTTCTGCGACCGAGCCGAAGCGTTGATGGCGGAGAGCGGCGACGATCCAGCGCTGGACTACTTGTACGCCCACCTCGACCTTGGCCTTGTCGCGCGGCTTGTAGGGCCGTGCGGGCAAGACCGCCACGCCGTAGTGCTGCGCCATCTCGTGATAAGTGCGGTTCAGATCCGGCTCGTAGCGGCAGGCGCGGTCCACGCCGGTCCGTGGGTTGTCGGGAATGACGAGTTGCGGAACACCCTCGAAAAACTCAAACGCACGGACATGGGCCTCAATCCAGTGGTGTAGATCCTGATTGACGGTGGCGTAAGCAAACGTGTAGTTGGAAGCGCCCAACACCGCCACAAACACCGAAGCCGACTCAGCGGCACAGGAAAACAAGGGAATCTTGGCTCCGGCCCAGTCGACAAACAGCTTCTCGCCCGCGCGGTGTTCTTGCCGTAGAACGACATCTCGGGTTTCCTGCCAGCGGCGATACAGCTCGCAAAAGCGGCTGTAGCCGTAACCGTCCGGCTGCTGAGCGCGGTACTCTTCCCAAAGCAGTTGCAACGTAAGGTGCGAATGCTTCCGGAGTTCGTCTTGCAGGGTGACAAAGTCCGGTGCGGGCCGGTTCATCGGGCCGGTCGGACGCCCGCCTCGGTGGGCAAACAGCAACTGTTCCAGTCGGGTGTTGTCCCAATCCGCCGACAAGGGCCAACCGACGCCGCTGGCGGCAAAGCGCTCCAGGTAACGATGCACGGTGGCTTGGCCGATCTGGCAACTGCGGGCAATTTGATCCTGCCGCAGTCCCAGATCGTAATGCAGCCGTAATATCTCTTTGATCTTTCGCATGGACACCCTTTCTTGGGCCACGAACTCTCCTCCCTGTTTTAGGAAGAATCATTCGCACCCGGTTGTCCAGCGTCACTCGCCCAAGATGAAGGTTTCTTTAGAAAACCATTCCGACATGTGAATAAAGCGTTCCGATCCGGTGAGGTTTTGTATTCACCTTTTGTCGGAATCCGTTATTCACATGCCCGGAATCTTTATTCAGGGTTTATCGGAATGCCTTATTCACATGGCCCGGAATCCGCA
>CAXUIF010000316.1:0-2616 GCA_964250995.1 uncultured Acidobacteriaceae bacterium
GGGTTGGCCGGGGTGGGTCGACGCGAAGCTGATGTGGCCCGCAGGGTGCCAGTCCTGGGTGAGGAGGACGTGGTCGAAGCGGCGGGCGAGGGCGTTGATGCCAGGAAGGATGGCGTCCCCGTGCGGAACGGCTAAAGCCCCGCCAGGAAGGAAGTCATTCTGCATGTCGATGACGAGGAGGGCGTCGGTGGGCCGGAGAGTCAGCATGAGGGCGTTTCTTTCGTGGGGATCCCAGCGGTCTGGATCGCGTGTCTATCCTAGACTGCCTGTATGACGGATTTGGAGCGGGTAATGTCGCAGGGGTACGCCGAGACGCGCGTGCGGGTGCGGTATGCGGAGACGGACCAGATGGGCGTCGTGTACCACGCGAATTACCTGGTGTGGTTTGAGGTGGGGCGGGTGGAGTTCATTCGGCAGATCGGGCTGGACTACCGCAGCATGGAGCAGGAGGAAGGTGCGCTCATTGCGGTGATCGAGGTGAAGGCGCGCTACAAGACGCCCGCGCGCTACGACGATGATCTGCTGGTCCGCACGTACCTGGGTGAGGTGCGCGGTAGCATTGTGCGGTTTCGGTATGCAATCTTGAGGGCGGCGGATGAGGTAGTGCTGTGTGAAGGGGAGACCGTGCACATGGTGGTGGGGCGGGATATGCGGCGCCGACGAATGCCGGAGCGGTATAAAGACCTGTTTGAGCAAGTGATGGGGCGGGGTGGGCTCCTCAGCTGAGAGGAAGCGCTCACGCAAAGGACGCTAAGCTTGCGCAAAGGGCGCGACGGCGGTCTACGGACGGGACGTTCGGTAGTGGCTCTGGGACCCGCGCCCTGGTTCCTAGTCCCTTGTCCCTAATGCCTGCGGCTAAGCGGCTTCCGTGCTTTTGCTGGCGGCCGGTACGCCGCTGGGTTCGGCGCGTGGCTCCCGGCTCCGTTCCCAGGCTTTGGCGTACTTCCAGCTGCTGTAGACGGCGTGGTAGCTGTGCAGCAGCAGGCCTTCGCGGCCGTCAAGGAAGCCGAGGCGGAAGAGGTAGTTCCAAACGAAGGCGAGCTGGGGGACGAGGAAGACGTTGGCGACGAAGGCGGGAAGCGACCGGCTAATCCGGCCTTTCTTGAGGAGCAACTCGGCGCCCAGGTTGCTGTAACGGTCCATATGCTCCAGGTATTCGTGGAGCGTAGGGTAGGCGTGGTGGATCAGGTCGAAGTCGAGGGTTTGCAGGGCGCCGTCAAAGGCGATGATCTCGTGGACGGGACGTTCTTCGAAGGCGGGCTGCTGGGCAAAGCGGGCAGAAGCCCGCCGAAACAGGCGCAGCTTGGCGTCAGGATAGAAGCCGCCGTGCCGGATCCAGCGGCCCAGAAAGAGATTGCGCCGGTTCAGGGCATACGCGTCCACCGGCGGGTTGGTGGCGAGCAGGGTGCGGATCTGGCGCTGGAGCTCGGGGGAAAGCTCCTCGTCGGCATCGAGCGAGAGGATCCACACGCCGCTGCAGTGGGCGATAGCTAGATTCTTCTGCGCGGCAAAGCCCTGCCATGCGCGTTCGAGCACGGTCGCGCCAAACTGGCGAGCGATCTCCACGGTCCGGTCCGTGGAGCCGGAGTCGAGCACGACGAGCTCGTCGGCCCAGCTGACCGAGGCCAGGGTACGCGCGAGGTTCTGCTCTTCGTTCAGCGTGATGATCGCGACGGAAAGAAGGGTGGGCATCGGCTCGGGAGGCGGAACTCAGGAGAGCGTGAGGCTGGGGTCGTCGAGCTGCTCGCGCAGCAGCCGCTCTGTCAACGTTTGCAGGGTCTCGCCGGATTTCGGCAGGGTGAAGGCATGGGCGCTGTCGTTCCACTCGAGCTTGAAGGAGGTAGATTGGGCGGAGATCCAAACCTGACGGACGGGCGTGTTGGGGCTGAAGACAAACTTGGCGCTGCCGTCCTCGAAGACGACGTTTAGGACGCCGTTCTTTTCTTCGGTCTCGAAGTCGCCGCTGCGCTCTTCGGCCCGGATAAGGCATTGCTTCAGCGCCTCGATGGCCCGGTCTGACTCGCGGCGAAAGGTCGCTTCGTCGATCATGTGGCCAGTGTACCGGGTGCGGGACAAGCTTACGAACTTACGTCCGCGTTGATGCCTTCCGTTCGCGACGTTACCGCGGGTGGATGTAGTAGACCAGGCCGAGCTTGTCGTCGGTGAGCAGGAACGTGTCGGAACCAAGGCGGAGCAGGCCGCAGGGGCGGCCGTGGACGGTGGGTTTGCCGTTGCGGTCGGCAGTCAGAAATCCGGTGAGGAAGGGCTGTGGGGATCGGTCCTGTGCGGTAAGCCGGACGACTTGGTACCCGGTTCCAATGCGCGGACGGCTGGCTCCGTGGAGGGCGACGAGAAAGCTGTTGGCGAGGGTAGGGTTGTCCGCGCCGAAGAAGGCAAGCCCCAGCGGGGAGCTATGGGCCGGGAAGGTGGTGTAGGCGGCGGGGACGTGGCTGCAGTCGGTCAGGGGGGCAGGTACGGAGCCGAGATTGGCGTTAGGGTCGGGGATGGAGGCGGAGCCGCCCGCCGGGAGCAGGGTGCCCTGTTGGTACATGCCGGGTTGGGCCCCGTAGCTGGAGTTGGCGGGGCGTTCGGCTTCTGTGTTCGGATCGCCGGGTG
>CAXUIF010000317.1:0-2609 GCA_964250995.1 uncultured Acidobacteriaceae bacterium
GAGAAGAGCATCTAACGTCAACAAAAGAAAGATCTTATTTCTGGATCATGGGGGGAGGGGGATGTCGGAAACCTGCAACCGCTAAGCTAGTCCCATGAACCTCCCCCTCGGCCAGATCGCCGACATCCTCCACGCCGCGGGCGATTTCCTCACGACCGCCCAGGCGACCGGATACAGCATCGACAGCCGCACCCTCGCCGCCGGCGACCTTTTCTTCGCTGTCCGTGGCGATCGCGTCAACGGGCATGACTACACAGAAGCCGCGCTCCGCAACGGCGCCGTTGCCGCCGTCGTCAGCCAGCGCTGGCTCGCCCCACCCACCGTCGCCCAGACCCGCCTGCTGCGCGTACCCGACGCGGAGGGAGACTGCGTCCTCAGCGCTCTCCAGATCCTGGCCCACAAGACCCGCCAACTCTGGGCCGAGCTTGAACATGCAGGCCGCAACAAGCGCGTCATCGGCATCACCGGCTCTGCAGGCAAGACCACCACCAAGGACTGCGTCGCACAGGTCCTCGCCACCCGCTTTCACGTTCTCAAGACCGAAGGCAATCTCAACAACCACTTCGGCCTTCCTCTCCAGCTCTTGCGCCTCCAGCCGGAGCACGACGTCGCCGTCCTGGAAATGGGCATGAACCACGCGGGCGAGATCGCCGCCCTCGCGCGACTTGCCGAGCCCGACTGGGCTGTCGTCTCAAACGTCGCCGCCGTCCACACCGAGTTCTTCCCCGACGGCATTGAGGGCGTCGCCCGCGCCAAACGCGAGCTCGTCGACGCCCTCCGCCCCGATGGCCGCGCCTTCCTGAACGCCGACGATCGCCGCGTTGCCCGCTTCGCCCACGGCCACCAGGCGCAGGTCGTCCTTTACGGCACGGCAGACACCGCCGTCATTCGTGCGGTCGAAATCGAGGAGCTCGGCCTGGCCGGAACCCAGTTCCTCGTCAAAGCCGGACCCGAACAGCATTCCGTCCAACTCCGCCTGCTCGGCCGCCACAACATCCTCAACGCCCTTGCCGCGATCAGCGTCGGCCTTGCCAGCGGTATCCCCCTCAGCACCTGCTGCGAGGCTCTCGAGGGCCTCAGCCCCAGTGAAAAGCGCGGCAGCGTGGTCCAGCATAACGGCGCACGCCTTATCAACGACTGCTACAACTCGAACCCCCACGCGCTCAACGCCATGGTCGCCACCCTCGCCGCTACGCCCGCCCGTCGCCGCATCCTCGTCGCCGGCGAGATGCTCGAACTCGGCCCCGAGGCCGCCTTCCTCCACGCCGAATGCGGCCGCGCCGCTGCCCAGGAAGGCATCCACGTCGTCCTCGGCGTCCGCGGCCTCGCTCGCCACCTTGCCAATGCCGCCGCGGCCGCCGGCGCGCAAGCCCTCTTCCTTGACACTCCGGAAGCCGCCGGCGCGTGGCTCCGCGACCACCTCCAGCCCGGCGATTTAGTCCTGCTCAAAGCATCCCGTGGTGTCCGCCTCGAACGAGCCATCGAAGTCCTTTAAGCCACCAATGCCCGAGCGCTCCGCCTCGTCGCTCCTCCTTTGTCATTCCCGTAGGGAATCTGCGTTTGCCTTTCTGCCGCCTCGGCCTCTCGGAAGCGCAAACCCACCCCGCCGCGCTCCTCGCAAGGCACCCCTGCCCTTCTCTCCGAGACGCCGGCGCTAAACTGACCAAGGCCGTCCCAAGGGAGCCAACGCGGTCCAGCCGTATCCGCCGACTCGCATCCTCCACTCCTGCCTCCGAGGCTCACGTTGCTCTACTGGCTGCTCTACCGCAAGCTCTTCCCCTACTTCAGCTTCTTCCGCATCTTCCGCTACGTCACCTTCCGCTGCGTCTTCGCGAGCCTCACGGCGCTGCTGATCGGCCTGCTGATTGGCCCCTTCGTCATCCAACGCCTGCGCGAGTTCCAGATCGGCCAGTACATCCGCGAAGAAGGCCCCGAGCACCACCAGAAGAAGGGCGGTACGCCCACCATGGGTGGCGTGCTTATTTGCATCTCGATCCTCGTCCCTACGCTGCTCTGGAGCGACCTCTCCAACGCCTTCGTCTGGCTCGCCATCTTTTCCACGATGGCCTTCGCCGCCATTGGCTTCGCCGACGATTACATTAAGGTCGTCCACAAACGCAACCTCGGCCTCACCTCACGCCAAAAGCTCTTCTTCCAAATGCTCGCCTCGCTCGCCGTGGCCGTCACGCTTCTTGTCCTCCGGTCTGAGAACCTCTACTCCACCCGCCTCGTCGTCCCCTTCTTCAAGCGCCTCCGCCCCGACCTTCTGATCGGCAGCCTGCTGCACACGCACCTGTGGCCGCTCGCCTTTCTGCCGTTCTGCATCTTCGTCATGATCGTCATCTCGGGCTCCTCCAACGCAGTGAACCTCACTGACGGTCTCGACGGCCTCGCGATCGGTTGCACCATCATCGCCGCCGGCGCCCTTGCGGTCCTCACCTACGTGAGCGGTCACGCCGTCTTCTCCGACTACCTCGAACTGCAGCGCATGCCCGCCGTTTCGGAGCTCACCATCTTCTGCGGCGCCATGGTCGGGGCCAGCATCGGCTTCCTCTGGTACAACGCCCACCCAGCCGAGATCTTCATGGGCGACGTCGGCTCACTCGCCC
>CAXUIF010000318.1:0-2604 GCA_964250995.1 uncultured Acidobacteriaceae bacterium
GTGGCTGTCACCTCGTAGGTGATCTTGAAACTTGCCGTTTCCGGTGAGAGCAACTCGTAGCGGGTGTACTCGTCTGTCTCGGTCTGGGTGCCATTTGCGGTTGGATAGGCCATGGCATCGGCCTGGGCGCTGGCGTTGAGGTGAAGTGAAAGGGAGAGGCAGGCCAGGGTCAGCAAGGGATTCCAGTGCCGTTTGAGCATGGCCACAGGGTAACTTGTTTGGTTGGATTGCATTCAAGTGACGTCGGTTGCCATGTCCTAAATCACAGAAGGGATTCTTCGTGCTGATTCGTGTATGCCTCAGCGGTGGCGGCCTTGCTCTCTTGTATGCGCTCATCGCCCACTTTCTCCGCAACAAACGGGTAAGCGGCGGAATCGTCCTTGCGGCCGCGATGCTTACTCTCCAGGCCATCGTTAATTCACCCATCGAGCATGTGATCGCACAACAACTCGATGAGGAGAGTGAGGAAGGAACTGACGATGGCGAGCAGTCGCTCTTGGAGTACCAGATGCAACGTCATGCGACCCGCATTCGCCGCGGCGAAGCCGAGGCTGACCTGAAGCTGCGATTGCCGGGCCGCAGGTCGCCTTAATTCCTAAGTCCCATAGGGTGGACCGATTCGAGAGTTGGACGGCGAACGGGCTTGTTGGCAAGTTGTCAGACGGCGGATGTAGCTGTTGCCAACCTAGACGCAGGTCTCTCCACTGCGCAGACGATGAGGCTGTCTGCTCTGGTCGAGATCACGCAGCTGTACCTTGCAACAGCAGCTCTAAGAGCAGATTCCCTTCGGGAATGACAAAGAAAGAAAGGCGAATGCAAAAGCAAAGACAAACGCAGATTCCCTTCGGGAATGACAAACAAAGTGCTACGGAGCCGTTGTGGTCAGCGTCTTTGGGGTTGGCTACGCTTTCCTAGCAACGGGCTTCTGTGCGGGCGCGCCGAGGGGCGTAGTCTCGAGGATCTTGCCGCCTTCCTGGATGACGTATAGCTTGTTGGCGGCTAGCGCTTTCAGGGTGTCTTTCCCGCCGCTGGGCCAGGCGATTTCTACGTCGGCGGTGGTGGCCTGATCGAGGCCGAAGCGGACGCGTAGGTCGTTTTGGCTATAGTAGCTGCCGCCGCTGCGGACTTCTTCGATTTGGGCCATGGGTTTGCCGGGCTGGTTCATGGCGGTTACGGTAAGGCGGGCGCCGATGCCCGTGCGGTTGGATTTTGTGCCTACCGTGCGGATGTAGATCACGTTGCGGGTCGGCATCGGCTTTCCGTCAGCGTTCGCGGCGCGCTCACAGCGGAGGAGTTGGGGGTCGGGGTTGACGGTGTTGACGACGACGTCCACCATGCCGTTATTGGTGATGTCGCCGAAGGCGCAGCCGCGCGCGGGCGCGGGGTCCGTGATGCCGGGGCCGGCAAGGGCGGTGACCTCTTCGAACTGGCCGTTGCGGAGATTGCGGTAGAGGTACTTGTGCTCGGCGTAGGGAGCTTCGAGGTGCGAGTTGTCGACCTCGGGGTAGACGTGGCCGTTCGAGATGAAGATGTCGAGCCAGCCGTCGTTATCTGGGTCGAAGAAGCCGACGCCCCAGCCAAGGTAGCGTGTGTTCACGCCGAGGCCGGAGAGGTAGGTGTGGTCCTCGAAGGTGCCGTCGCCGAGGTTCTGGTAAAGCGAATCGGTGTCGCCGGCGAAGTTGGTTTTCACGATGTCGAGCAGGCCGTCGCGATTGAAGTCGCCGACGCTGACACCCATACCTGCTTGCGGCTTGCCGTCAGGCGAGTAGGCGATGCCGCTCTCGATGGCTTCGTCCTTAAAGGTGCCGTCTTTCTGATTGCGGTAGAAGGTGGCGGCGGTCGAGTCGTTGGCGACGTAGATGTCGGGCCAACCGTCGTTGTCGAGATCGGCGACCGTCACGCTGAGCCCATAGGTGCCGACGGTGTCCCACATGCCCGCTTTCTGGCTGACGTCGGTGAAGGTGCCGTCGCCGTTGTTGCGGTAAAGGCAGTTCTTGCCGCCCTGCAGGCCCGGCGGACCGCACGCGACCTGGATGCCCTTGTAGGAGCAGCCCGCGGCCTCGGGCAGCGGCGCGGTCTTGGGGTCGAAGTCGATGTAGTTGGCGACAAAGAGGTCGAGGTGGCCGTCCCGGTCGTAGTCGAGAAAGGCGCAGCCGGAGTTCCAGCGCGGCTTGCCGGGCTGCAGGAGGCCGGCCTTGGCGGTGGCGTCGGTGAAAGTGCCATCGCCGTTGTTGTGCCACAAAACATTCTGGCCATAGTAGCTGACGAAAAGGTCGTTGTGGCCGTCGTTGTCGTAGTCGCCCACGCAGCAGCCCTGGCCCCAACCGGCGCGGCCCAGACCGGCCTTCAGGGTGACGTCGGTAAAGGTGCCGTCGCGGTTGTTCTTGAACAGGCGCGAGATGGGCAGATCGGCCTTTGGGATTCCGGGGAAGCCGTCGAGGCGGGAGCCATTGACGAGGAAGAGGTCGACCCAGTCGTCGCCGTCGTAGTCGAAAAAGGCGACGCCGCAGCCGGTGGTCTCCAGCAGATAGCGATTCTTATGCTCGTTGCCGTAGATGGTCTTGGTGAGCAGGCCGGCGGCGTGGGCCTGGTCCACATAGCGAT
>CAXUIF010000319.1:0-2598 GCA_964250995.1 uncultured Acidobacteriaceae bacterium
TGGCTGTTTGCATTCAGTACCTGTTCACGCACCGGGCTGGATGGAGTGCGGAGGTCGGCATCGGCAAAACGCTGGTATCCTCCTCCATGATCGATCGCGTGGCCGAAGGGCTTGGCCGCCGCCTGCTCGAGGTGCCGGTCGGCTTCAAGTGGTTCGTCGATGGCCTGCTCGAAGGCGCGCTGGGCTTTGTCGGCGAAGAGTCCGCGGGCGCCACCTTCCTGCGCCGCAACGGGCAGGTCTGGACGACCGATAAAGACGGACTCATCTGTGGGCTGCTAGCCGCCGAGATGACTGCCGCGACCGGCAAGGACCCCGGCCAGCTCTACAGCGAGCTCACCAGCCAGTACGGCGCGCCGGTGTACCAACGCATCGACGCCGCCTGCAGCAAGGAAGACAAGGCCAAGCTCGCCAAGCTGGCGCCCTCGCAGGTCGCCGCGAAAGACCTCGCCGGTGACCCGATCACGGCCATTCTCACCGAAGCGCCCGGCAACCACGCGCCGATCGGCGGGCTCAAGGTCACCACCGCCCACGGCTGGTTCGCCGCGCGGCCCTCAGGCACAGAAGACGTGTACAAGATCTACGCCGAAAGCTTCAAAGGCGACGAACACCTGCGAGAGGTTCAGGAGGAAGCGAAAGCGCTGGTCACGGCCGCGCTTCAAAGCTAGCGCGTCCTGGTCGCGTCCAGGTACAGCAGTGTGCGTCTATTCGCAAGGCAAACAACCTGTACGGTGCGGCAAACTCCGCCCCACGGGCGGCCGCATGTGGTTGCCCCCCAGGGATTCGAACCCCGATTGATCGGTTCAGAGCCGACTGTCCTACCATTGAACGAGGGGGCAACAGCGTTAAAAAGAAGTGGCGGTCGGAGCCCTGGCGGGGTAGCGGGCAACATCGACCACCTTTTTAAGAATAGAGCCAATCAGCCCTTTCGTCAACCACTGGAGCTATTCCTCGCGCAAGACCTCCAGCGGCTTTTGCCCCAGCACGCGATGGCTGGCCATCCAGCCACACACCACCGTCAACAGGCCCGCGCCAAACCACGCTGCGAGCGTAAGCCCCGGCTGAAAGTGGTAATCAAAATGAAACGCGCGCTTCAACAGCAGACGCGAAGCGATGTTCGCGAACACGAGGCCGACCGCGCCCGCAATCAACCCCAGCGTGGCGAACTCGATCGAGAAGATGGTGGCGATGCGCGTCCGCGTCGCCCCCAGCGTCTTCAGCACGACGACCTCGCGGATGCGCCGGTAGCGTGTCCCCGCGATCGCGCTGGCCAGGATTACAACTCCCGCGAACACCGAAAACGCGGCCAGAAACTTAATCACGTCGACGATCTGCAGCACGGCCTGCCGTACCGTCTCCACGGTCGCAGCGACATCGATCACCGTGACCGACGGAAAGTGCTCATACAGGCTGCGGCGCACCTCGGCCGTGGCGCCCGGCTCGGCATGCACACCGCCGTACCAGACCGCCGGCAAGTCGTGCAGCACAGGCTCCGGCAACACAAACGCCGCGCGCGAAAACGCGTGCTGCGAATCCGGCTCAAAGACGGCAGCCACCCTGGCGGTAAACTCACGGCCCTGGGCGGAAATCCCGAGCGCGTCCCCCGGCTTCAAACCCAAGAACTTCGCTTCTGCGCGGTCTACCGCAATCACGGGCTGGGTGGCCGAGGCCCCGGCCTGCGTCGCCGTCCACCACTGCCCGTCGATCACCCGGTCGCCCACCGGCGGTGTGTCCGGCGTAAGCGCATACGTGACGTTGATATTCCCGAAGCTGCGCCGGCGCATCTGTGGCAGCTTCAACTCCGCCAGGGGCTTCCCTTTCACGGTGGTGATGCGGCCGCCGATCACCGGCAGAATCTCGGGCGAGCCTTGCACATGCGGCAGCTTCGCCAGCAGCGTGCGCACCCCGCCGACTTCTTCCGGGCTGATGTCAATCATGAACAGATTGGGCAGTTGGCTTAGGGAGTTTGCCGAAATGTCGCTCACCACGGCATGCTGCACGGTGTACACGGTGGCAATCTGCATGATGCCCAGCCCCAGCGCGGCCAGCAGTGCCGCCGACGGATTGCCCGGCCGGTACAGGTTGGCGAGCCCATGGCGCAAGGACGAGGGCAGCCGAAAGCGCAGGCGGTTCAGTAGCACCCTCAGCAGGGCCAGCAACGCCGCCGCCAGCCCGAGCAGCACCAGCAGCGCCGCGGCCAGGCCAAAGCCGAAGATGCTGCCGATCTGCCGCGACTCTGCGACGCGCGCGGCCAGCAGCACCAGCCCGCCAAGAATCAAAACGAACGCGCCAAGTTGCACGCCGGAGCCACGGATCCGGCGCAGCAACTGCTGCGCGAAGGGGTCGTCCGAGTGCTCCACCGCCCGGCGCAGGATCAGGATCGGCCGCACCCCGCGGATGTCCAGAAGCGGCGGCAGACTGAACAGCAACGTCGTCAGCACGCCCGCCGAAAGGCCCAGCAGCAGTGCGTGGGGATCCAGCCGGAATGCCGGCGTGAGGTGCAGCAACCGCGCCAAAAACAACGGCATGATCAGCTGGACGCCAAAGCCCATCAGCAGCCCCAGCCCGCCTCCCGCCAGCCCCAGCAACACCGTTTGCAGC
>CAXUIF010000320.1:0-2583 GCA_964250995.1 uncultured Acidobacteriaceae bacterium
GGAGGCGGGAAGGCCGGCCTTGATATACACGAAGACATTGCCGAGGTGGCCCTTGTCCCCGAGGACTTGCTCGGTGAGATTGTCGCCGGCGAAGGCGCAGGCGGGGTCCATGGACATATCGATCTTGCCGCGGGGTGGGGGTGTGCCCTTGAAGAGAATGGTGCCGGTGAGGGTGCCGGCGGTGGCGGGATCGACGGGAGGGGCTGCCACAGCGCGTTCCTTCTGCTCCGGTTGAATCGTCGCTGCCTTCTTAGCAGATTTGCAACCGATCGCGAGGGAAGATGTGGTGAAAGCCAGGGCGATGAAGGTTCTGAAAAGCAAGTGTTTCCTCTCGCTACCAAACCGTCTTGGGGTAGTAGGCCGCAAATTTTTCATCCGCGGAGATGAGTGGGGCGAAGGCGTTCGCTTTTGCGTTCGCGACAATCAGGCGATCGAAAGGGTCGGTGGTCCAGCCTTCATCAATGGCTGCGTCTGCGATCCGTTCGAAGCTGAGCGGGCAGATGTGTACGCCAATCTCTTGCTCAAGCTTTTGCACGGTTTCCCTTGAGCGAAATCTCGTTCGGCCGAGGTCGTACAGGTACTCCAGTTCGAGAACGGCCATGGGGGAGATGAGCAGCTGCGCGGATCGGGCGACGCGAGTTGCCTCTTTTGAGAGCTGGCGAAGTTTTCCGTTCGAAAGCCATACAGCGACATTTGTATCCAGGTAGGCGATCAAAGGTCAGCCCAGTCTTTTTCCCATTCGAGGCGCATGGCTTCCTTGTCAGGACGGTCGTCTAGGTCGCCGATGATTCCGTCCAGGGGAGTGATGCGGCTTAGCTTGTCGACGGGCTCATCGGGCGTCAACGTCAGGCTCTTGCCCTTGTGAGTGACGTGGACTTCCACGCCACTCATGGCCTTGTGTACCAGATTAAAGAGGTCGCGCCGAAACTGGGTGATGGTGACGTCCATGGACCCGAGTGTACATCCTTTTCTCATTTGAGATGTACACCCTGGTCTGCCAACTACAGCGCGGCGATGATCGCGTCGCCAAAGGCCTTGGTGCCGGTGCTGCCGCCGACGTCGCGGGTGAGGGACTTGCCTTCGGCGTAGACCTGCTCGAGCGCGGTCTGAACCTTCTGGGCGGTGGGGGCTTCGTCGAGGTGGTGCAGCATCAGGATGGCGGATTGGAGCAGGGCGGTGGGGTTGGCTTTGTCCTGACCGGCGATGTCCGGGGCTGAACCATGCACCGCTTCGAAGATGGCGCTCGAGGCGCCGAGGTTGGCGCCGGGGACCAGGCCGAGGCCGCCGACAAAGGCCGAGCAGAGGTCCGAGAGGATGTCGCCGTAGAGATTTTCGGTGAGGATGACGTCGTACTGATAGGGGTTCAGCACCAGCTGCATGCAGGTGTTGTCGACGATGTGCTCGGCGTAGGTGATCTCGGGGAACTCGGCGGCGACCGCCTTGCAGCAGCGCAGGAACAGGCCGTCGGAGAGCTTCATGATGTTGGCTTTGTGGATGGCGTGAATCTTCTTGCGGCCGTGCTTGCGGGCGTATTCGAAGGCGGCGCGGGCGATCCGGGTGGAGCCCTTTTCGGTGATGATCTTGACGCTTTGCGCGACCTCGGGCGTGGCCATGTATTCGACGCCGGCGTACAGATCTTCGGTATTTTCGCGGAAGATGACGAGGTCCACGTTGGGGTAGTTGGATTTCAGGCCGGGGAGGGATTTCACCGGGCGGAAGTTGGCGTACAGGTCGAACTTCTTGCGAAGTTGGACGTTGATGGAGCTGAAGCCGCCGCCGATGGGCGTGGTGACCGGACCTTTGAGCGCGACCTTGTTGGTGAGGATGGAGTCCATGAGGGCCTGGGGGATGTACTCGCCGGTTTCGGCGTAGGCGTCCGCGCCGGCGTCGAAGCGGTGCCAGTCGAAGGTGCAGCCTGTTTGCTGGCCGGCGGCTTCAAGGATGGCGACGACCTGCGCGGTGACTTCGGGACCGATGCCGTCGCCGGGGATGAGGGTGAGGGTGTGGGTGCGGAGTTGTGGGGGCAAAGGGGTCCTCGTTGTAAGTTCTACGTTGTAGGTTCTACGTGTCAGGTGTGGAATCTGCTTTGGGGCGGAGGAAATTTGATAAGCCATTGAGCATCCTGCCCACGTCCAAAGCTAGCTTCTCAGCATTGTGCAGCTTTTCTTCTGGTGCATAATTCAATCGACTAGCAATCATGAGCTGCGTTTGAAGTTCAAAATTGCTGCCACGCGCCATGATGACGAACTGGCGGAAGTCGCGCCGGGTTCGGCGAGCTGAGCCTTCGGCAACGTTGCTGGCAGTGGACACCGCGGCTCTGCGCATCTGCGAACTGAGGCCGTAGAGTTCATGTTTTGGGAAATTGGCGGTTAGCTCGTACACAAGTATGGTTAGGTCCATGGCGGCTTGCCACACCCTGAGTTCCCGAAATGATCTCGAAGTGGTCTCCGCTGGGTCCATACGTAGAACGTACAACCTACAACTTAGAACCAGGAAAGCTCCGCCGCTGCTTGGGGTCCTTGCCCCGCAGCAGGCCTTCGAGTTCTTGTTTGAATTCGTTGACGTCTTTGAAGTCGCGGTAGA
>CAXUIF010000321.1:0-1597 GCA_964250995.1 uncultured Acidobacteriaceae bacterium
GGTCCTGAACGAAGACCACTACGGCCTGGAGAAGATCAAGGACCGCATCCTGGAGTTCCTCGCCGTGCGCCAGCTGGTCAAGACACCCAAGGGCTCGATTCTTTGCTTTGTCGGCCCGCCGGGCGTGGGCAAGACGTCGTTGGGGCGCAGCATTGCCAAGGCACTGGGGCGCAAGTTTTCGCGAATCTCATTGGGAGGCATGCACGACGAGGCGGAAATTCGCGGACACCGGCGCACGTACATCGGCGCACTGCCAGGGCAGATCATTCAACACCTCAAGCGTGTGGAGGTGAACGACCCGGTGTTCATGCTCGACGAGATCGACAAGCTGGGCCGCGATTTTCGCGGCGATCCAGCCTCCGCTCTGCTGGAAACGCTGGACCCGGAACAGAACAACACGTTCCGCGATAACTACCTCGATCAGCCGTTCGATTTGAGCAAGGTGCTGTTTATCTGTACAGCCAACCAGCTGGACACGATCCCTGCCCCTCTGCTCGACCGCATGGAAATTATTGAACTCACCGGCTATACGGAGGAAGAGAAGGTCGCGATCGCGGAACGGTATCTTGTTCCACGGCAGGTGAAGGAGAACGGTTTGGCTCCCGAGGCGATCGAGTTTCCGCGCGAGGCGGTCTCGTTGGTAGCGCGGCACTATACCCGGGAGGCAGGCGTTCGCAAGTTGGAACAGCTGATCGGCACGGTGGCCCGCAAGACGGCGCGCAAGGTGGCCGAAGGCAGCCTGCATCCGGAGAACGGCGAGAAGCTCGTCGTCACACCGGAGGTGATACGCGAGTTTCTCGGCGGCATCAAGGTCCGCGTGGACACCGAGATCGCGGAGCGGACCAAGCGCGCCGGCGTGGCCGTGGGCCTGGCCTGGACGCCTGTGGGTGGCGATGTGCTGTTCATCGAGGCGAACCGCATGAAAGGCAAAGGCGGCTTTACCATCACCGGGCAGCTCGGCGACGTGATGAAGGAGTCGACGCAGGCCGCGCTTACCTGGGTGCGGTCCAACGCTGTGGATCTCGGTCTGGATGAGGATGTGTTGAAGGATATCGATCTTCATATCCACGTGCCGGCCGGAGCGATCCCGAAAGATGGACCAAGCGCCGGGGTGACGATGGCCACGGCGATCGTCAGCCTGCTCACGGACACGCCGGTGCGGCCTCTGCTCGCTATGACGGGTGAGATTACCCTGAGTGGCAACGTGCTGCCGGTCGGCGGCGTGAAGGAGAAGTTCCTTGCGGCCAAGCGCGCCGGGGTGCGGGACGTCATCCTGCCGATCGACGTCAAGGCAAATGTGGAGGAAGACCTCACACCGGATCAGACGGACGGGGTGACCATCCATTACGCCTCGCGCATCGAAGACGTGCTGAACGTGGCGTTGCCCAAAACGCCACGGGAAGCGGTTCAGGATGAAGAGCTTCGGGAAGAGGTACTAGCCGAGGTGGCGTAAGGCGGGCCCTGCGCCACGTCGCAGTGGGTGCGCAGAGCGGAAGTACAGAAACGCAAAGCGGGTCGAGGGGGGGGGGGGGGTGGGGCGGGGGGGGGGGGGGCGCGAGGGGGGGGGGGGGTGGGGGGGGGGGGGGGGGGGGGGGGG
>CAXUIF010000321.1:1607-2564 GCA_964250995.1 uncultured Acidobacteriaceae bacterium
GCACTGCAAGCCGGGGCGAACTTGCCCCGGCTTGCAGTGCGTCACATCGCATGGTGAATCGTGTCGCGTGGTTGGAGGTGCTCCTGCAGAAACCCTGACAAGGCGAGAAGCAGGCGGGGCACCGCCGCGCTGCTGAACCAGTGGCCCTCCTTGGCAAGGACCTCCGTCCGATGGGCTACGTTGAGCTCTGTCAACCGACGGTTCAGGGACTCCGCAAACGACACGGGAACCACCGTATCCTGGGCGCCGTGGAGAATCAGCGTGGGCGGGAAGCGTGCTGTGGCTTGGGACGCGTACGGCTCGGCGAGGCCGCCGGAGACGGCGACAAGGGCGCGCAGGCGCCGTTGAGCGACGGGATCTGCCTGTGCAGAGAGCTGCGCGGCAAGGCCAAGCGCGAGAAAGCCGCCCAGGGAGATCCCGGCGAGCACGATGCGTTCGGGATCCACTGCGGGCCGCGTTGCGACAAAGCGCATGGCGTCGTCGACGGTGGCCAGCCACTGGGCCGCGTGAACCCCGTCGTTGATGGTGGCAAGGTCAGCCCGGCCGGTGCTGGTGCGGTCGAAGTACTGCGGCGCGTAAAGGCCGATGCCGGCCTGTTCCAGCACCGGGCCCACGCGCGCCGTCCAAAAGTCGAGATTGCCTCCGGCACCGTGCAGGAGCACGATCGCGGGCTGCCGGATCCCGTCGTTGCGGGCCGGCTCCTGAGCGTAAAGCCTGACGGGGATGCGATCGCTTGTGAAGTGCAAGTGATGGGCCACAGCTGTGGGATGCGGCAGCGAAGGCTTGGCGCGGCTATGCTCGAGGGGATGACCGGTCTGGAGAGGCCCGAAGCTCTGTTGCTGATCGATACCTGCGGCGAGCGGGCGTCGGTCGCCGTCTTTCAAGACGGCTGTTCGCTTGCAGAGTTGCAGCTGCCCGAGCGTGCGGCCTCAGCAAACCTGCTCCAGGCCATGCGGG
>CAXUIF010000322.1:0-2549 GCA_964250995.1 uncultured Acidobacteriaceae bacterium
GTGTGGGGTTCGTTGCGACCGTGTTGGCCCTGGTGCCCCTGCTGACCTGGGACCAGCCGGGCGTGGCGTATCAGCGGGGGTGGATGTGGGGCTTGCCTGCCGCGGCGGTGGTCTTCGGCGCGATCAGCATGGAGCGCCGGTGGGGCGCCCGGAGCCGTCGGTGGGCGCTGGAGTTGGGTGACGCGTCGTATTCGATTTACCTAATTCACACATTCACGTTGCCTGCTGTGGGCTTGTGGCTGGCCCGGTGGGCGCACCAATGGCCCGGTGAGAAGGAAACGGCGATGGGCATCGCGATGATTATGTCGGCGCTGGCGGGCGAACTTACCTATCGAGCGGTGGAACGGCCGATCACGGCGTGGTTCCGCGGTCGGCGACCGGCGGCCATTCCGGCAAATGGGTGAGAGAAGCCCTGTAGCGGCGGTGGCCAGTACAGGGCTTGGGTTGACCTTGGTTGCACACTGCCTATCGCTGATTGGGCGTCAGCTTTGTTCGATGGTGACGGATTCAAGGACGACGTCTTTGCGGGGCTTGTCCTGGGACGCGGTAGGGACTTTGCTGATCTTCTCGACCACGTCGTAGCCTTCGGTGACCTCGCCGAAGATGGTGTGCTTGCCGGTGAGCCACGAGGTGTCCGCGACGGTGACAAAGAACTGCGAGCCATTGGTGTTCGGGCCCGCGTTGGCCATGGCGAGTTTGCCGGGCTGCTTGAAGTGGTGCGGGCTGCCTTTGGTTTCGTCGGCGAACTTGTAGCCGGGGCCACCCATGCCGGTGCCTTCGGGATCGCCGGCCTGGATCATGAAGTTGGGGATGACGCGGTGAAAGATGGTGCCGTCGTAGAGCTTGGGCCCTTTTTTGGAGCGGGAGTTCCACTCTTTGGTGCCTTCGGCGAGGCCGATGAAGTTCTTGACGGTCTCGGGGGCCTCCCCGTCGAAGAGGCGGGCTTTGAAGGTGCCCTCGGAGGTTTTGAAGACTGCAGTAGATGGCATTGGATCTCCTTGCTGAGTGGTGCTACACAGGGGTTGGATGCGCGGTTCGCGCGTGATTGCCGCAGGGCCGCTAAACGGCAGGCCGCTCCGCCCGGCGCTTCGCATTGGCGACTATTGCGGTGTGAGAGGCTTAGGGCTGAGGCCGATGGGGTGCTTGGGCCGCTGGCGGAGGTGCCGGCGCGGCTGTCTGGGACGGCTGGGAGGGGTCCGGCGGGATCGGTTGGCCCGCAGGGATGACCGTGATTTTGTTCAGGAGAACGGGGGTTGTGGGCTTGTCTTCGGCATTGCGTTCGACGTGGGCGATCGAGGCGACAACCAGCACGGAGTGGGGATCGCACTGGCCAAAGATGGTGTAGCGTCCGTTGAGATCGGGCCTGGGAAGCTCGGTGATGAAGAACTGGGAGCTGTTGGTGTTGGGGCCGGAGTTGGCCATGGCGAGACGGCCGGGAACATCGAAGCGGAGGCTGGGGGAGATCTCGTCAGGAAGATAGAACCCAGCGTCGCCCATACCGGTGGCGAGCGGATCGCCACCCTGAATCATGAAGCCGGGAATGACACGGTGAAATTGTGTGCCGTTATAGAACGGTTTGCCGGTGACCTTCTGTTGCGTGGCGGGATCGGTCCAGGGTTTGGTGCCCGTCGCAAGGCCCAGAAAGCTGACTGTCGTCTGGGGTGCTTCCTGATCAAAGAGCTGGCAGGTCAGGCGGCCCATGGAGGTGTCGAACAGGACGGTGGGCCCTGTCGGAGTGGCTGCTGCGACGGTATGTGCCGTGGCGCTGGGAGCGTCCGGCAAGGGCGACGACGTCTGCGCGGTGAGGGCTGGGGGAGCCAGGACGGCACAAAGCAGAGCGAGGGAGCGCGGCGGAAAGGAGGCGATGGTCACAGCCCTTTCAGGGTATCGCCTATACGGTTTGCGGCAAAGCTGGCGGGTGCGTATCGCGGGTGCCGGCCTTGCGGACCAGCAGAAGAGCGGCGGCGACGGCGACCGGGACCGAGATGTCGCCGTAGATGCGCAGCTCCAGAACCTGTCCCACAGAGAGCAGCAACAAGACCCAAAAGGGGAGCAGAAGCAGGGCGTGGCGAAGCGGCGCAAAGGCAATCTGGCCGCGATTGAGGTAGACCCAGGGGAGCAGAAACGCGCTCGCACTTAAGATGTTCGGCCAAAGCAGCGGATGGGCGAGGTGATGGAGGTTGCTGAGGATGCGGGGACCGGCCTCGGTGGGGTTGGCGCGGTAGACGTGCTTCTGGAACTGCGTGATCAGAAGCCACACGACGAAGAGGGTGGCGAGCTGGGCGTAGGCGCGCGCATGAAGGGAGCGGAACTCCAGCGATCCCTCGGAAGTGGTAGCAAGCGCGAGGGCAAAGATGCCGATAAGGAAGAGAGTGGTCTCGCGATTCCAGGTGCCGAGGAGAAAGAGGGGCAAGAGGGGCCAGAAGCGCCGCTGAAGGGCGAAGTACGATCCCCAGCCAAGAAAGGCGGTGGCGGGGAGGTCGTAAGGAAAGCTGAAGGGGACGGAAAGGACGAAGTCAAACAGCCACAAGAGGATGAGAAGTGCGCTA
>CAXUIF010000323.1:0-2546 GCA_964250995.1 uncultured Acidobacteriaceae bacterium
CACACAACACTATCAGAATTGCCAAAGGACGCGCGGGGCGGGGGGCGCCTGGGGCGGCGAGGCGGTACAGCTTCACGGCGGCAAGACCCGCAAGGAAGAGGGCGACCGCGGCGGCGCACTCCATCACGAGGAACTCGGGGGAGTGCAGAACGGCGCGATGCGCGGTGAGCTGCCGAAGTGTCGCAGAGTGGCTGGCGGCAAGCAAGGGCCAGCGCATCAGGTCGCGACCCTGGAACGGCATGCGCTCGTCGCCATGGGCATAGCGGGCCAGGTCAATGTAGGGAGCGCGATACGTGCCATAGAGGTTGGCGAACCAGAAAGAGGCGACGGCGAGTATGGCGCGGGGATACCACGCGCCAAGGCGAGTGGACACACGGGTCAAGAAAGCGGGAGCGGGCACTGCGTTCAGTTTACGAGCGGAACAGCGGTGCGCGGTGGCTGACGTGGGCGGACGAGGGCGGACGAGGGCGGTTGTTGGGCTATGGGTGTGTGAACGGTAGAGCCATGCGGGAAGAAGATCCCGGCTGTTGGGCGAGATGGCTGCAAGGTGCAACCCTTTGGGAAGGGCCAGTCGTCCCAGAAGACGAGGTGAAATATGGCATCAGGTCTGGATTCAAGCAAAGCCGCAGCACGCCCTTCGCACGAGTCGATTGAGACAACGGGCGGGCAAGCGACCGAGATCACCGAAACGCCTTTGGAACATGCAGATCACGAAGCGATGGAGAGCGCCAAGCGCGCCCAGAACCGCATTCATGCCAACGAGGGTCGGACACCTGGGTCGCAGATCTTCACCAAGTAGCTCCCGGATCGTTGCCCTGAGTAAGAATCTGGAAGCCTCGCTCCGCGCGGGGCTTTTCCTTTTTGCGAGCGAATGACGGCCAGCGCGACCAACTGTGCCGCCGGACGAAATTGTGCGCATAGAAGGGATCGATCTTACGATCGCCGAGAAGGTCATTCCTCTCGGGTCGCCGGGGGGAGCGCCGCATCGAATCAGGTATGTCGCTTCTTCAACGCGCAGAAAAGCTTGGGAAAAGATTCCAAAATCCGGTGCCGACCAAAATGGCGGGTCCGGGAATTGTGTTCAAGGTTCTACCGCTCTACCTGAGAAATCGGGCAGGAAGGGAGCCGAATACGGCGTTGGGCCCCTTTCGCACCGATGCAGGGGCGTACGCGACGCCCCCGGCGAGCGGGTTGCGCGTAACGTGGTTCGGGCATTCGTCGTTTCTGCTGGAAATCGACGGTTTCCGTGTTCTGGTGGATCCGGTCTGGGAGCAGCGGGCCAGCCCTTTCTCGTTTATGGGGCCCAAGCGTTTCTTCCCGCCTACGCTGCCGCTGGAGCAAATGCCGCTTTTGGATGTGGTGCTGATCTCTCATGATCATTACGACCACCTTGGCGCGGAAACCGTTCGGCGTTTGAGTGGGCTGCCGGCGACGGCGCGGGCGCGCTGGGTGACCTCGTTGGGTGTGGGGGAACGGCTGCGGCGTTTTGGGGTGCCTGCGGCTCGCATTCAGGAGCTGGATTGGACCCAGAGCACGGACGTTCAGGCGCCAGGGGCGGAGCAGGGTCTCCGCGTAACTGCGTGGCCGGCGCGGCACTTCTCCGGGCGGAAGGGGTGGGATCAGTTTACGACGCTATGGAGCTCCTTCGTGCTGGAAGGGCCCGAGCACCGGGTCTACTTTGGCGCGGATTCGGGAATGTGGCCTGGGTTTGGCGAAATCGCGGCGCAGTACGACCGCTTCGACCTCACGATGCTCGAGATCGGAGCATTTCACCCGTTGTGGGCCAGCATTCACCTGGGGCCGGAGGGCGCAGCCGAGGCGTATCGGCAGATAGGCGGGCCGGCAAAGGCGGGCGTCTTGATGCCGATCCACTGGGGCCTGTTCAATCTGGCGCTGCATGGGTGGTACGAACCAATTGAAACGATGACGGCCATCGCGGCCCGGGAAGGCTGGCCGCTGTGCTCGCCAACGCCCGGGGAGCCAACGGAGGTATCCGTTGGGGGCCTTGCCCCTTCGGCGTGGTGGCGGGAAGCAGTCGCGGCGGAGGTCACCGGTCGAAGATCAGTAGCCGGGGAAGGGCTACGCCAGACCGAACCTTGAGGTGGGACTGGCGTTCGCTGCGGGACTGGTGGTAACGGTTGTGTTGATAGCGAAAGAGCGACGTTTTTGGGGTCTGTTGGGGTAATGCCGAGATTCTGCTTGTCTCCCGAAGCGGAACCGGGTAGAAGGGGTGTTGCACCCGGAGTTTGAGAAAGCGAATCCGGCGTCGGGAGGAGATCGATGGCGGGAACAGCACATGGACAGGCAGCCGTTCGCGAGGTGATGGACATCCGACAGGCGTCGGAGTACCTGGGCATCAGCGGCGACACGTTGTACCGCTACGCGTCGGAGGGGTTTGTGCCGGCTTTTAAGCTGGGCAACCGATGGCGGTTTCGGAAGAGCCTGCTGGATGGCTGGATGGACGAGAAGAGCGGTGTCCGGCCCGCAGCCGTGCCGGAGGTTGTGGACGCCGGGATGCGCAAGCCGGTACGGAAGGCGCGGTAGCG
>CAXUIF010000324.1:0-2534 GCA_964250995.1 uncultured Acidobacteriaceae bacterium
CACTCTCGACCGACTCGGCCTTCACCTTAGTGCAATCCGCCCTGGAGTGGTTGCGCGAGCATCGGGTGATTTTGCCGGCCCTGGCCACGGCTGAATGTGTCCTTGCGGTAGACAGGCTTGCAGTTTGACAGCGGAGAATCGTTTCGCGTTACGATAGCGAGTACCTGTCCCAGTCATGCGCAAATCGTATCGCCTTTCGCTGCCCGCTAGCCGCAGTGAACTTGCGCAAGTGCTGGATCGTTTGCGGGACGACACGCTGGAAGAATCCGATCGTCAGTTGCTGCTGCGCCTCGTTCAACAGGTGCTCGGTCCCGATCCGAGAACTCCTCCGCCTCCGCCCCCGTCCTCCACGCCTGCGGCTGCGGAATCCGAGAACACAGCAGGGTCCGAGGCAACCCGCACCGAACCGCAAACCCAGCGGCGTGGGCATGGCCGCAAGAGCGCGGCGGCTTACTCCGGAGCCCGGCGTGTCCGCTGTTCCGATCCGACGCGGCAAGCTGGCGATCGTTGTACGTGCGGCGGCCGACTGTACCAAATCTCCAAACCGGCAATCTTTCTTCGTTTCACCGGGCAGCCTCTGGTAGGAGCGACCCGGTACGAGCAGTCCGTTTTACGATGCTCGAGTTGTCAGCAGCGTTTTCCGGCGCCCTTGCCGGACGGTGTGCTCGCCGAGAAGTACGATGCCACGGCGGATGTGGCGATCGTGATGGCGAAGTATGCGGCGGGTCTGCCGTTTCACCGCCTCGCTCGGATGCAGCAGTCCTTTGGCGTACCTATAGCAGAATCGGTGCAATGGGAGCGGTGCGAAGCGGTCGCGGACGCACTCCTGCCGATTTATCGTCATTTTCATCGAGGAGCCGCCCAGGCCGACGTGCTCATCGGCGATGACACACGCGTACAGATCCTTTCGTGCGAAGCGGAAAAACAGCAACGCGCCGCAGCGGGCGAACGCTGTGGTCTGCACACCACCGGTCTTGTCGCGCAAAGCCCAGCGCCCGCCCGGCACACCACCGTGCTCTACAGCAGTGGACGGAAGCATACCGGAGAGAACGTGGGCGACCTGTTGCGCGCACGATCGGTTGCGCTCGGTCCGCCTTTACAAGTCGGGGATGCCCTGGCCGCCAATTGGAGTCATGGCCTTCCCGTGATCGCTGTCAAATGTCTCGCCCATGCGCGACGGCAGTTTACCGACATCGAGGATCTGTTTCCGCACGAATGCCGGCATGTCCGGGATGCGTTGGCCGCCGTCTATCGATATGACGCGGAGACCAAAACCATGACGCCGGAGCAGCGCCTCGCACATCATCAACGGTACTCGGCGCCGGTGATGGAAGCATTGCGGCACTGGATCGACGGGCAATTTCAGCAGCGTAGAGTCGAACCCAACAGTGCTTTGGGCAAAGCGTTTTCCTATTTACAGCGGCATTGGAACGGGTTGACCCAATTTCTTTCGCAACGCCACGCGCCCTTAGATTCTAATGCGGTGGAACGAGCGCTCAAGCGCGTGGTCCTCCACCGGAAAAATGCCTTGTTCTTTCGCACGGAACACGGGGCGGCGGTGGGCGACATTCTCATGAGCGTGATCGAAACTTGCCGTGTCAACGGCATCCGCGCTTGGGAGTACTTACTGCAGGTGCTGCGCAACCGCCGGGCGGTGCGGGACGACCCGTCCGGCTGGCTGCCTTGGACGTATGCATCGGCGGTAAGCCGGTGAAATACAAAAGTTCTTAGGGGAGCGCTCGCCAGCGCGGCGCAAAGCCGGCTTGTTCGGGATGGCCTTGGTAGAGCAGGACCAAGAGTTGCGGGGCGGCTAACGGATGCAGCGGTGTGCCTTGATCCAGGGGCCACCATAAGAGTTTGCCGGAGGAGAAACGGCGCAGACACAGCCAAAATCCATTTCCGTCATACACCAGGAGTTTAAGCGCAGTCGCCGCGCGATTGCGGAAGACGTACAGGGTTCCCGAAAACGGGTCCTGCTGCCACTGATGGCGGCACAGAGCCGCTAAAGAGTCCACGCCCTTGCGGAAATCGACGGGTTCGACCGCCAGCAGAATCCGCAGCTGCGGCACCAGTTGCAGCATTGGTTATGAGCACAAGAAAGCGGTGCAGAGCGCTGCGACTTGGGCCCGCTGCGAAGTCGGTAAACAGAGATGTAGGCGAACACCGTCAGCTCGTTCCCACACCAGACGTATTTCTTCGGCAGCTGCGGTCCGGGTGGGCCAGGGGAAAGGCTCGGCTGTCAACGGCACAAAGCCCGGTCGAGAGACTGTGGTGCTGGGCGTGGTCTTAGGCAGGCGCGAGCGCAGGGCCCCGGCGCTCAAGCGCAACTCGCGGCACAACTGCGACGCCGAGTAGCGCCCATGCAAAGCCACCGCTGCTTGCCACAGTTCGTCGGGAATTTTCGAGTGGCCCTTCCGCGTCGCGCGCCACTGTTCAAAAAGAGTACGGGTACGGACCAGATCATCAGAGGAAGACATAGCCTCAAAGTACCCGCAAACGAGCCCACGTTTCACGCCATCTTGCCGAAGCTTCAC
>CAXUIF010000325.1:0-2531 GCA_964250995.1 uncultured Acidobacteriaceae bacterium
GGGTGTGCTCGGAAGGGCCCGCGTCGGGGTGGGAGGTCTTGTGCGGAGCTAGCAGGATGTTCTGATTTTTGTGCAGTTGGCCGAGTCTGGCCAGCCAGGCCGGAGGGGTGTAGGACGCTCCGGCGGGCTCATGCAGGCTGAGGGTTTGGACCGCGCCGGTGAAGGCAAAGAACAGCAGCGCGGGCGCGGTAAATAGGCCAAGGTACAGGTGGAGCTTGCGCAGGAGCTTCAGGGTTTGTGCGCTTGAAGAGGACCTGCTGCGGGCGGCGGTGCTGGTTTGGGTGGGCATGGGCCAAGGGCTTTGGGTGAATGGTACATGCGGGATGGAGATCCGGTGCAGGAACGTCGTCGCTGGCTGCCCGGGCGGGCTGGGGTGACGCTGTAGCGACCCCGATCAGAACTCGCCGTGCAGCTTGACGCTGAGGATGTTGACGGGCCCGCGATCGGCGTTGAAGCCGGGGTTGGCGATGTGCTGGAAGTCGCCTGCGAACCAGAAGGTTTTGTGGAGGTTGACGCTGTAGAAGAGGTCGAGGGCTTCTTCGGCTTTGGCGCGCAGGCGACCATCGCCGACAAAGCCGTCGATGCCGCCCATGCCGAGATAGGCGGCGTGCGACGCAGAGGCCCAGCTGGCGTTGTAGGCGATCCCGGTTACGTCGAGCGGGCGGGACCACAGGGCTCCCTTGGCCAGAAGGCCGAGGGAGGCCGAGCGGTCGCTGGAGGTGTAGGCGTCGACCTCGGTCTTGCCGTCGGCGTACATGGCGCGCGCGAAAAGGCCGATGCCGGGCGCAACGTACTGCTCGCCGAAGGCGCCAATCCCGAGCTTTACGTTGGGCTTGCGGACCCAGCAAAGGTCCGGGGCGTTGGGGTTGGTGGAGCCGTAGTTGAAGCCGGGGCAGGCGGCGGCGTTTTGCTGCGGGTTGGCCCCGAAGGCGGCGATGGCGTCTGAGAACTTGCCGATGTTCTCGTGGTTGCGAAAGCCAAGCACGCGCAGGGTGCCGTCCTGATTGTGGAGTTTGTGGTGGTGCTCGAGTTCGAACTGATCGCCGTAGAACTTGAAGAGACGAAAGTCGACGGGTAGTTGATTGGGATCTTTGGGCGGGGTGATGCGGCCAAAGCGCGCGGCCCAGTTGTCCCAGTAGAGCTCGGAGACGCCGCCCCAGGAGTAGCCCCGCGCGTTGGAGGCAAAGTCATAGGCGGCGTAGGTGAGGAAGGCGAGGTTGAAGATGCCCTGGCGCGGATCGATTTCGAAGGCGTTCTTGTCGAAGAAGTCGAGGATGCTGAAGTTGCCGGCCTCGAAGACGAGCCGCCGGCTCTTGTAGGCCGTGCCGAGCTGGATGGGGCCGGATTCCTGGCGCTGGACGTCGCCGCCGAGCTCGATGGTTTGCTTGAGGAAGAGACGAGAGACGTAGACCGAGGGCGTTTCCGCGCCGCCTTTCTGCAGCTCGAAGTCCTGTACCGCGCCTGCAAGGCCTTTGAGGTTGGAGAGCGGCTTTTCGGCGATCATCTCCGGGACGAAGTACGCCTCGCCGCCCTTCCAGAGCCTGGCGCCCAGATAGAGCGTGGCTGAGCCGGTGAAGCTCTGTTCGGGGTTTGGGAGCAGCGAGTTGATGCTGCCGTTCAGGTTGGTATAAGGGGCGGCGAAGGCCTGTTTCCAGCCGTAGATGTAGGTGAACTGGCCGTAGGCGTTCCAGCGCTCGTGGTCGAGATTGTGTTTGCCGTGTTCGGCGAGGAACTTCATGAAGGTGGGTTGCTCGGCTTGCGGGGGAGCCGGCGTGGCCTCCTGGGCGGCGCCGGTGCCGCGCGAACACGCGAAGAACAGGAGGCAAACGACAACAGCCTTCGGCCCTTTTGGGGGCCATCGTAAGTTCACTGTGAAACTCCGCCTTTATCCTGTACGCTGTGGTCGCTTATGCCGGTAGCATACCCCAGTAGGGTATAGCTTCCCAGATAAAAAGGGCGTAAAGAGATGGCAGAACCGGATCGCGAGCGGGTGAAGCTGATCAATCGGGCCAAACGGATCCACGGCCAGATGGCCAAGGTGGAGCGCAGCCTGGCAGAAAAGCAGGAGTGCACCGAGGTCCTGATGCTTTTGGCGGCGGTGCGTGGGGGGATCGACGCGCTGATGGCGGAGGTGCTGGAAGATCATATCCGGCTGCACCTGTTGCGCCGCGCGGGCAGCAAGGCGCTCGCCCCGGAGTTGGGCGAGGAGTTGATTGACCTGGTACGGGCCTATATGAAGTAGGGGAGGGGGCCACTTGACCGGACGCGCGGCTTCGCCATAAAATCGAGGCACACGGGAAAGGAGGATGGTCCAGCCTATGAAATCTGATTGTTCCAGTTGTTGCATTACCGCACGTGAGGTGACTGAGGCTTAGAGCTCCGCGCTCTAGACCTGACGGTCTGTTTACGGTCGTTTTGCCCGAACAGTGAAGTCCCCGTCGAGGCCCATCCGAGTCGGATGCCCTCAAGTCAATCCCACCAGATCACCGCATTACGGCTCGTCCTTCGGGGCGGGCCGTTTGTGTTTGTGG
>CAXUIF010000326.1:0-2528 GCA_964250995.1 uncultured Acidobacteriaceae bacterium
TGGTTGCGCAGGGTTGGTTGAGTTCGGTGGTGCCACGGACGGTGCCGGCAAGGTGATGCCTGCGGGCTGCGCGGGCATCACGTCGGCAGGAGCGTTGGGGTACTTCCAAACCACGGCGTACATGCTGATAAAGCCCATGACGCAAAGGGCGGTACCAAGCGCGCCCCAGGCATAGCCGGACTTCTGGCGGGCCTTGACGCCGGGGGTGATGCCCCACTTGGCGCAGAACAGCCAGCCCCCGTAGGCGAAGTGCCAGCAGGTGGCGATCATGGCGATGGCGTAGACCGCGAACATCCAGGGGTTGGAGAGCTCGTGCTGCACCTTGGCGAAGGCCGCGCCGGGGTGTTCGGGGAGGGAGACGCCCGAGAAGCGCTGCCGCCAGACGTGCTGGATGATGTAGGCGAGGGCGATGAGGCCCGTGACGCGCTGGCTGACGTAGCCCCAGTTGCCGGCCCAGGGATAGACGTTGACGTTGGAGCGGCCGCGCCACCAGATGAACATGCCGTAGCCGGCGTGGAAGGCAAGGGGGATGAAGATGAAGGCCCACTCGAGGATGCGGACGAGGGGGAGGCCGTTGAGGAACTTGACCTGCTGCGCGTAGGCGAGGGGGCCGTTCCAGGTTTCGAAGTTGGAGACGATGTGCTCAACGAGGAAGGCGCCGATGGGGATGATGCCGGTAAGCGAGTGAAGTCTGCGAAGCGCGAAGCTGTGGCCTTCGCCGGCGCGCAGCGGCTGCACGCCCCTGCGCTTGCCTTGCTGGGCGTTGTCGGGCGGCGACATCGGGGCAGCTGCGGCCATGCGGGGGAGCTCCTTTACGCTGCGCAGCAGGACCGAAGCGGCACGCCGGGTAGCATCCCTGATTCTTCCACTGGGAAAAAACGGGCGTCAAGGCAACGAAGGTGGGAGTGGGCGGTATTCGCGGCCTTTGTGCGAAATGTTGACTGGGGTGCAGCAGAGGGCACGGTAGCTGCGGTCGAGCAAGTGCCGTTTGTTGGCGGTTAGTCGGGAGCAGGTCCTTTGCCGGCGCGGAGTGTTCCAGGCGAGGCTGCATTTTTGGACAGGTCTGGAAGAGACTTGCCCAGAGCTCAGCTAGAGTTCAGCTCAGAGTTCATCTAGAAAGCTGACAAAGACTTCACGGAAGAGAATGGCGGTGGGCTTCCAATCGCCTTCCAAAGCGCGGGCGGCGGCTTCGTTGTAGCCGCTATCGGGACGGGGCCTCAGCCGGAGAAAGGGCGGAAGCGTGTAGCGCAGGGCAAGGAAGTTGACCAGAAGCCGAGCTATGCGCCCGTTGCCGTTGGCGAAAGGATGGAGACGCACCCATTCGGCGTGGGCCCAGGCGGAGAGATCGATCACCGCACCCAGTTGATCCGGGTCGGGCAGCTGACCGACAGGGACGGCACTGTCCAGTTCTGCGACGAGACGTTGCAGCTTGGCTTGAAACTGCTCCAGTTGGGCGGGGACCAGCTCGGCAGGGGTGCCCCAGCGGTCCAGCACACAGACTTCGACGTTCTCCAGCCCCGGTTCACCCCGGAAGGCAGCGACGAAGCTGGGGTCCGGGAGGTGGAGTCCATGGAGAAGCGTGCGGTGCCACTGCTTGGCGGCGGTGAGTGTGAAGGGACGCCGTAGCTTGGCAGCGCCTGCGATTTCGGTGAGGATCTGATGGAGATTGGTGCGGAGCTCGAGGCTGTCGGCGTCCCAATCAGGCACGCAGCAGCTCTTGCACCCTGGTCTGCACCGGGCCGGAAGGCCTGTGTTCACTGCCGTGGGGGTTGCGGGTGACGGTGCCCTCCAGTGGGTCGGCGAAGTTGGCTTCCGCATCGGCGAAGGCGCCGATCGCCGCTCGGAACTCCGGGTCCCGTTCCCGGTACGCACGCAACCGGTCCAGGCTTTCCGCCAGGCTCTGCTCTTTTTTGCCGCGCCGGACGAGGTAGATCCGAATGGCCTCATTCAGTAGCTGGTTCATAGGACGGCCTTCGATGCGGCTAAGGCTTTCGAGCGCCTGGCGCTCTTCCGAAGGCAGACGCAAGGTGAAGGCGGCTCGTGGCATACCTGGAGATTAGGCCTGGGGGGTTGGTGATGTCAATAGGGTTGTTTGATGTCATTTGCGGGATGCGAGGCGAAGGGTGTTGGGCGAAGTCGTCGTTTGGTCCAGGAGGTCGCGAAAGGCGCGGCCGCGGTGGCTGACGGCCCACTTCTCAGCGGAGCCGAGCTCGGCAAGGGTGAGGCCGCGGTTGCGCAGAACGAACAGGGGATCGTAGCCGAAGCCGTTTCCGCCGCGTGGAGCGTTCAAAGAATCCAGGAGGTCGCCTTCGACGGTGCCCTCGGCGCGGAGCAGAATGTGCCCGTCGCGTGCGAGGGTGAGGGCGCACACAAAGCGCGCGCCGCGGGTGAGGCGGCCGCCAGCGGCACGTTCGAGCTCGTTGAGAAGCGAGAGCAGGCAGCGGTTGTTGCGTTCGTCTTTGGAGAGGCCGGCGTCCGCGGTGAAATGGAGCGTGTCCGCGAAACGGGCGGAGTGGACGCCGGGCTGG
>CAXUIF010000327.1:0-2524 GCA_964250995.1 uncultured Acidobacteriaceae bacterium
CCGTTCCATCCGGGCGATGTGCTGTGCAAGTTCTGCGGAACCTATAACAAGAACACACCGGATTTCTGCACCAAGTGCGGCGATCCCGTCGGGCTGCAGTTGAAGTACGACCAGGCCGAGTGCGAAGAGCGCGGCATGACCTACTCGGCGCCGCTCAAGGTCACCATTCGGCTGAAGATCTACGACAAGGACCCGGAGACCGGCGTCAAGAGCCTGCGCGACATGAAGGAGCAGGAGGTGTTCTTCGGCGACATTCCGCTGATGAGCGCCAATGGCACCTTTATCGTGAACGGCACCGAGCGCGTCATCGTGTCGCAGCTGCATCGCTCGCCGGGCGTCTTCTTTGAGACGGCGAACAACCGCACCTACTTCCTGGGCAAGATCATTCCGTACCGCGGCAGCTGGGTGGAGTTCGAGTACGACCAGAAGAACATCCTGTATGTGCGCATCGACCGCAAGCGCAAGTTCCTGGGCACCATCTTCCTGCGCGCACTGGGTCTGCGGGCCGATGAAGAGATCCTCAAGACCTTCTACACGGTCGACACCGTCAACGTGAAAGACGGCAAGCTGACCTGGGCGCTCACCGCCGACGGCAAAGCGACGAACATCCTGGGAACCCGCACCACCTCGTCGATCAAAGGCGCGGATGGCAGTGAGATCCTGGCGTCCGGCAAGAAGATCACGCCGTCGGCACTGCGCAACCTGCGCGCTGCGGGCATTCCGTCCGTTGAGGTAGAAAACGGCGAGTTTGAGGGCGCAATCACCGCAGCCGATGTGGTGGACATGCAGACTGGTGAGCTGCTGTACGAGGCCAACCAGGAGCTCTCGGCGGACAAGCTGCACAAGATTGCGCAGTCCGGCGTGACCACGCTCGAGGTCTTCTTCCCTGAGCGCGACGATGTCGGTACCATCATTGCGAACACGTTGCGGCGCGATTCGGTGCGCAAGCCCGAAGAGGCGCTGATCGAGATCTACCGCAAGCTGCGCCCGGGCGATCCGCCGACGCTGGATACCGCGACGGCGCTGTTTGAAGGCATGTTCTTCGATCCGCGCAAGTACGACTTTTCGCGCGTGGGCCGGCTGAAGTTCAACATCAAGCTGTACGAGAATGCTGAGGCGACGCAGCTCGACAAGCGGACACTGACGCCTGAGGACTTCTACGGCACCATCCGCTATCTGCTGAAGCTCCGCAAGAACATCGGTCTGGTGGACGACATCGATCACCTTGGCAACCGCCGCGTGCGCGCGGTCGGTGAGCTCATGGAGAACCAGTTCCGCATTGGTCTGGTTCGCATGGAGCGCGCGATCAAGGAAAAGATGAGCGTGTATCAGGAGATGTCGACGGCAATGCCGCACGACCTGATCAACGCCAAGCCGGTCATGGCGGCCATCCGCGAGTTCTTCGGCTCGTCGCAGCTGAGCCAGTTCATGGACCAGACCAACCCACTTTCCGAGATCACGCATAAGCGGCGTCTCTCGGCGCTTGGGCCGGGCGGCTTGTCGCGTGAACGCGCGGGCTTCGAGGTGCGCGACGTGCATCCGACGCACTACGGCCGCATCTGCCCGATCGAGACGCCAGAAGGCCCGAACATCGGCCTGATCAGCTCGCTGTCGTGCTTTGCCCGCATCAACGAGTATGGCTTTATCGAATCGCCGTACCGCAAGGTGAAGGACGGCCGCGTGCTGGACTACGTGGCGGTCTCAAACGCTGGAGAGTCCGGTCTGCGCCAGGGCGACACACTGGAGATTGAAGAGTCGCGCCAGCTGAACCAGCGCCTCCAGGGCGAGGGCAAGCGTGCGGCCGAGTTTGAGCCGTTCAGCTTCTATCTTTCCGCGTGGGAAGAGGACCGTCACACCATCGCGCAGGCCAACATCGATCTGGATGCGGGCGGCAAGATGACCGAAGACCTTGTCAATGCGCGACGTCAGGGGAACTTCGTCCTGGTACCGCAGGGCGAGGTTGACTACATCGACGTGTCGCCAAAGCAGCTGGTATCGGTGGCCGCGTCGCTCGTGCCGTTCCTGGAGCACGACGACGCGAACCGCGCGCTGATGGGCGCCAACATGCAGCGGCAGAGTGTGCCGTTGCTGGTGGCGGAGGCCCCGTTCGTCGGGACCGGGATGGAGGGCGTCACGGCCCGCGACTCCGGCGCCGTTATCTTGGCCAAGCGCAACGGCATCATCGATTCGGTGGATAGCGAACGGATCATTGTGCGCGTCGAAGGCGAGCACCATCCCACCCAGCTGTCGCGTGAGGTGGGCTCGGATATTTACCAGCTCACCAAGTTCAAGCGCTCCAACCAGAACACCTGCATCAATCAAAAGCCGGTGGTCCGCAAGGGGGACCGCGTGCTGAAGGGCGAGGTGCTGGCGGATGGTCCGTGCACGGAGCAAGGCGAGCTTGGGCTCGGCCGCAATGTGCTGGTGGCGTTCATGCCGTGGCGCGGGTACAACTTCGAAGACGCGATTCTGATCTCGGAAAAGCTGGTCCGCGAGGACTACTACACCTCGATTCACATCGAGG
>CAXUIF010000328.1:0-2521 GCA_964250995.1 uncultured Acidobacteriaceae bacterium
AACCCGTTCGTGGGATCGTGGGAATCGGATTCGTAGCCGATAAAGAGATCGAGGAGGCCGTCGTTGTCGAAATCGGCCCAGGCGGCGGTCTGGGTAGGGCCTATCGCGCCTTGCGACCCGTGCTCGCCGGGGATCGCGGCTCGTTTCAGGAGGCCGGAGCGTTCGGTGACGTCTTCAAAGGTGCCGTTGCCGCGATTGTGGAGGAGGGAGACGGGGTAGTTGCCGTATTTGCCCCACCAACCGCCGCGGAGGACGAGGATGTCGGGGTGGCCGTCGTTGTCGTAGTCGGTGAGGACAAGGTTGAGGCCGCCGAGTTCGGGGGTGAGGCCCGCGCGTTGGCTCCAGTCGGAGAAGGTGCCGTCGCCGTTGTTGTGAAAAAGGTGCATGGGGTCGAGCGGCCCGGAGCTGGAGGTGACGATGTCGAGCAGGCCATCGCCGTCGAAGTCTTCGACGAGCGCGCCGCCAGCGTGCGCCGTGAGGTCGACGCCGGCGAGGGTGGCGTAGTCAAGGAACTCGCCGATATCGGTGTCGGAGGTGAAGAGCTTGGGAGGGAGGAGAAATTTCGAGGGAACCTCGCGGGGGTAGCGGCCGAGCTGCATGAAGGCGATGTTGAGCAGCCAGCGGGAGAGCGCGTCGTTGGGATCGTGGTTGAGGAGCCAGGTGAGCTCGGTGATGGCGCCCTCGGCACCCTGCGGTCTGGCGTGGACGGCGGAGGCGCGGAGAGGGAAGACACAGGCGCGCTGCCCATGCATCGCGAGGCAGTTGTCCTGCTCGCCCAGGCGCAGGTAGGCGAGGGCGCGGGTGTTGTGGAGGCTGTGTACCTCGAGCGTGGTGAGCCCTGGGAGCTTCTCGTATGCGGCAAGGGCGGTGAGGGCGGCGGCAGGATCGCCTGCTCGAAGGAGCTCGTTGCCGAGCTGGGGGTAGACGACGCGTTGCTGATCGGGGGTGAGCTTGCCGGAGCGGAGCAGGGCCTGAAAGTAGGCGGCGCGTTGCGCGGGCTTGTTGGGGTCGGCCTTCCAGTCGGTGTCGCGGTAGACGGCGCGGAGGCGGGCGCCCATTTCCTGGTTTGCGGCAGGTGGGGGATCGGCTGCCGGCCCGGGCGTCGACGGCAGTGCGGCAAACAGGACGGTGAGGAGGGCTGCGGCTTTCAGAGGAGCGATCACGGAGGGTGTTTTCTCGGCGTCGATCCCGAGTCTTCGGGGGGATCGTTGCGGCGACACGATGACAGTAGCAAGCCGCAGGGAAGGCTGTCGAGATCGATCGTTGGGTGGATGACAGGACAGGCTGGGGCAAGGCAGTATGGACTGGATGCGCGACGGAATCAACGCACGCCGGTGGTGCCTGGCAGTGCTGGCTTGGGGGGGAGTGGCCTTTGGTGTGGCAAAACTGGGCCATCCAACGACGGCGGCGGCGTTTGCAGATCGGAAAGCTGCCGGGGCGGAGCTCTTCGCGACCCGCGGCTGCGTGCATTGTCATGGCGACGCGGGGCAGGGCACGGAACGGGGGCCGGCGCTGCGTGACTTGCGCAAGAAGCTGTCCGCCAACCGGATGCAGGATCAGATCGTTCACGGGGGGCAGGGCATGCCCGCGTTTGGCGACGCCTTGAAACCGGAGGAGGTATCGGCTTTGGTGAGCTTTCTGCGAGCAAAGACGTGGCTGGTCGTGCCACCCGTGGCGCCTTCGGAAAGAACAAACCAAGAGCCAGGGGCGACTACGCCCTGAGATGGGGAGTGGAGCGTTGCTTGAGGAAGTTTTGGATCGAGTGGCCCTGCTAACTTTCCCGATCAGGATCGGTTCCCGAGGACCTTCATGATGGATCTTTTCACGTCCCTGGCACAGCCGTCACCGGCTGCAGCCGCCGAATGGGCTCGCCTAAAGGTCACCGGCGCAGACCGGTCCAGCGCGAACCTACGAGCCGTCTGTCTTGGCGTTGCCGCCTGGGCAGACGTGATCTATACGCCCATCTTTCGGTTAAGCTGGGCGGCCCTTTTTATGCTGCTCGGCGCCCTCCTCTGCAGTCGCCCAGTGTATGCGGAGGTAAAGGCGCATCGTGCGTGCGCAAAGGGTAAGCGAGACCGTAGCCGGCTGGAGCAGTACAACCTCGTCCCTGGCCTGCGGCGCTAGACGTTGAATTTGAAGAAGAGGATGTCGCCGTCTTTGACGATGTACTCTTTGCCTTCGGAGCGGAGAAGGCCGGCTTCTTTGACGGCTTGCTCGGAGCGCAGGCGGAACAGGTCGGCGGAGGCGTAGGCTTCGGCGCGGATGAAGCCGCGTTCGAAGTCGGTGTGGATGACGCCTGCGGCGCCAGGGGCCTTGGTGCCGCGCGGAATCGTCCAGGCACGGACCTCCTGGACGCCGGCGGTGAAGTAGGTGACGAGATTGAGCAGGCGGTAGCCGGCGTGGATCAGGCGGTTCAGGCCCGGCTCGGCAAGGCCGAGGTCGGTGAGAAACTCCTGGCGTTCGTCGGGTTCGAGCAGGGCGATCTCGCTTTCGAGCGCGCCGCAGATGCGGACGACCTCGG
>CAXUIF010000329.1:0-2516 GCA_964250995.1 uncultured Acidobacteriaceae bacterium
CCTCTGGCCGGGCGCCGGTTGCGGACTGCGCCCTTGCTGGTGCCGCGCAACCTGTCACCCCTGGAGGGGGCCCCTTTCGCAACGCCGCGGACACAGGCAGTTCCGCTCGCGCCGCGGTAGGGCTTGGCACCGGGCTGTGTAGGCGATGGAAGGATGCGTTGTGCAGGGGACTTGCTGAAGGAGGTGGCGTGGGCCCTACGGCGCCGGGCGCACGTTCAGTTGGCGCGTGTGCACGGAAACACGCAGTTCCGGCGTGTCGCCGTCGTTCAGTGTCACTGCGGTCGGTGCCGTTTCCACCAGGACGCGCTGCGTCGTCTGCGCAAAGCCTGGCACGCGCACACGCGCTGCCGTGCTGAACTGGCCGGAGTGGATGAGCATCGGTACGTCCGCGATGGCGCCACCCTCATTGCGCACTGTCACAGCTACCAGAAAGCCGGTGGAATGGCCGGGACCGGCAGCCGTTTGCGTGGTTTGGACGTCGGCGATCGTGAGATCGGGCAGGCCGCGATCCCGGACTACCCAATCGGCGAAAAACCAGCCGAGTTCTTTGCCGCTGAGGCGCTCCAGCAGGTGCTGAAAGGCGAGGGCCTGGACCTCGGGGGGTTCCCGCGATTCGGGTTGCGTACGCCAGGCCGCCAGCGCCGCGCGCAAGGGTGCTTCGCCAGTCAGGTCGCGCAAGATCCACCAGACGGCGGCGGCTTTTCGCCGGTAGAAAAGTTCGTCGGTGGCGGCGACGAGAGGCTGGCCGGGGTGCGGATCGGTAGCCGACGCCAGGTCCGGTTCAGCAAGTCCCACCAATCGCATCAGCTCGGCAAGCTGACCCTGGGCAGCCGCGCGGCCGCTGTCCCGCTCCACGGACAGCAAAGCGAAGAACTGGGCAAGGCCTTCGTCTATCCAGGGCTGGCCGGTCTGCACCCAGGCGTGCGTCAGGCTGTAGACGAGGGCGGGGGCCTCCGGCGAGGTCTCAAGCGTAGCCGCCGGGGCCACCAGCAAGGGACCATCCTGGAAGGGCTGGCCGGCGTGGTCGAGCACGGTGAGCGCCGACAGGGGGTGCGGCCCGAGCCAGTCGGCCAGCAGCGAGGCAGCCTGATTTGCCGCAGCGCCCAGGCCTGCCGCAGCACCTGAATCCGCAGCGGCATCCGCTGCAGCCAGGGCGATCAGGGCCTCGCTGGTAACGGGGACGGCTGCGCGAGCGGAACGGGTCCGCAACGCGGGCGCCGCGTCAGGATTGGAGGAGCTGGACGAGCTCGGTGCGGCGTTGCTGGACGCCCCGTCCGCCGAAGATATCGGCCCGGCGGGTTCCGGCGCGGCGGTGCCGGATCCTTCTAGAAGCGTTTCAGGCTGCTGAATCACGAACAGACTGGGCAGACGAAAGCCGAGCGGCTGGGCTGCAAACTCGCCAGAGGCCAAACCCGTGGCCGTGGCGGAGGGGGCATCGGGATCGTCGGCCAAAGCGTTCAGCGCGACCCGCCGACCGCAGAAGTAGGCGGCGGCAGGCGGTTCGCCGGCGTACTCGACACTGAGACGGAGCCGGACGGAGGCGGCCTGCTCCCGGCCGCGTATGCGGCCCCCGCCGGTGATCAGGGTGTTGGCTTCGGCAAGAAAGCGCTGCGGCGCGGCTGCCGGGTACCAGAGGACGTTGCCGAAGCCGCGCAGCCCGGTCCAGACAGGGCTGATCGCGTCCCAATCTGTGTTGCGCTGCTGGGCGGGGCCGGCGCCCAGGCGGGCGAGGCGTCCGGCATCCTGCGGGACCGTCCCGGAGTAGAACAGGTCTAACGACGCGGAGGCTCCAGGCAGCAGTGGCTCCGCGAGGGGGAGCACGGCCTCGGACGCCGCGCCGGTGTGGTCGGCATCGGTGTCCAGCCGGTGCTGGGAAAGCTGGAGCGGGGTGCGCTTGGGGCCGTCCACCAGCGTGGCGCTCTCCCAACGCAGGGTGGAGGAGATCTGCAAAGGGATCTGACGCAGCGGCGTGGCGCCGTCATTGCGCACCGTCAGATGCGCGCGCATGCTCAGGCCGGCGCGCTGAGGGCGCAGGCGGGCATCCAGGTCATAGCTGGTGACGGTGAGAGCGCCACGCTCGGCATCGGAAACATCGACGCTGGCGTCCTGTTTGGGGTCCGGTTTGGCGTCCTGTTTGGCAGCCTGTTGGGCAGCCTGGCCGCGGGCCGGGCCGTCGGTCTGCGCTCCGGGCAGAGCTTGGGTTTGGTCCAGGCTCGCAGGGGGCTCACCGTGGCTTTGGATGACGATCTGGCCCTTATGCGGCGGGGTCGCGTCCCTTGGGTCGGAGGTGGAAGTGGCTCCGGGAGGAGAAGGAGGATTAGGCGGCGGGGTTTGTGCGCAGAGGCCCATCGCCAACAAGGCACACGTGGCGCCGTATACAGATTTCCCCAACAGCGCCACCGGCCCAGCCTGCCTCAAGATCCGAGGCCCTTCTGTGGCCTTCCCTGTTTTGACGTGCTCGCGGCTTGCGGGCGAGCGGCAGGCTCGCGGCGCTGCCGCATGGCCTCAAACAACAC
>CAXUIF010000330.1:0-2508 GCA_964250995.1 uncultured Acidobacteriaceae bacterium
GACTTGGACGAAGCCGCTGACGCGGCGGACGCCCGAGGCGTGTCCGACTGGGGCAGTAGCAGATCGATAGCTTTGTTCATAGAGAAAGGAGTTCTCTGTGAACAAACTGCAAGAGCGGATGCGCGAGGAACTCGTGCGCCGCCACTATGCCGAAAGCACCATTCAATCCTACCTGCGGATCGTGGGTGCTTTTCAAGAGTACGGCGAAAAACCATTCGATGATCTCGGGCCGGACGACCTCCGGCGTTACCACGTGCATTTGCTGGAAGAACGAAAGCTGGCGGTACGGACGGTCGTCCAGCATGTCGCCGCCGTTCGCTTTCTATATGCCAAGACGCTCAAGCGCCGCGACATGAAGGAGGATCTGCCCTATCCCCGCAATTACCGTCGACGGCTGCCCGTAGTTTTGAGCCCGGAAGAAGCGCTGCGGCTGATCGAGTCGGCTCGGAACCTCTTCCATCGAGCCATGTTGATGACGCTGTACTCCTGCGGGCTGCGGCGCGCTGAGTTGTGCCGGCTGAAGGTCAGCGATATCGATAGCCAACGCATGATGATCCGTGTGGTGCAAGGCAAAGGCAACGTGGACCGGGAAGTTCCGCTCAGTCCCAAGTTGCTGGAAACCCTCCGGCTGTACTGGCGCTGGATGCGGCCCAAGACCTACTTGTTTCCGGGCACGGAGAAGGGCTGGCGGGCTGACAAACCGATCACGACGAAGATGATTTACGCGGCGGTCCAGTTTGCGGCGAAACGCGCCAGCCTCAATAAGCACGTCACCCCGCACACGCTGAGACACAGTTACGCGACGCATCAATTGGAAGCCGGAGTTGAGTTGAAGACCTTGCAAGTCCTGCTCGGTCATGAGGACTTGGCGACGACCTCGCTTTACCTTCATCTCTCGAAGAAACATTTGCAAGCCGTTTCCACGCCACTTGACCGGATCGCTACAGTTCCACTAAACAGTGTGCCGCTGTCGCGCCGTCTGCGGAAGCCGGAATGAGCCGCCCCACCCTTGAGGTGGCCGATCTCGTCCGTGCTTGTGGTGCTCGCTTTGTCGAGCAGCATCAGCGCTGGTTGAGCTTTCAGCAGCTGAAAGTGTTGCGTGCCGTCGAGCGCTGCCGTACCGAGGCGCTCGGCGGTCATGTGGATACCTGCTCGGCCTGCGACTATTCGGTCCTTTCGTATAATTCCTGCCGCAATCGCCACTGCCCGAAGTGTCAGGCCCAAGCACGCGAGCGTTGGCTCACGGCACGACAACAAGAGCTTCTGGATGTGCCTTACTTCCATGTCGTCTTCACCCTGCCCCATTCACTCCATCTGCTCTGCCGGGACAACGCCAAATTGCTGTACGATCTCTTGTTCCGAACGGTGGCTGAGACGATGCTCGAAGTGGCTGCCGATACACGGCATCTTGGTGCCCGGATTGGCTTTCTCGCCATCTTGCATACGTGGGGGCAGACCCTGCAACTCCATCCACACCTGCACTGTGTGGTGCCGGGAGGCGGACTTTCCGCCGACGGCCAGCAGTGGGCGGCTCCGCGCTATGCGTTCTTTCTGCCCGTCAAAGTGCTCGGTCGAGTTTTCCGGGGCAAGTTCGTCGCCGGATTGAAACGAGCGTTTCGCCGCCAGCGGCTGCGCTTAGCGGGGCACAACGCGGCGCTGGCGCAACCGCAAGCCTTTGCCGCTTTTCTCCGCACGCTCTTTCGGCAGGGCTGGGTGGTGTATGCCAAACCGTCTTTCGGCGGCCCGGCTCAGGCGCTTCGTTACCTGGGCCGCTACACCCATCGTGTTGCGATCAGCAATCACCGGCTGTTGGCCTTTGACGGAGAACGCGTCCGGTTTCGCTGGAAAGATTATGCGCATGGCAACAAACAGCGCGTCATGACGCTGGCAGCAGAGGAGTTTCTGCGACGCTTTGTGCAACACGTGCTGCCGCATGGCTTCGTCCGGATTCGCCAGTTCGGCTTTCTTGCCAACTCGCAGAGGAGCACGGCCTTAGATCGCATTCGTGGCTTACTGGATAAGGACAGGCCGATTCGGCAGTTCACCGATAGCAGCGTTCCCGCTGCCGGCACTTGGACCTGTCCCCGTTGCCGCAAGCCGATGCGAATCGGCTCCTCCTTGAGCGCTCAACAACTGCGCTCCCCATGCCGCGCCCTCGACAGTTCTTAGGCCATGAGGTGACATCTGGCCAGCGATCACGCGCCTCGGCGCGGGTGCGGAGGTGTGCCGCTACGGCCTTTTCTGCCGTCTACAAACTGTGGAAACCCATCCATGCGCCTTTGTCCGTCGCAGGATTCCGCTCCTCCGCGCCCTCGTTGACTGGCTGTCAGCGTACACCGGGCAATTTGTTAACGTTGCACAGTACCAAAGAACGCCAGTAGCTCCATACTCGTCACACCCCGCCAACGGCTTCCGCCAAGTCACCTTATCGAAAGCGCCTCGGTCTCTGCTGGATTCCGTTCCTGGATCATTCTTAACCGAGGCACTCCCGATGAAGACTAACGACTT
>CAXUIF010000331.1:0-608 GCA_964250995.1 uncultured Acidobacteriaceae bacterium
CTCGCCGACCTCCGCCGCCGCGGCTACAACCGCCTGTGGCAAGCCGACGCCGCCGACCCCAGCACACCCGGCAACGGAGCCCTCGGCCCGGGCAATATTGTGGAGTTCTCCACGCCCGAGTCCCTGCTCGAACTCGACTTCACCGCCGCCACCTCCGACGAGCCCCTCACCCAGCGCCCCATCTTCGTCCTGGCCGACCGCCTCACCACCTCCGCTGACAACCGCGCCCGTCTGGTCGACGCCATCGAAACCGGCTACCGCGAATCCGGCGAAATCGTCTTCCGCACCGTCCCTCGCGCGCCTTCCAACGACGTCATCTCGACCGGAGCCGAAGGCGAAGTGGAGAGACCTGCATCTTTGCAGCCCGAAACCCTCCGCTTCTCCGCCGCCTTCGAGTGCGCCACCTGCCACCGCTGCTACCGCGAACCCGAGCCCCGCCTCTTCAGCTTCAATAACCCCTACGGCGCCTGCCCCCGCTGCCAGGGCTTCGGCAATACCATCGACTTCGATCCCAACCTCATCGTCCCGGACAAATCGAAATCCCTCGACGCCGGCGCCATCGACCCCTGGACCAAGCCCAAATACCGCTACCCCTGGCCCGCCGAGAT
>CAXUIF010000331.1:618-2492 GCA_964250995.1 uncultured Acidobacteriaceae bacterium
CGAGGGCATCCGCACCGACATCCCCTGGTACGACCTCACCGAAGCCCAGCAGCAGTTCCTCTGGGACGGCCGAAGTGCTGGCGCAAATCGATGGCCCGGCATCCGCGGCTTCTTCAACGACCTAGACGGCAAGAAATACAAGCTCCATGTCCGCGTCTTTCTTTCCAAGTACCGCGGTTACGCCCCCTGCCCGGAGTGCCGCGGCCAGCGCCTCCGCGCTGAAGCCCGCGCCGTGCTCTTAAACGACAAGAACATCTGCGAGGCCTGCGCCCTCACCATCACCGCCGCCCAAGCCTTCTTCGACAACCTCCAACTCACCCCCGCGCAGGAAGAAATCGCCGGCAAGATCCTCGAAGAGACCCGCGAACGCATCAGCTTCCTTCAGCAGGTCGGCCTCGAGTACCTCACCCTGGACCGCCTCAGCTCCACCCTCTCCGGCGGCGAGTCGCAGCGCATTCAGCTAGCCACCTCTCTCGGCTCTCGCTTAGTCGGCGCCCTCTACGTCCTCGACGAGCCCTCCATCGGCCTCCACCCCCGCGACACCGCCAAACTCATCCATATTCTCGAAGACCTCCGCGACCTCGGCAACACCATCCTCGTGGTCGAGCACGACCCCGACGTCATCCGCGCCGCTGATAAGCTCCTCGACATGGGCCCCGGCGCCGGCGAACTCGGCGGCCGCCTGATGGCCTCCGGCACCGTCCCCGAACTCGAGCGCGACCCCAACTCCCTGACCGGCAAATACCTCTCCGGCCGCGCCGAAATTGCCGTTCCCCGCCACCGCCGCGAACCCGGCCGCGAGCGCCTCCTCCTCAAAGGCGCCCGCGCCCACAACCTCCGCGGCGTCGACGCAGAGATCCCTCTCGGCATGCTCACCTGCATCACCGGCGTCAGCGGTTCCGGCAAATCCACGCTCGTTCACCAGGTGCTTTACCCCGCACTGCTGAGCACCCTGAACACGGACGAAGGCGTCGACGTCAAAATGCCTGCACATGCCTTTCGCGAGCTCTCCGGCGCTCAATATCTCAACGACGTCGTCCTCGTCGACCAGTCCCCCATCGGCCGCACTCCGCGCTCCAACCCCGTCACCTACACCAAGGCCTTCGACCCCATCCGCGAGCTCTTTGCCGCCCAGCCCGACGCCAAGCGCAAGAACCTTACTGCCGGCAGCTTCAGCTTCAACGTCCCCGGCGGCCGCTGCGACGTCTGCGAAGGCGACGGCACCGTCACCGTGGAGATGCAGTTCCTCGCCGACGTCGAGCTCCCCTGCGAAGAGTGCAACGCCACCCGCTACAAAGCCGCCGTCCTCGAAGTCAAATACAAGGGCAAAAGCATCCACGACGTCCTCGGCCTCACCGTCCGCGAAGCGGTGAGCTTCTTCGCCGGCCACCCCAAGATCGTCGACAAACTAGCCGTCCTCGACGAGGTAGGCCTCGGCTACCTCCGCCTCGGCCAATCCGCCACCACCCTCTCCGGCGGCGAAGCCCAACGCGTCAAACTCGCCCAGCACCTCGCTGCCGCTCGCTCCGGCCCCCTCGCCAAAATGAGGGACGAGGCCGCCAAACGCGCCGCCAGCACTGGCAATTCTGACGAGCCCGCTCGCTGGGGCGGCAGCCGCATCCTCTACATCCTCGACGAGCCCACCACCGGCCTCCACTTCGAAGACGTCGCCCGCCTCCTCGCCGCCTTCAAAAAGCTCATCGACGGCGGCGGCTCCCTCCTCGTCATCGAACACAACCTCGACATCATCAAGTGCGCCGACCACGTCATCGACATGGGCCCAGAAGGCGGCTCAGGCGGCGGCCAGATCGTCGCTACCGGCACCCCCGAACAGATTGCAGCTACCCCGAATTCCCACACCGGTCAGTGGCTAA
>CAXUIF010000332.1:0-2446 GCA_964250995.1 uncultured Acidobacteriaceae bacterium
GACCACAACCGGCGCGATGAACCGAAACCCTCGTTTCGCCAGCGTCTCTACATACCGTGGGTGCTCGGCAGAGTCGCCGAGCGCCTCACGCAGCTTGTTCATGGCGGTCGCGATGCCCCGTTCAAAGTCGACGGTGGTATTTTCGCCCCAGATCTGCAGCTGCAGCTCCTCGCGGGTCACAATCTCGCCGGGGCGGGAGAGCAAGGCTGCCAGAAGCCGAAAGGGTTGGCTCTGTAACCGGATACGCATCCCGAACTTCCGGATCTCGCCGGTGTCGAGGTCCACCTCAAAGCTGCCGAAGCTGACGAGTTCGTGCCGTTGAACGGTGCTCATACAGGCCAGATCCCTAGACCGACATGCTAAACCATCGTTGGCGCCGGCGAATACGGCTCCCCAAGCTGTTGCTGCCGCAGGACTTAGCAAGTGAATCGGAAACAACCTAGAAGTGAAGCTGCATCCATTGCGCACACGCCGGAGCCAGTCCGAAGCTTCGCATCGCCAACGTTAAAAAGCGGAACGCCGGAGAGACCCCCGGTGGCCCTGCGGACGTCGGGCCTCAGGGGAGATCTTCGAGTATGAGAGTTGCTTCGTCAGTACATCGCGTGTGGTCGCGCATCGTCCTTCTGCTTTCCCTGGTCGCGCTCGGCGCCTCGGCAAAGCCCTTGTCGGCCCAGGCTGCCCCACCCATTCCGGCCGGCGACATTCGCGTGCACTACTTCCGCCCTGACGGCAACTACACCGGTTGGACCATCTACGCCTTCTTCGATACAACGGAGCCCAACAACTTTGCCGCCGGGCCCGTTCCAGTGACCGGCAAGGACAGCTTTGGCGCGTACTTCGATGTGGGCGTCACGGCAACGGCTACGAACGTCGGCCTCATCCTGCACAACGGCAACCTCAAAGACCCCGGGCCCAACCAATACGTCAATCCCGCCACGCAGGGCCGCGAGTTCTGGGAGCTTTCCGGCAGCGACGTCCTGAGTCCCACGCGACCGGCGATCGGACAGGATCCGCCTCTGGCTCCCGGGCACGCCCGCATCCACTACTACCGGCCTGATGGCAACTACGCCAACTGGAGCCTGTACGTCTACGGCGCGACGACAGACCCGACAGGAAACTTCTGCGTTACCAACGACAACTACGCCGGTTATGACAGCTACGGGCCCTACTTCGACGTAGGCGTGGTTCCGGGTCATCTTGGCTTCATCATCCACAACTGCTCCACCGGCGCAAAGGACCCCGGCCCGGATCAGTCGCTCCAAATCCCGCAGCAACTGGAAGGCTGGGTCGTCTCCGGCAACCCAACCATCTACCTGCAGCCGCCCACAGCAGCCCAGTTGCTTGTCGGGCCCTTCAATCAGCTGCAGGCCTACTGGATCGACGCCACCACCATCGCCTTGCCGTCTACCTACGCCGTTTCCGGTTGGACCTACTCGCTCCAGGCCAGCCTGACTGCCGGGCTGCAGATCACCAGCACAGGCGTGACCGGAGGCACCGCAATCCCACTCACCCCCTTCTCCGGTACCCTCACGCCGGAGGAGCTTACCCGGTTTCCGCAACTGAGCGGCTACGCGCTGTACAAGCTGCCCACGACGCTCCAGCCCGCAGTGGCGCTGTCTGCGCTGAAGAGCCAGCTGGAAGTCACGGCCCTTGCCCCCGACGGCACCCTGAAGTACACGACGGGCGTCCAGACCTTTGGCGCCATCGACGCGCTGCTGGCCTACAACGGCAAACTCGGCGCCGTCTTCAACCACTCACGCAGTGGCTCCTGGTCAGACTGGGAGGATGACGAATCGGCCTCGGTAAAGGTGAAGGTTTGGGCCCCTACGGCGCAGAGTCTGTCGCTGCTTCTCTTTGATCAACCCACAGACGCCTCCCCGCAGAAGACTGTGGCGATGCACGAGCACAAGGGCGTGTGGGTCGCCAAGGGAGACAGCAGCTGGAATGGCAAGTACTACCAGCTGCGTGCGCAGGTATACGTTGCGGCCGATCAGGCCATTGACACAAACACCACCACGGATCCTTACTCGGTGGATCTGTCGCTCAACGGCACCATGACTCGCATCACGGACCTGGATGCGGAGGAGACCAAGCCCTTTCTCTGGGACGTCGTGCGGTCGCCGGCGCTGGCCAGCCTAAACGACACGAGCATCTATGAGCTCCATGTTCGTGACTTCAGTGTGGGCGATCCTACCGTGCCGGCAGCGATCCAAGGCACCTACGAGGCCTTCGACGATCTCGCCAGCAACGGCATGCGCCATCTTCATCAGCTCGCCAAAGCAGGGCTCACGTCCGTGCATCTCCTCCCCACCTTTCACTTCGGCAGCGTGAACGAAGACAAGTCCACCTGGCAGTCGCCAGGAGACCTTTCGCCCTATCCGCCAGATGGACAGCAGCAGCAACAGGCAGTGGAGGCGGTGCAGAACAAGGACGCCTACAACTGGGG
>CAXUIF010000333.1:0-2404 GCA_964250995.1 uncultured Acidobacteriaceae bacterium
TGTAAAAGAGCGTGCCGGATTGTGCGATGGGGGAGCGGTCGGGCACGAGGGCGACTTCGCCGAGCTGGCGCGCGCCGCTATCGGTGGAAAGGAGCTTATTGAGGGCTTCCTGGCCGGCGGTGGCCGTGGCGTGGACGATGCGGCCGTGCTTGAAGGTGCAGCGGATGTTTTCAAACAGGGTGCCCTGGTGCGAGAGGGGCTTGGTGGCCGCTACATGGCCGTTTACGCGGTCCTTGTGGGGAGTTGTAAAGCACTCTTCGGTGGGGATGTTGGGCTGGCAGAGGACGCCGTTGCCGGAAAGGGTACCGCCCCCGGCCCAAAGGTGCTGGTCGGCGAGCCCGACGGTAAGGTCGGTGGTGTTGTCGTCGGTGAAGAAGCGGAGTGCGTGGAAGCGTTTGCCGTTCAGCAGATCGACGCGCTGTTGGAGATTGCGGCCGTGGGTTTCCCACTCGGCGACCGGGTCGTCTGCCGTGATGCGGGAGATGTGGAAGATGGCGTCCCACAGCTTGCCCAGGGCGAGTTCGGGCGGATCGTGCGGGAAGACCAGCGCGGCCCAGGCAGGCGTGGCGCTGGCGACGATGGACCAGTTGATGCCGTGACGCGTGATCAGGTCCATGGCGGGCTTGTAGACGCGGGACTGCGCGGTATTGGCGCGGGCGATCCTGTCGTGGTCCTGGCCGGCGAGCAGGGCAGGGTCGGCCCCGGTCACCCCGAGACGGGCGGCGCCGGAACGGAAGGCCTCTGCGATGCCGTCGTAGAGCCACTTGGGGGCGTAGTCGAAAGAGCTATCCGGCGCGTGTTGGAAGCGGGAAAGGATGAGTGCGTCATCGGAGAGCAGGGTCGTTACGAGCTTGGCCCCGGCCTTGTAGGCGTGCTCGGTGAGGCGGCGCACAAGCGGCAGCGCCTCCGTGGGGGCTGTGAGATAGAGCTCCTGGCCGGGTTGCAGGTTTACGCCGACGTGGATCGCGATCTGGGCAAGGCGATCGAGCTTTTGTTCAAAAGGGAGCCCGGCAAATGCCTGGGGCCGCAGCACAGCAGGTGTCATTCGGGACAGTTTAACGTGAGGGGCGCTCGCGAGGCAGCGGATTGTATGGCACTTCTGGGGACTTTTGCTGTCACGGGCAGAACACGGAATACCTTTCCCTTCGGCTCAGCGAGGACGGCACCGGTGAGCACGGGGCAGGGCTGACAAAGCAAGGCTAGATCTTTTCAAAGATGTCGTGAAAGTCGTAGACGCCCGGCTTGGCTTGGGCGAGCCATTCGGCGGCGCGGACGGCGCCTTCGGCGTAAGGGCGGCGCGAGTGCGACTCATGGGTGAGGAGGATCTTGTCGCCGGCACCGGAGGCCTCAAGCACATGGAGGCCGACGGCCTCGCCCTGACGGATGGACTCGATGGGGATGTGTTCAAGGCCGGCGGCAACCCGCACGGCGTCGCGCAGGGTGAGCGCGGTGCCGGAGGGAGCGTCGAGCTTGGTGGTGTGGTGAGTCTCGGAGATGGCGAAGGTGTAGCCGGCGGCGCCAAGGGTTTTGGTCATCTCGGTAGCGAGCTTGAGCATCAGCTGAACGCCGACGGAGAAGTTCGCTCCATAGAGGAGCGAGGCGCCGCGGCGCTCGGCGAGCTGCTTCATGTCGGGCAGCTTGGCGTGCCAGCCCGTGGTGCCGATGACCATTTTGGCTCCATTGAAGAGGCAAGCGCGCATGTTGCCGAGCACGGCTTCAGGCGTGGTGAAGTCGATGACGACGTCGAAGCCGGCGACAAACGGAGCCGTCAGGGCGGAAGCGCCTTTGTTTTCCGTGGCGTCAAGGACGTGGACGCTGTGGCCGTGCTCAGAGGCGACCGAGGCGACAAGCTTGCCGGTTTTACCGACGCCGAGAACGAGGACACGCATGGGGGACTCCAAAAGGTTCTACGTTGTAAGTTCGACGTTGTAAGTGTCGATTTGAGGCATTCGGACGAGTGCGGGTGAGTGAGTTGGCGACCGGGCATTGAAGATCGTGACTTACAACTTACAACGTAGAACTTACAATTTGCAGATTCCGGGCTTCGATGTCGAACACTGCCGGATCGGGGTTGGTGAAGAACTGGTGGTGAAGGGCGCGGATGGCGGCTTCGGCGTCTTCTTCGTTGATCATGAAGCTCATGTTGATTTCGCTGGCGCCCTGGGAGATCATGCGGACGTTGATGTGGTGGACGGGAGAGAAGACTTGGGCGGCGATGCGGGATTGACCGCGAACATCCTCGCCGACCAGGCAGACAAGGGCCTTGTTGCCTTCGAGTTTGACGTCGGCGAGTTTGGAAAGCTCAGCGGAGATGGCGGGGAGGGCTTCGCGGCTGTCGACGGTGACTGAGATGGAAACCTCGGAGGTGGAAACCATATCGATGGCGCATTTGTGGCGGTCGAAG
>CAXUIF010000334.1:0-2377 GCA_964250995.1 uncultured Acidobacteriaceae bacterium
GGCTTGCCAGTCCCTGGCTCCTCTCGTGTCATCCCTGCGGTGAATCGAAACATTGCTCTGTCCTCTCGACCGGAGCGCACCGGAGTGGAGAGATCTGCAGTTTGGGCCAACAGGCCCTGGATGTCGGCCAGCCTGCAGATCTCTCCACTCCGCGGCTGTGCCGCTCCGGTCGAGATGACAGTTCGTCGCCCAGAACAGACCATCGCAAGCTGACCCGCCATGCCCGTCCTCGTCAAAGTCGCCCATCCCTCCCCGCACGGCCTTCTCTTCCGCGCCCTCCGCGCCGCGCTTGTGCTCGTACTCCTCCTTGCCGTCGTCGGCGCGCTCGCCTTCGCCTACGAGTACCACCAGTACGCCGGGCTCGTCGATCAACGCCTCGCGCAAGGCCCGCTCTTTGCCTCGCAGGCGCAGATCTACGCCTCCCCGCAGGAGGTCCGCCCCGGCCAGCACCTCACCGCGCAAACCATCGCCGCGCAACTCCGCCGCGCTGGCTACGACGGCTCAGAAAACGCCATGGGCTCGGTCCAACTCTCCGGCGACACCGTCCGCATCAAGCCCGGCCCCCAAAGCTACCTCGCTGCCGACGGCGCCACCATCGCGACCCCCGACGGCGTGGTGGAATCCATCACCGCCGAAAATGGCGCCGCACTCGCCGCCTACAAGCTCGAACCGCAGCTCATCACCGCCCTCACCGAGGACAAAAACCGCACCAAGCGCCGGATGGTCACCTATGACCAGATCCCTCCGCGCATGGTCCAGGCCGTGCTCGCGATCGAGGACCGCCGCTTCTTCGAGCACGCCGGCATCAACTACGTCCGCACCGCCAAGTGCGCCGTCCAGGACATCGTCTCGCACCAGAAGGCCTGTGGCGGCTCCACGCTCACACAACAGCTCGCTCGCGGCTTCTTCCTCTCGCCCCAAAAAACTTACGCCCGCAAGATCGCGGAGATCATGATCACGTACCAGCTCGAAGCGCGCTTCAACAAGCAGCAGATCTTCGAGATGTACGCCAATCAGATCAACCTCGGGCAGCGCGGCAGCTACGCCGTGAACGGCTTTGGCGAGGCTGCTCAGGCCTACTTCGGCAAGCCCTTGAAGCAGCTCGATCTCGCCGACTGCGCCCTGCTCGCCGGCATGATTCAGCGCCCCAACTTTTTTTCACCCTACCGGCACGCCGACCGCGCCACCGTCCGCCGCAACATCGTCCTGGACGCCATGGTCGAGACCGGCGCCATCACCCCCACCGAGGCCGAAGCCGCCAAAGCTCAGCCCATCAAGCTAGCCCCTGCTGAGGTCGACGCCTCCGAAGCCCCCTATTTCGTCGATCTCGTCCACGACCAGATCACCCAGCGGATCGGCGACTACGACAGCTCGCACTCCTCGCTGCGCATCTACACCTCCCTTGACCCCGACCTTCAAAAAATCGCCTCCGAAGCCGTAGAGATTGGCATGAGGCGGGTCGACGCCCTGGTCGCTGCGAATCACAAGCGCCACATCGGCTCTACAAGCTCGCCCCAGGTCGCCCTCATCGCGCTCAACCCGCACACGGGCCAGGTCCTCGCGCTTGTCGGCGGCCGCAGCTACGCCGCCTCGCAGCTCAACCACGCCACCAGCAAGCGCCCCACCGGCTCCATCTTCAAGCCCTTCGTCTACGCGGAAGCGGAAGAACAGGCCGTCGACGGCCAAACCCTCAACGGCAGCCCGTTCACCGCGCTCACGGTTCTCCACGACGTCCCCACCACCTTCACCTTCGACGGCCAAACCTATAACCCCGGCAACTTCAAAGACGAGTTCCACGGCGACGTCACCGCCATCTATGCCCTCGCGCACTCTCTCAACAACGCCACGATCTCGCTCGGCGAACAGGTCGGCTTCAACAACGTCGCGGCGTTAGCCCGGGCCTCAGGTATCACCGGCGCCAAGGGCACCCCCGCCGTCTCGCTCGGCGCTTATGACGCCACCCCGCTCGATATGGCCGGCGCTTACACCGTGTTCGCCAACAACGGCGTCCACCTCACCCCCTGGCTGCTCTCCAGCGTCCGCAACAAGGACGGCGATGTCGTCGCCGATTACACCCCGGACGCCAAGCAGGTCATGAACCCCAAAGCCGCCTTTCTCACCCAAAACCTGCTCGAAGGCGTCATGAACTTCGGCTACGGTATCGCCGTCCGCAAGCTCGGCTTCACCGCCCCGGCTGCTGGCAAAACCGGCACCTCCCACGACGCCTGGTTCGCCGCCTACACCTCCAACCTCATCTGCATCGTCTGGATCGGCAACGACGACTACACCGACGTCAAGCTCCAGGGCGCCACCGCCGCCGCCCCCATCTGGGCCGAGTTCATGAATCGCGCCATCCGCCTTCCGCAGTACTCCGACA
>CAXUIF010000335.1:0-1282 GCA_964250995.1 uncultured Acidobacteriaceae bacterium
CGGTTGTGGTTGGGGGGAGCTGCCTGTGGGGGCCTCTAGGCCATCCTGGCGGTACCAGGCGGTGCCGGTGGCGTTGGCCGTGTCTTTGCTGTTCCAGACGTGGTCGCTCTGGTGGGCGATCTCGTCCATGGTGCGGCCGGTAAGGGCGGAGTTGGGTGCTTCGTCGGTGATGGCGGGGGCGGTGCCGGGGCGTTCGAAGTCGTCGTGCTCCTTGATGAGGAGCCACTGGGGTTTGTCGTTGGACTTCCAGCGGCCGGCTTGGCTTCCGTCCGGTCCGCCGTAGGGCCTGGTGGTGTGCATGCGGATGAGCGCCCATTTGCCGCGCATCTTGGAGCCGTGCATTTCGAATTTAAGGGAGCCGGTGCGGAGACCGGCCTCGACGTTTTCGTGACCGGGCTGGGGCCACCAGGTCCCCTGGTCCCAGACCATGACGGTGCCCCCGCCGTACTGTCCTTTGGGGATGATGCCTTCAAAGCCGCCGTACTCCATGGGATGGTCTTCGACCTGAACGGCGAGGCGGCGGTCGCCGACGACATAGCTAGGGCCCTTGGCGACGGCCCAGCTCTTGAGAACGCCGCTCCAGCCGAGCCGGAAATCGTAGTGGAGGTGGCTGGCGGCGTGCTTCTGGATCACGAACGGGAGGCCGGCGGTTGGTGACTTGGGACGTGGCGTAGCGGCTTTGGCGGAAGCAGTCGCCTCTGCTCCGGAGGGCTCGGCGGTGACATGGAAGTCGCGCATGCTGCGGTACTTGGCAAGCTGCGTGTCGACGAGGTCGGCGGAGGTGGGCTCAGGGAGTAGCGGCTCGGGAGCGGACTGGGCCGCGGCCGCAGGCTGTTTGGGCGCGGCGGCTCGCTTCGCGGGAACGCGCGCGGTAGCGGGGCTTGCGGTCTTCTGTGTGACGGCAGCCTTTGTGACACGTTTAGGCGCGCTCTCGGCCGTCTTTGCGGCGGTCTCGGGCAACGCCTTTTTAGGGGCCGGGTTCGTGGTTGAGCTTTTGGCTGTCTTCGCAGCCTTGGAGGGTGATCTTTGCTGGGCCATAACCTTTAAGAGTATTGGACTGTCTCTAAGGCGAAGCGGCTTGCGATTGCACTTTTATGAGCCCGCACTTATTACACAAGCCAGGCCGCGTTGTGACGGAGTGCTTGAGCAGGGCTGAGGTTATGCGCTGCCCAAAAACGTCGTCGCGCGTCGCTGCAAGTCCCGCCGGGCCGGGTACCTGGGGCGTGCCGTGGGGGCCTACGCGCTTTTGCGTTTCGATGTGGACTTGGCGGCAGTCTTTGTT
>CAXUIF010000335.1:1292-2325 GCA_964250995.1 uncultured Acidobacteriaceae bacterium
TCTTTGTTTCGCCCTTGGCTGCGGACTTGGTGGCAGCCTTGGTTGCAGGTTGCGAGGTGGCGCCTTTGACCAGCGAGATGCCGGCGCCGGCGGCGCGCTTGGGCTCCTTCTTGGGCGGCTTGGCCTGCTCCGGCTCGGGTTCTGTGGCGGCGGGAGCCGCAGCGCCGCCGATGCTTTTGCGCAGCGCGTCCATGAGGTTGATGACCTTGCCGCGGGCAGGGGCGGGCTCAGCCTCCTGCGGCACAGGCGCATGGTTGACCTTGGCTTCGACGAGTTCTTTGACGGCGACCTCGTAGCCATCGACGAACTGCTCGGGTTGGAAGGCGGAAGCGCGGCGCTGGATGAGCATCTTGGCGAGTTCGAGCGAGTCGGATGCCACCTCGACCGGCTTGATGTCGCGAAAGTAATCCTGCGCGCTGCGGAGTTCGGCGGCGTAGCGCATGATGTAGGCCATCATGCCCCCATTGGGATCGCGGCCGTAAGGAGCGATGGCGACGACGTGCTCGCGGCCGGCAAACGAAATCTTGGAGAGCGCGACCTTTTTGGTATCGAGCAGCGCCTGGCGCACGGTGGCGAAGGCCTCGGTCTGCGCGTCGTTGTCTGGAAGGACAAAGTAGGGCTTTTCGTAGTACATCGGGTCGATCTGGTCTTCATCGACGAACTGGAGGACCTCCATGGTGTGCTTGGAGGGCACGCGCAAGTGGGCCAGCTCTTCGGGCTCGATGGTGACGTACTGACCTTTGGCGTATTCGTAGCCTTTGACGATCTGGCTCTGCTGCACCGGGGCGGCGGCGGGCGCCTCGTCCGGGTCACTGGCGGCGGCTTCGGCGGCGCTGGCGGTGAACTTCTGGTAGCGAATGCGCTCGCCGGTCGCACGGTCGATCTGATGAAAGCTGATCTGGCTCTTGGCCTCGGTAGCCACGAAGAGTTTTACACCGAAGGAGACCAGGGAGATGGTGATCTGCCCACTCCAGTAAGGTCGTGCCATGCGCGCACCTCTGTTGTTTCGTCTGCGCAATGAGAGTAGCGCGAA
>CAXUIF010000336.1:0-2274 GCA_964250995.1 uncultured Acidobacteriaceae bacterium
GCCCGGACCGGTGCTGGTGGATGTCACCAAGGATGCGCAGCAGGGGGCGGCGGTGTTCGACTTTGACATGTGCAAGCCGCGTGCCGTGCGGCCGCACCCGATGCTGCGCGCGGAGGCGGTGGCATTGCAACAGGCTGCCGCGTTGATCAGGGCGGCGAAGAAGCCAATGATCTTAGCCGGACACGGTGTGGTGGAGTCAGGTGCTGAAGCGGAGGTGTTGGCGTTTGCCGAGGCCTTGCAGATGCCGATTGCATCGACGCTCTTAGGACTAGGCGCAATTCCCGCGGGGCATCCGTTGTCGCTGGGCATGATGGGCATGCATGGCGAAAGTTGGGTGAATCATGCTATCCAGGAGGCCGATCTGCTGCTGGCCTTTGGTATGCGCTTTGACGATCGCGTGACCGGGAACCTGGCGCAGTATGCGCCGGGGGCGAAGAAAATTCACGTAGAAATCGATCCGAGCGAGATCAACAAGAACGTGCGTGTGGATGTCGCGCTCATTGGGGATCTGAAAGAGGTGCTGGGGCAAATGCAGCCCTTGGTGACGAAGTCCAACTCGCCCGACGGTGAGTCTGCCGCCGAAGAGGGGGCGACCGACGTTGCCCAAACAGCAGCTTCCTCCGCTGCACTGCAGAACGGCTACGGAAACGCGGAAGCGGGTGAGTGGCTGCGGCAGATCAACCGCAGCAAAGGAGATGTGGCGGTGCGAGACATCGTCAATCTGCCCGATAACGGGCACCTCTACGCGGCGCATGTGATCAACGACATCTGGCGTGAGGCACAGGCCGCGGGCAGGTTAGCCCAGACCGTCATCGTCACCGACGTGGGCCAGCACCAGATGTGGGAGGCGCAATACTTCAAGCACGAGTCGCCGCGCTCCTTGGTGACGTCCGGCGGGTTGGGGACGATGGGGTTTGCGTTGCCGGCGGCCATCGGTGCAAAGTTTGCCTGCCCAGGGAAGGATGTGTGGGTGATCGCGGGAGACGGCGGCTTTCAGATGACGGCTGCGGAGTTGTCGACCGTTGTGCAGGAGGAACTCGCGATCAAAGTGGCCGTGATCAACAACGGCTTCCTGGGCATGGTGCGGCAGTGGCAGGAGGCCTTTTATGAGAAGAATTACGCAGCGTCGCCGATTCTCTCGCCGGACTTCGTGATGCTCGCGGCGGCGCATGGCATTGAAGGAACGAGCGTGACGGAACGCGCGCAGGTAATGCCCACCGTCACGCGGGCGCGCACGAGCAGCAAGCCGTTTCTGATCAACTTCCAGGTAGAAAAAGAAGATGGTGTGTACCCGATGATTGCGCCCGGGGCCGCGCTGCATGAGATGGTCCGGCGGCCAGCCAAGGATCCGCTGCTGGAAACAGCGGAGGAGGCTTAGGCCGGGTTGGGCTGCTGCGTCATGACCGCCCTCGCGCGCCATCTGCGCCGTCACACGAGCTCCGGCAACTGGATTCCGGAGATCGATGGCTTGCGCTTCCTCGCGATCATGGCAGTGCTGTTGTTCCACATGCAGGGGGAGTTGAGCCACCATGGGGTGCATCCGGTGCAGGCACGGTATGCCTTGCTCGCAGCGGTGCTGAACACCGGCAACCGTGGGGTGCAGCTGTTCTTTGTCATCAGCGGCTACATCCTCGCCCGGCCCTTTGCGATGCACCACCTTTTCGAGAAGCGGCGGCCTCCTCTGCCTGCATATTTCCTCCGGCGGCTCACGCGATTGGAACCGCCCTACATTTTCAACCTGCTTGTGTGCGCGCTCTGTTTTGTTGTGTTGAACCACCTGCCGTGGTCCGTTGTGCTGCGGCATTTTGCGGCGAACATCTTCTATCTGCACTACGCCTTCTTCCGCGACTCGTATACGACGTTGAACTCGGTGACGTGGAGCCTTGAGGTCGAGGGTCAGTTTTATGTGCTCGCGCCGTTGCTGGCGCTTGTGTTCTCCGTCCGGCAGGCCGTTGTACGACGTTGTGTCTTGTTGCTGACGATGCTGGCGAGCGCCGCTTTGCAGTGGGAACTCGACGTCGGGCCATGGACGCTGGCCGGGCAGTTACAGTATTTCTTGGCAGGATTGCTGCTCGTGGATCTTTCCGCGACGGTGATGCAGCACTGGCCCCATGATGGTCGGTGGGATCTTATTAGTTTGGTGGGCTGGCCACTTGCCTTCTGGCCCGCGGCGCGCTGGCAGGGCTTCTGGTTTCCGTTGCTGATTGTGCTGCTGTACGTGGCTGCGCTGCGCGGGCGTGTGATGTACCGGTTCTTGCGCCTGGAGTGGATCGC
>CAXUIF010000337.1:0-2259 GCA_964250995.1 uncultured Acidobacteriaceae bacterium
TGTTGCGGGGGCCTGCGGCCGACCGTTGGCAACGCGGATGCAAGTGGATCTTTCTCGGCGCGCTCGGGATGTTGCTGTTCCTGGCCGCACGCTACCCGGCGTCCTCGGCGGCGTGGCAACTGAGCGCCGGCCTCACGCTGGTTGCCGTGATGTGCATGGGCCTTGTGGGTGCTGTGCTCGGTCCGCAGTCGCTCTGGAGCCGGGCGTTCTCGGGCAAACCGCTGCGCGTGCTGGGCCGGTACAGCTACGGGTTCTACCTGTTCCATCTGCTGTTTCTTAGCTTCTGGTACTGGCTGATCGGAGCGGCGATCGCGCTGGTGCATTCGCTTGTGCTGGGCGCGGGCGTGGCGATTGCGGCGAATTTCTGCGTCACGTTCGGCTTGGCCAAGCTGAGCTACGATCGCCTGGAACTGCCCTTCCTGCGCCGAAAGACACGCTTCGCTTACGAGATCGAGAGCTCTACGTGTCAGCATGCGTTCCGGCTGGAGCCCTAGGTGTCCAGCGCGGGAGGGGAGGTCGTGTGAGGCCTGTTCGACTACACTCGGGCGAGGACTTTGAGGATCGGGCAGTGTGGTGGTGCGACAGAGAGCGGCGGCTTTGGACGGGATGACGATCGCCGCTGCGCCCCCTGCCGCGAGTGGGCCGGTGGAGCGCACGGTGAAGTTTGGGGAGACCGAGGCTTCCGTCTTGTTGGACCTCCTGCGCGGCCTGGCGGCGTTGGTTGTGGTGGCCGAGCACTGGCGAAACACGCTCTTTGTGGACTACCGGCAGTTGCCGAGGCATAAGGCGCTGTGGACGCCGGCATACCTGCTGACGGCGGCGGGACATGAGGCGGTGGTGATCTTCTTTGTCCTGAGCGGCTACCTTATCGGCGGCAGCGTCTTCCGAGCACTGCGCGAAGACCGCTGGAGCTGGACGTCGTATGGGCTGCACCGGCTGGTGCGTTTGTGGGTGGTTGTGGGTCCGGGCCTGCTGCTTTGCGCGGCTTGCGACAGCCTGGGGTTGGCTCTGCATCGCGCACCTCTGCTGTATGCGGGCCTGGGCAGCAACCACATGACGTCCGATGTACTCGCGACGCGAACGTGGCCCGTATTCCTCGGCAACCTGTTTTTTCTGCAAGGCATACGGGTGCCGATGTTCGGATCCGATGGGGCGTTGTGGAGCCTTGCTGACGAGTTCTGGTACTACGTGCTGTTTCCGCTTGGGTTGTTCGCCGTGTGGCGTGGGACGACCCTGCGGCGGCTGGTTTGCGTTGCGGCTTTTGCGCTGGTGTGCTGGTTTGTAAAGCTCCCCGTACTGATCAGCTTTCCGGTGTGGCTGCTGGGAGTGGTGCTGGTACACGGCAAAGCGCCGGAGGTGAGCGGGGTGGGGCGCTGGACCGCGGGCGTGCTGTACATGGCGCTGATGTTCTTTCTGGCGCGCTTTCGAGGGCTCAGCGGGATCGTCTCTGACGCGGTGCTTGCGGTGGCCACGCTTGTGTTTCTGTGGGTGCTGCTGTCGGCGAAGGGACGGGCGGATGCGGGCTCAGGGCGTGTGCGGGCGATACGCCTGCTGGCCCGAGGCTCGTTCACGCTGTATGTGGTCCACCTGCCCGTCCTGGTGCTGCTAACGTCCATGGCCGCGGGTGATACGCGTTGGGTGCCTGGGATTGCGACCCTCGCGAAAGGTTTGCTGATCCTCTTGCTGACGCTGCTGATCGCCTATGGACTGGCATTTGGGACGGAGTTCCGGACCGACAGTATTCGGAGATGGATTGAGCGTCGGGTGGGCCTGGCGGCCTGACGTGGAAGCCCTCCTGCGCGGCAAGAGGAAGCCTGAGCCCTGGGCCCTTTTTTGGCAGGCCGTACAATGAGGACACTCTTTTCTGACGGGTACGTATCGGCTTCATGTCCTCAAAAAACTTCTCGACGCGCACAGGCCGCGTCAGCAACATGCGGTCGATCTTTTCGCTCTTCTCGAGTGACCTGGCGATCGATCTAGGCACGGCCAACACGCTGGTGTATGCGGCGGGCAAGGGCATCATCGTCAATGAGCCTTCGATCATTGCGGTGAACCGCGTGACGAATGAAGTGGAGGCCGTGGGCAAAGAGGCCAAGGAGATGCTCGGCCGGACGCCGGGCAACATCATTGCGATTAAGCCGATGAAGGACGGTGTGATCGCGGACTTCAAGCACACCGAGAAGATGCTGAACTACTTCATCCAGAAGGCGCACAACCGCAAGATGATGGTGCATCCGCGCATCGTGATCGGGGTGCCGA
>CAXUIF010000338.1:0-2251 GCA_964250995.1 uncultured Acidobacteriaceae bacterium
TTCTCGATGTGCTCAGAGGCGGTGAGGTCGAGGCTTTCGTTGGCCTGGGTCATCAGGTTGCAGACGTAGACGCGGGTGGCCCGGCTGGCGGCCAACGCTTCGGGGATACCGCGGACGAGCAGGTTCGAGATGACGGAGGTGTACAGCGAGCCGGGGCCCAGGGTGATCAAGTCGGCGGTGGCGATCGCGTCCAGGGTTTCGGGCAGCGGATCGCACTGCGCGGGCTCCAGCATGAGTTCGACGATGCGGGACTTTGTGGCGGAGATGCGGGTTTCGCCGCGCACCAGCGTGCCGTCTTCCATGCGGGCCGCGAGCGTGGCATTGGCGGTGGTGGCGGGGTAGATACAGCCGCGTGTGGCTAGGATTTGGGAGCTGGCCTGCACGGCCTGGGCGAAGTCGCCGCGCATTTCCGTAAGGGCGGCAAGGAAGAGGTTGCCGAAGCTGTGGCCGCGCAGGTCGCCGGTGGCGAAGCGGTGCTGGAAGAGCTGGCTAAGAAGCGTTTCGTCTTCGGACAGGGCGACCATGCAGTTGCGGACATCGCCTGGCGGGAGGATGTTCAGGTCTTCGCGAAGCCGGCCGGAGGAGCCGCCATCGTCGGTGACAGTGACGATGGCGGCCAGGTCGCAAATCCGAGACAGGTTGGCTTTGGGATGGCGACGGTCTTCAAATCCCAGGCTGGTATCCGGCCGGTGGACGGACGGGGGCGGTGAGGCGTAATGCTTTAGACCACGCAGCAGGGTCGACAGACCGGTACCACCGCCGATGGCGACGACGCGGAGGGGGCGGGCGTGTTCATTGGCCGAGCGCATCTGGGGTGTTTTCAGTGTAGGCGGTCGGGACGGGTTCGGGTGTGAGTCTTTTAGCTTTCGGGGTACAACAAATCGGTGAACCGGGGGTCATCGGCCATGTTGGCGAAGTCGGAGTCGCCGCGTGCCTGGATGCGGTACATGGGATTCAGTTTGATCGCCTGTTCCAGGTGTTCAAGGCACTCGTGGGTGCGGCCGACCATGCTGGCCAGCAGCGCAAGGCCGTAAAAGGCGTAGTCGGCTGTATCGTTTTCGAGCAGGATTTCTTTGAAGTGGTCGCTGGCGTCGTCGTACTGGCCGTGGTTCAGTAGCGAGATGGCGTAGTCGTAGCGTTCCTCATGGGTGCGGAACTCGGTGGTGCCCTGGTGGATCTGCGCGACGCAGGCGGCGATGTACATGCGGATCCGGTCGGCGAGGTCGTGGGGAGCGCCTTCCAGCAGCTGATTGAAGGCCGCGTGGGCGTCGTCGTATTTGCCGGTGCCCATCAGCGTGATTGCCTTCTCGTAGAGGTTGAGCAGCGTCTTGCGGTTGCCGTCCTCGACGGGCGCGGGCGTGCCGGCGAGGGTGCGCGGCATACGGTGCAGTTTGCCGTGCCGATCGTCGCTTTTGCCGTTGGGCGGAAGGGTGGCGGTGTTGCCGGAGGAGATCGGGTGCGCGGACTTCGTGGCCATGTTCTCTCTGAGGTCGCAGTACGGATTGCGGTTTTGCGGAGGTGAAAGGGGAAAGTGGGGGGCTGTCACGGAGTTATAAGGGGTTTACCCCTGTTTGGTCAATCACCCGGCCCGGTGTCTCGTAGGGCGAGATGCCGCATTTCGCCTTCAAGTCCGCTTCGGCGGAGCATACAGCACAGGGTTGAGCGTGGGATCGTTGTACATCTTGAGCTGCCGGTAGAGCTTGAAGCGGCGACGGCCGGCGAGAACATCGGCCCAAAGGGCGACGAGGCAAAGGGCAAGGTCGGCGCGCTGCCCTTGAAGGATGCTGAGGCGGTTGCGATTGCGCGCGCGGTGAGCTTCACCGGCCTCGCGCCGGTCTACCTGCTCGGCCGTGTGAAAAATCTTCAACGCGAGAATCGAGAGGCGGTCGATGATCAAGCCTGGGGTCTCGGAGTGGAGGGGCGCGCTGAGGTCCTGCTGGCCGGCGTTTTGGAGCAGCGTGAGATCGAGCTGCTCGGCGAGGTCGTTGCGGCGTTGGTTCAGCGTATCGATGGCGCGCTTGACGCGGGCGATGCCGGCGTCGGTCGCGTGCGGGTCACGGGCGGCGTCTTCTTCGTGCCAAAGGTCGAAGTTGGCGCGGTGCTGTGCTAAGACAAGGGCTTCGAAAGGGTTGAGGGGGCTGGGCGCGGTGGGGTGAGCGCCGTGCCAGTGGCCGGTGGCGTCGTCGTGGAGCGCGGGAATGTCGTGGAGCGCGGGAAGGCGATCGGGGTCGTGCATCGCGAGGGTCAGAGA
>CAXUIF010000339.1:0-2250 GCA_964250995.1 uncultured Acidobacteriaceae bacterium
TGGACCGGCCGGCCCGTGAACAGGCCGATACCGCGCGCAGGGGTATGCGGTCGCAGGCTGCGGGCGTTGTCCATCGCCCGCCCATCCCTCCGGATAAAGAGCTCGGCAATGTGCTCCGTGAGTTGGGCTTCCGTGGACGCGGTCAGCGCCGTTTCTGCCGGACCGACACCGACCGAGACCTCCAACGTGTGGGCAAAGCTCCCTGCCGCAAGCGAGAGGCGCGCCCGCGCAAACTCCAGGCCATGCAGCAAAAAAGCGAGCTCGGCGGAGGATCGCAGCCGCTGTTCCACACGGTGCGCCTCGCCCGGTGGGACCAGGCCAAGAACGGCATGAATGGCGGGAGCGAAGCGCTCCTGCGCGGCCGCCTGGTCCGGGTGGTGGAGAAGGCGCGTGCGGAGGTTGCCCTGATCGGCAGCGTCGCGCTGCACCAGCGCTTCGGTGCGCTCCTCCAGTTCAAACAGCTCCCATTGCGCAGCGGCGGTGTTCATCCACGGCAGTCGCGCGAGCGTCAGCAAGCCCGCGCCCTGCGGCACGATCACACGCAGCCCCCGGTAGAGTCGGCGGCCCTCGCCGCGCTCCCGGCAGTGATGCAACCATAAAACACCCAGCGTGAGCACGCCGTCGATCATGGCCTGCGACTCCGCCGCACCCACGCCAATGACGGCCCAGGCCTCGTTGCCGCGCACAAGCCAGCCGCGCGCATAGGCCGGGCCAAACGAGCGCTCCAGGTCCATGGCGGCGCGAAATCCACCCGGTTGGAAATCAGGAAACTCGCGGGCCAGCACGCGTTGCAGCAGGCGAAGATACCCTTGCCGTGCCGGTTCCCGACGATGCGGCTCCCGGCGCTCAGCTTTCGGTACGATCACCAACGCTGTGGTCTGCGTGTGGCCGAAGCGCTTGGTACTCAGGCGAAGCGAGCCGCTGCGCTCGGCGGCCGCCGCCACGGTGCGCACCAGGTTGCGCTCGCCGCTCCAGAGTTGCAGCGTGCAACGCTCGCCCTCTGCAAGCACCCGATACTGCGCGCTGGCGAGCTCGAACAGCGTCTTGCCGTCTTCCAGTACAGCCCCTTCGCGATGCTCGACCAGGAAGGCCTCGAGCACCCGCGCGACCTGCTCAGGATCCTGCAGGGACGCAGCCACGGACGGGTCCGCGGCGAAGGCTCGGGGCGGCGACATGGGGCCACGCTAACAGCCTTCGCAGGAAAACAAACTCCCACGCAAGGGCCATGGCCGTCGCTCAAAGCGCAGAGTGGTGGGAAAGCAAAGGACCGGAAACCGGTGCGACTTACCACCCAAGCTGCGTGCGCAGATGCGTGATGTGAGCGACGTGGTGACGCGAGTGCCACGCGTAAAGCAGGGTCGCTACGTCCAGGCGCATGGGACCGCGCTCTGTATGTCGAAAGCCGCGTGCCCACTGCTCCTCGGTCAGGCTTTGCAGCACCATGACCCAGCGTGCGTGCAGGCTTTCCACGATCTCCAGCGACCACTCCACGGGCGCCCCCGCGTCGGCCAGTTCCGCAAAGGCTTTTTCCTGGTAGCCGTGCACTTCGGGCCAGTCCTCTGTAAGGGCCCGGCGCAGCCGCGAAAAGGCAGTCATGTGCGAATCCGCAACATGGTGCACCACCTGCCGCACAGTCCAGCCACCCTCGCGATAGGGCATATTGAGCTGGTCATTGTCCAGCCCCCGCACGGCCTCCCGCAGCTGTTCCGGCGTCTCTGACAGCACCAGCACAGCATGTCGCCGGTCTTCTTCCAGGACGTTCTCGGGCGGGGTAAAACGCCCGATGGGATAGCGCGGATCGTGAACGGCAGGGTCGGCGGCGGCGGACATGGAGATCTCCTGATGCGTGGCAGCGCGTGGTTGGATTTCGGCTGCAGGGCTGTAGTCTAACCCGGGAGGTTGGCGATCGATGCGTGCCTGGCTGAGCCTGTTTGGAGCCCTGCTGCTGCCCCTCGGCTGTGGGCATGCGGGGACGCCCGCCGCAGGCATGAAGGCCGCGGTTGGGACTGAGGGCGCGGCTGCGGGTCAGAGCCTCATCACAGACCAAAGCTCCGGACGGGCCGGCGCGAACGAGTGGCTCGGCTTGGACCGCAACAGCTACCCGGGCGATGCCGTGATGGCCACCCTGCAACACAGCTTCGCGTTTACCGGCTTTTGGCTGACCAATCCCCCGGGGGAACACAGCAATCCATGGGTCGGCAAACGCGCCGTGCTGCGCGCGCAGGGTTGGGGTTTTCTTGTGCTGGCCAA
>CAXUIF010000340.1:0-2247 GCA_964250995.1 uncultured Acidobacteriaceae bacterium
ATTTCAATCTCGGTCGGGGTCCTCGTCGCGATTGGGGCCGAGTTCCTTCGCGGCGCCAACGTTGTCCGCACCCAGACACAGCGCAACCTGCTCAGCTCTGCCGTGCTGCTCACGCGGCGCAACACGCGCCGTTACGGTGGCTACCTGATCCACTTCGGCATCGTGGTCATGTTTATTGGCTTGGCCGGCGCTGCTTTCAACCAGTCACGGGAGACCGAGATGGGCTTCGGCGACTCCGTCTCGATTGGCTCCTGGAAGCTCGTTTGCCAATCCTATTCGCAGGACTCCAACGGCAACTACGACACGGACTACGCCCTGCTCGACCTCTACCACGGCTCGAAGTTCGTCAAGCGCCTCAACCCCGAGCGCCGCGTCTACTTTCCGGAGACCGACCACGCCCAGGCCTCTACGGTTGTTGCCATTCACTCCACCCTGGCGCGCGATCTGTACGTCGTCTTTGAAGGCCGCAACCCGCAGACGGATCGTCCGGACATCAAGGTTTTTCTAAACCCCCTCGTGAACTGGATCTGGATCGGTGTAGGCATCGTCATCTTCGGTACGTTCATCGCGCTGGTCCCGGCTCTGAAACCTGGAACGCAGCGCGCACTTGCGACCGAGAAGACGGAAGCTCCCGGCACCGCGTTCGGTACCTGGGTTCCCGCGCCCGCGCCCCACATGGCACAACAGATAGCGCAACGCACCTCCGCCGAGGCCGGCCGTGCCTAAGCGCCTGGCGCAGGTGGCGGTCCTGCTCGCGGCCACCTTGACAATGCTGGGGGCGGGTTCACCGGCCACGCGTTTCGATCGTCTTGGCCACAAGCTGATGTGCACCTGCGGCTGCTCGGAGATTCTGCTCGAATGCAATCACATGGGCTGTCCGGATTCCCCAGGCCTGATTGCCTCCCTGCATGCGCAGCTCGACGGCGGAGCCTCGGACCCCAACATCCTTAGCTGGTTTGCCAACAAGTATGGCGCCATTGTCCTGGCCGCTCCCATGCGCGGCGGGTTCGATCTGGTCGCCTGGGTCGTTCCCTTCGTTGTACTCGCGCTTGGCGTCATCGCCATCGCCTGGCTGGTCCGTCACTGGCGCGACCGCCAACAGCAGGCGATGGCCCTGGCCGGTCCGGCGCGCGCAGTGCCCCCCGCAGACCACCTGCGTGAGCGCATTCGTCGCGAGACCACTTTCGAGCCCTGACGTTTTTTCACCTTAAAGCGTAGGCTGAGCAGCGTAGCCTGAGGGGAGACCGGAGGACGATCCGATAACCCGCCTCGAACTGCTTCAGCTGTTGATCAGCCGCGCCCGGGCCAATGGCTTTGAATTCCGCCGCTGGTACACCACGCGTCTCGGCCTGCCCTGGATCTCCGGCGAGGCCGCGGCGACCCTGCTGGAAGCACAACGTCGGTACTACGCCCTGGTTTTCTCGCACGAGTTCGCGCAGAGCTTCTGGAAACCCGGCAGCGACATCACCTTCGACGTCCCGCCACAAACGTTCCAGCGTGCGATGCCCGACGGCACGGTCCGTACCGTGCATCGCAAAGCCTTCATCCGACGAACGACGCGGCCCAATGCTTGGAGGTACCACCTCCGGCAGATGGCGCTCGCCGAGGAGCCCCTGCGCTATCTCCGCAAGTATCTCCACATCGAAGAAGATCTTGCGCCGGAGGTCGACGGTTCCTCCCCTGAAACACTGCCCGCGAAAGCGTCCGCCAGGGAAGGCAAACAAGAGAGCTCGTCCCTTCCTTCACAACGGAACGCGCCGCGGCCCCTCCCTACGGATCTGCCCCTGTTCCTGCAACGCCCGTATCGCCCCAAATAGCCGCCGGGAGATCCTGAGGTGCCGAGATCCTCAGACCTCAATTCCTCGCGTCACAGAAGACCCTAGGACCTCTAGTCGCCGCCTGTCATCTCGCGCAGCGCCTTTTCCGCCGGCCTTCTCTGCTTGGGCACGGGATCTAGCTCCAGGCAGCGCTTGTAGGCCCGTTCGGCTTCATCCAGCTTGCCCAGCTTGCGGGCCGCGTTGCCCAGCGCGAGTTGTGCCGCCGCATCGTCGGCGTCCAGGGTGACGGCATCCTTCGCGCGATCATACGAGCCACGGAAGTTCCCGTCGTTGAAGTAGAAATCGGCAACCTGCACATCCTCCTGTTCCCGCTCCGAAGGGCTCTGCCGAGGTACTGCCGGCACCTTGCGGCGCTTGCTGCGCGGGATCGCCGCCGGATCATTTGCATCCGGATCGTGCGGGTCCAGGT
>CAXUIF010000341.1:0-2224 GCA_964250995.1 uncultured Acidobacteriaceae bacterium
CCTTTGGTGCAAAAAGAAGTGGGTGCCTGGATGAGAGAAGCCGTGATGGTCTTGTTGTGGGGAGAGGGACGATGAACCAGGAAGCGCATCACAAAGTACAAGCCGAACACCTGAGCCGGAATGCTTATTTATATGTACGACAATCGACGCTGCGCCAAGTGCGGGAGAACCTCGAAAGCAGCCAGCGTCAGTACGGACTGCGCGAGCGGGCTCTCGCCCTCGGCTGGCCGTTCGAACAGATCGTGGTGATTGACTGTGACCAGGGGCAATCCGGCGGCAGTGCGGTGGAACGGGAGGGCTTTCAACAGCTGGTCACCGCCGTCAGCATGAACCGGGCCGGTATCGTGATGGGATTGGAAGTGTCGCGCCTGGCGCGCAACTCCAGCGACTGGCATCGGCTGCTGGAGATCTGCGCGCTCACCCGCACCTTGCTGCTGGACGAAGACGGCCTGTATGATCCGGCGCACTTTAACGATCGTCTTTTGCTGGGCTTAAAAGGAACCATGAGCGAGGCGGAGTTGCACCTGATCCGGGCACGCCTGCGCGGCGGGCTCTTACAGAAAGCCCGGCGGGGAGAACTGGGTGGACGCTTGCCGGCGGGACTGGTGTACGGACCCACTGGTCAGGTCGAGTTAGATCCAGACCGGCAGGTACAGGAAAGCTTCCGCCATCTGTTCCAAACGTTTCGGCGCACCGGCTCGGCGCTGGCGGTGGTCAAAGCGTTTCGCCAACAAGGCTTGCGGTTTCCTCACCGCATCTGGGGAGGCGCGCATGCCGGCGAACTGGTGTGGAACCAGTTAGCGCAGCATCGGGCCATCTGGGTCTTAACCTGTCCACGGTATGCGGGAGCTTACAGCTTTGGCCGCACCCGGTCGCTGCTCTTGCCGGGAGGGCGGGTGAAGCGCAGCAAAAAGAAGCTCACGCCGGAAGAGTGGTACGCCTTTGTTCCCCACGCGCATGCAGGCTACATCACTTGGGAAGAGTATCAGGAGAACCAGAAGATATTACAAGCAAACGCCACGCAATACCGGTGTCCGCGACAACGAACTCCGCCGCGCGAAGGTCCGGCGTTGCTCCAGGGTTTAGCTGTCTGTGGCCGTTGCGGCCGCCGGATGCAGGTGCAGTATCACGAGCGGCGCGGACACTTGTACCCGGATTATCTCTGCGGCCACGATGCCGCTCATTATGGGCAAAAGCAGTGTCAACGGATTGCGGGGCGGGATCTGGACCGAGCGATGGGCGAGTTGCTGCTGGCTACGGTAAACCCGCTCAACCTAGAAGTGGCGTTGGCGATTGAACAAGAAGTACAGCTGCGCTTTACAGAGGTGGACCGGCTTCGGCATCAAGTCGTGGAGAGAGCGCAGCAGGAGGCCGAGCTGGCCCGCCGCCGCTATCTGCGAGTGGACCCTGACAACCGTCTCGTCGCCGACCAGCTGGAAGCCGATTGGAATCACAAGTTGCAAACCCTTCGCTCCGCCCAGGAAGACTATGAACGACAAAAGCAGAAGGAACAGGGCCTCTGTCAGGCGGCGCAGCGGGACAAGATCTTGGCGCTCGCGACAGATTTCCCGCGCGTCTGGAACGATCCACATCTCCCGGCACGAGAGCGGAAGCGCATGGCCCGTTTACTGTTAGAAGACGTGACGCTGCACAAAACGGAACAGCTCCTGGTGGAGGTTCGCTTCAAAGGCGGAGCCCTGCAAACCTTGGAGTTGCCGCTGCCCTTGCCCTTTTGCGTGCAATCGCGTACCAGACCGGAAGTGGTGGAGGCCATCGATGGCTACTTGGGAACTCATGATTATCAAGAGATTGCCGATCTCCTCAACCGGCAAGGACTTCGTTCCGGCGACGGCCGCCACTTTACCGTATCTATTGTCAGCAGCATCTGTCAGAACGCAGGTCTTCGGAGCCGACGGCAGCGCTTACGGGACCAGGGCCTGCTCACCTGTAAGGAGCTGTCCCGCCGGTTGCGAGTGAGAGAACTGACGATTTCAAAATGGCGGCGCGCGGGCCGCCTGATCGGTTATCGTTCGAACTACCGGACCGAATACTTGTATGTGGAACCAACGCCAGAGCAGACTACGGCACTAAAGGCCAGATCATGAAAAAGCGATTACCTTCCAAACGGAATCAACAACCGCAAGATGGGTGCAGTCTGAAGGACACTCCTTTGTCTTTCGCGGGCGGCGCGGCGATCTCATCAAACTGCTCTGGTTCGATGGCG
>CAXUIF010000342.1:0-2209 GCA_964250995.1 uncultured Acidobacteriaceae bacterium
CTTGTCCTTCCAGCGTGGCGGACGCCGCTTCGGGCTGCTGCAGACTCAGCTCGTCAGCCCGCAGCTGCAACGGTTCCGGTGCGCCATCCGGCAGGCGGCACTGTGTGTGCGTGAGGGTTGCAGGCCGCAGGGCGAAGCCCGAGCCGCAGGTGATCTGCAAATCCAGCGGCTGCGCAGGGAAGAACTCGGCGCGACGCAAACCGCCCAGGGTCAATTTGCTACCAAGCTGCGCCTCGCCCAGGGTGCCGCTCAGCGTCGCGTCCAGATTCCACGAACCCCGCCAGCCCAGGTCCTCCCCGGCCAGGATGCGCGTCACCTCGCCCAGCGGCGCGTCATGCCAGCTGGCGCGGAAATCTACAGGGACCGCCGCCGCAGTAGCCGCACGTCGCAACGAGCCTTCAAACCGTACTCTGCCGGGGTCTGTGATGTTTGTGTCGGTACGGGCTGGCTGGGCTACCAACCGCACCCGCCACTGTCCTGGCGAGGCAGACCAAAGAGCGAAATCGGCGTCTGTCAGCGAGAAAGGCAGCTGCTCCGCGCCGAGCTGCACATTCACCCGGCCCCCCGTCGCCTCAATGTAGGGGAACCGGGGCGTGGGTCCGGCATGGCGCTGGTCCGTCGGCGCGCTCTGTACCCGGGAGGCCTGCAGGAGCACATCGGACAGGTTCCACCGGCCCTCGGCATCGCGCACCAGGTTGACGCTGGGCTCCACAAAGCGCACCGCAGAAAATTCCACGGGCCGGTGCCACAAAGAGCTCACCCTCAGGGTGGCCTCCACCACGTTGGCCCGGATCGTTGGCTCGGCCCCAAAGGCCGGGTCCTCACTTACAACGAGGTTTTGCAGCGTGAATCCCGGCACCGGCAACAGGTGCATGGACACGTTGTCCAGGTGCACCGGGCGTCCCAGGCTGTCGCTCATCGTTTGCGCAATCCGGTTCCGGTAGCGGTTCGCATTCACGAGCGGCGGCGTCAGGGCCAGAAGCGCAAGCACCAGACAGGCGAGACCGAACCAGAGCAAGCGCCGTCGCAGCGAGGTGGGGCGCGGCGTGCGCATCCGCTCGCCGCCAGCTGCCTGCGGGGGCGAGTCAGCGGCGGTTTCGAGTGGATGCAGGTGCATGGGTGAGGTGCGAGCTCCGGCTCGGGACCACGCTCGAGAGCGGCCTAGCGCGTCACGTGGAAGGTCCGGCTCCAGCGGGTTTGGGTCAGAAAATGGGTGAACTCATGGGCAAAAAACGCGACGCGCTCGCCCAGACTGGTCTTGTCTTCCTGGTCGGCGGGCGTTTTGAAGGACCAGTACACAAACATAGGCCGGCCTTCAATGCTCTCCATCGGCACAAACCCCCAGTACCGGCTATCCAGACTTTCTGTGCGGTTGTCGCCCATGGCGAACACCTTGCCCGGCGGAACGACAATCTCGCCGTTCACCACGTGCGTGGGGAGGTTCTCCGCCCAGACAGCTGCATGGTTGGCCGTGGCTGCTTCCTGGATGCCCGCCACATCTGCTGGGAAGTCGTCCCGGGCATGCTCATAGGCGTTCTGCGGGCTTGCGTTCTCGCGGGGCTGCAGGGCATACGGCTCAACCTGGGGCACGCCGTTCAGGTACACCACCCCATGCTCCAGGTGAATGCGATCCCCGGGGAGCCCGATGGCCCGCTTGACCAGGATCAGGTCAGGCGTCTCCGGATTCGGCTTCAGGAAGACGATGATGTCGCCGCGCTGCACTGGCCGGTAGTGAATGAACGGCGCCCACTTCGTCGGTGGCGACAGCGTGATCCGGTCCACCACCACGTGGTCGCCGATGAGCAGCGTCTTCTCCATCGAAGCCGACGGGATCTCAAAATTCTGGAACACAAAGCCGAACAAGAACAGGCCGATCACCAGCACTACGGCCATGGAGGCTAAGGCCTCCAGCGGTGTCTCAGTCTCTGCGGCTCTCACCCTCGAAGCGCGCTCACGGGCCCGCTCCCCGGGTAACTCGGCCGTCGCCGTCGCGCTCTGCTCCATCATCTCGCCCAAGTCCTCGTCCACGGCCTGCTGCCCTCCCAGGGCGCAGGCAACATACAGTGTACCCGAGGCCTCCGCGCCGCCCTCGCGAAGCTCGTTGACTGCACTCCTAACGGAGGACCCCCACCCTCCCTCGCACCCAACGCGCAACCCAGCGCAGCCGCGCCACGGGCCCGCCTTCGGGAGCATCTGCTCCGTTCGGCAC
>CAXUIF010000343.1:0-2181 GCA_964250995.1 uncultured Acidobacteriaceae bacterium
GGGCCGTTCTTGAGCAGGCCGACGACGCCGTGGGCGTGGGAGCCGTCGGGGTAGAAGCCAACATGTTCGGTTACGGTGTAGCCATCGCTCCGCAGGGCCGCGGCAAGGATGCTGGCAGTGCGGGCCTCCTGGTGGGAGAGCTCAGGGTGCGCGTGCAGGTCTTTGTAGGTTTCGGTGAGGGCGGGAAACTCGGCGCTGATGGTGGCCGCGGGCACTTGCGTGTGGAGGGGCTGCGCGAGCAGGCAGGACACGAAGGCCAGCCTAGCCAGAAGGCGGTGCAACGCGGAAGAAGGAAGCATGTGCGGCTAGTATAACGACGCGTGAGGGTGCGGGGATCGGCTGCCGCCGATGACCAACACCGCCGCCGCAGCCGACCCCGATACGCGGGCGCCGGCTGCGGAAAGCGGGACGCGCTACTTGGCTGCGCCGTTGGGGAACATCAGGACCTTGCGGTTGAGGTCGAAGCCGATATAGCCGCCCTGTGCGAGCAAGCGGGTGAGCACTTCTACGTCGTGGGCTTTGGGCTGGAGGATGTACTCGTCGACGCCGTGGTCGAGGATGAGCTGGATGGTGAAGGTGCCTTCCTGGCCCGGCTCTTTTTCCGTCCAGGAGGTTTGGTGATGAGTGACCTGGCGTATGCGGTAGCTGCGTTCCAGCTGCTGTTCGGTGTCGGGCTTCTGTTCTGCGTTCGGCATGACTGCGTGTTCTCCGTTGGGGGTAATGGACTGCAAGGGGCTGCGGATTCCGGGCTGGTTCGACGGCCTCGCGTCGAAACAGCTGTGTGGATAGATGCATTGGTTGCAAAGGTGGCCGCGGCGAGCGCAGGGGAGGTTGCGCTTGCTCGAGCGGGAAGCAGATTCGCTGCGCAGACGTAAAAGGCGAGGCGTGAGCGCCTGGAACGGAGGGATGCTGCAGGGAGGTTACTCGGTGAGCTGGATGCCGAGGGCTTTCATCTTGCGGTAGAGGTGGGAGCGTTCCAGGCCGAGGGCCTCGGCGGCGCGGCTGATGTTGCCGTGGGTGCGGTCGAGTTCTTTCAGGATGTAGTCGCGTTCGTACGCTTCGCGGGCTTGTTGCAGTGTGGAGAACTCTTCGCGGTTTGCGTCCCGGTTGCGGCGACCGTCGGCGCGCTGGGTTGTTTGGACCAGGACGGGAAGGTGCTTTACCTCGATGCGGGTGGCTTTCGGGTTGAGGATGAGGACGCGTTCGGTGACGTTGCGGAGTTCGCGCACGTTGCCGGGCCAGTTGTAGCTGCGAAGCTGGGCGAGGGCGGCGTCGGAGATCTCGACGCGGGGGCGGCCGTATTGCTGCCCGAATTCTGCGAGGAACTGGCGGGCGAGCAAGGGGATGTCTTCCTTGCGATCGCGGAGCGGCGGGACGAAGAAGGGGATGACGTTGAGGCGGTAGAAGAGGTCCTCGCGGAAGTTGCCGTAGCCGATCTCTTCTTCGAGGTCCTTGTTGGTGGCGGCGATCACGCGGGCGTCGACGTGGACGGGCTTGGAGGCGCCGACGGGGGAAAAGCGCTGTTCGTCCAGAGCTCGGAGGACCTTGGCCTGCGTCTTAAGGCTCATGTCGCCGACTTCGTCGAGAAAGAGCGTGCCGCCGTCGGCGCGCTCGAAGGTGCCTCGTTTTTCTGTGGGCTGGTTGGGGCCGCCGGGGCCGGCACCGTGGCGGTAGCCGAAGAGTTCGGTTTCGATGTAGTCCTCAGGGATGGCGGCGCAGTTGAGCTCGACGAAGGGACGTTCGCGGCGCTCGGATTCAGCGTGGATGAGGCGTGCGATGCGCTCTTTGCCCGTACCGGATTCGCCGAAGATGAGCACGCGGCCGTTGGTGGGGGCCATGAGCTTGATCTGCTGGCGGAGGGCCTTGATGGGCACGGATTCGCCGGTGACCGAGCCGGACGCGGTGAGCTGGCGGGCAAACTCCTGATTGTCTTCGCGCAGCGTGTGGGCCTGGACGGCGTTGCGCAGGACGAGCAGGGTGCGGTCGAGCGAGAGGGGCTTTTCGAGGAAGTCAAAGGCGCCGAGCTTGGTGGCGCGGACGGCGGCCTCGATGGTGCCGTGGCCGGAGATCATGATGACCTCGGGGGCGTTGGGGCGCGGGTCGGCCCCCGGGCCGCGGAGGTCGGCGAGGAGGTCGAGGCCGTCGCCGTCGGGGAGCCAGATGTCGAGCAGGACGGCGGCG
>CAXUIF010000344.1:0-2174 GCA_964250995.1 uncultured Acidobacteriaceae bacterium
TTGCGGGCGAGCGGCAGGGCCGCGACGCTGCCGCATGGCCTCAAACAACACCACTGCACCAGCGACCGAGACGTTCAGTGAGGACACACTACCAGCCATAGGGATGCGCAGCAGAAAATCGCAGGTGCGCTTGACCAGCTCGTGGAGACCGGTGCCCTCGGAGCCGAGCACAAGGCAGCAATCGGCTTGAAAATCGAAGTCGGTGTAGACGGGATCGCCGCGCTCGTCCAGGCCCACGATCCAGATCCCCGCCTGCTTCATGGCCTCGAGCGCGCGTGTGAGGTTGGTGACGCGGGCGATCCGAACATGCTCGCTGGCGCCCGCGGAGCTTTTCGCGACGGTGCCGCTCAGGGGAGCGGAGCGCCGCTCCGGCAGCAGTACGCCGTCCACGCCGGCGCCGTCTGCTGAACGCAGCAACGCGCCAAGATTGTGCGGGTCTTCCACACCGTCGAGCGCGAGAAAAAAGCGTTTGCCGGCAGGGCCCGACGGCGCCCTCTGGAGCAGGTCCTCCAGGGCGAGGAAGCTTCGTTCCCGCACAAAGGCGACCACACCTTGATGTTGGTCGGTGCGGGCGTAGCGGGTGAGTTGCTCGCGAGGCTCGGCCTCCACGCGGACACCGGCGGTGCGGCAGAGCGCCAGCAGCGTCTCCAGGCGGGGATCCCGGCGTGCCTCCCGCTCCCGGGCAAAGCTGACGTGATCCAGCGCCTCGGCGCGCGCGCGCAGCGCCTCGTTCACCGGATGCAGGCCGTACAACACGTCCATCCAGCCAGTGTAAGGGACCGCGCCGAAGCGGCCCCCGAGGGCCAAGGAAAGTTACTAGGAACCAAAAAGATTTGGCCTCCAGGGCGACGTGCCGTCGGGCCTGGCTCTGCTGCGCACGGGCCTGCTAAGGCGGAGTGGGCGGGAAGGCGGCGGCGCACCTCGTCCGGCCTGCGCCGCCGAGCGACGAAGGCCGGAGCCGCAGTACACTGAATCCAGCAGCAGATCCCCGTCGGCGAGACTTTCCGGACAGAATCTCCGTCCTATCTCCCGTGAGTCCTTCCAAGACACTTAGCGCCGCAGACGCCCGGGCCATCGAGCTTGAGAACGAAGCGATCGCGCGCGGCCTGAAGCGTCAGGATCCCGAGCTGATGGATACGCTCATCGACACATACCAGCATCGGCTGATGCGGTACCTCATGTTCTTGACGGGCAAGCGCGAGGTCGCGGAGGACCTCTTCCAGGAGGTGTGGATCCGCGTGCTGCGGCGCGGCGCCCAGTACAACGGAAAGGCCCGTTTCGACACCTGGATCTTCACGATCGCTCGCAATCTAGTGATCGATCTGTCCCGGAAACGGACGATGGCCTCGCTCGACGAGATGCGGGAGGGTGGCGAGGACGAGCGCCCGTTCGAGATCGTCGAAGAAAGTCCCTCCCCGTTGGAGCATTACGAGTTTCAGGAGAACGCCGCGGAGCTTGCCGTCGTGCTGCAAACCCTGGAGCCCAGCTACCGCGAGGTACTCACCCTTCGCTTCCATGAAGAGATGTCGCTGGACCAGATCGCCAGGCTGACCCGGGCGCCTCTTTCCACCGTAAAATCTAGGTTGTATCGCGGCCTCGCAGCCTTGCGGCCCGCCCTTGTGAACTTGCGCGCACGCCCCAAAGCCGCGGAGGCCCACGGATGACCCCGGACCGTCCGAAGGCTGCCGACCAGGGTAACGCACGTGCCACCGTGGTGAATCGTACCCATCGAATCATCCGGGACCAGGCAGTGCAGATGCAGCAGAAACGGCAGCGCTCGCGCAGTCTGTGGGTGCCGCTCTTTATCTGCTCGGCGTTGCTGCTGGTGATCGGCTATGCCATCTGGGGCGTCATGGATGGCTACGACCTGACGCCGACCGGCGTACCTGACGCGAGCGACCAGATGTTTCTGCTGCTCCTCTGGTCGTTGCCGGTAACGGTGGTCGTCCTCGGGATGGTCTGGCTGCGCAAACGCAAGAGTAGCGGCAGCGGAGAGCAGGCACTATGAGCTCCTGGTGGCCAACGCGGCAAGCGGATCTGTCAAGCGGCGACGATGAGCTGCGGATGATTCCCCGCTGGTCCATGGCGCTCGCCCTTGTGCTGTTCGGCGCCATGCAGTACGTCTTCCATGGCGTAATGCCGCACCACAAGCACGAACTGCTGCCCCTGCGACT
>CAXUIF010000345.1:0-2168 GCA_964250995.1 uncultured Acidobacteriaceae bacterium
CCTGCGCGGCGTATCCGGCGGGGGACTCGGCGTGTATGGGATGCGTAGAATGAGGTGGGCAGATCACGGTGTGGTGCGTGCGTGGTCTAACCGCTGTGGGTGAACGGGGTCTGAAGTGAAATTGAGGCTGAAGCACGACGCGATGCAACAGGTGGGGTTGGGACGGCTGCGCGCAGGGGCGCCGCTGATGGCGGGGATCGCCGCAGGGTTGAGTTTGATAGCGCCGGTGCGGGCCCAGGTGAGCGGAGGGCAGGGGAGCGCAGGGCCGTTGAGCGGCGCGCAGGGGACGGCGGCGCGGCCCAACTTCACCTTACCGAGCGGTGGCTTCGACACACCGAGCGCGCCGACCCTGCCCGCGGCCAAGCCGATCACGGCCAACGCGACGGTGGTTGAAGATGCGATCGCGCGCGTGAACGACCAGGTCATCACGCGCACTGAGTTCGAGCGAGCCGAAGAAGGGCTGGCGCAGGAGGCCAAGCAGGAGAACTGGCCCGCGTCGGAGCTGGCCGACAAGCAGCACACGTTGTTGCGCGACATGATCGATCAACAGCTGCTGCTTTCCAAGGGCAAAGAGCTGGGCATCAGCGGTGACGCCGAGGTGGTCCGGCAGCTGGATGAGATCCGCAAACGGGCGAACCTGCCGGACATGGAGGCGCTGGAGAAAGCTGCGGCGCAGCAAGGTGTGTCGTATGAGGACTTCAAGCAGAACATCCGCAACCAGGTGATCACGCAGCAGGTGGTGCGCGACGAGGTGGGCCGTCGCCTGAACATCACGCCGAGCCAGGAGCAGACGTACTACAAGGAGCATGCCAAAGACTTCGAGCAACCGGAGCAGGTACACCTGAGTGAAATTCTTGTGCCCACGCCGGAGAACGCCACCGACGCGCAGATCGCCGAGGCACAGACCAAGGCAGACGCGCTGGAAGCGAAGCTGAAAGCGGGCGGGAACTTTGCCGATGTTGCGAAGAGCTCGTCGGGGGGGCCTACGGCGTCGGCGGGTGGCGACCTGGGGGACTTTAAGACGGGCATGCTGGGCGATGTGCTGGAAAAGGCGACATTTCCTTTGCCGGTTGGCGGGTATACAGCGCCGATTCGTACGCGGCAAGGATTTGTGATCCTGAAGGTGGATAGCCATCAGCAGGCGGGGACCCCGCCGCTGCAGCAGGTGGAAGGACCGGTGCAGGAGGCGCTCTACATGAGCCAGCTGCAGCCGGCGCTGCGCAACTACCTGACGCAGGCACGGCAGGACGCCTACCTCGAGGTGAAGCCGGGGTTTGTGGACGTCGGTTCGGCCGGAGCGGAGAGCCGGACGACCTTCACGACCTACACGCCACCGCCGATCAAGAAGAAGATCATCAAGAAGCAGCGAGCCGAGCAGGTGAAGGCGGAGAAGGCCGAGCAGCAACTCGCGGCAGCGCGCGAAAAGGTTGCGGAAAAACAGCAGGCCAAGGCGGCCAAGAGCGGCGGTTTGCAGAACGCGAGCTTCACGCGCAAGCCGAAGAAGGTAAAGCGAGAGAAGGTGCGGTTTGGGCAGGCGCCGCAGAGTGCGTTGCCGAATGGAACCGCAGAGACCACCGCCGTAGTGCCATCGCTGGGAGCGGCGGCGGAGGGTGGCAGTGACGCGGGCAAGGGCGCGGCGCCAGGTGCGGCAATGGCAGCGGCAAACGATGCAGTGACCACCATCTCCACAGGGACGGGCGCTGGCGCAGAGGCGCCGAATCCGCTGGAGGCGCAGGCGGAGGTACCGGACCGGAAGACGCGTTTCTCGGCAAGGCAGACGGAGTCGGACGAAAAGCGGGCGCAGGCCAAGCTGGCCAAGGCCGAGGTGAAGGCGACCAAGCGGCCCGAAAGACCTACGTCAATGGAGACGGCGGATGAGAAGGTGCAGGCGGCGCCCCTGGGCCTGAAGGATCCTGCGTCCGGGAAGAAGCCCAAGCATGCGAAGCGGCCGAAGGATCAGCCGAAAGAACGGCTCCAGACAAAACCGGTCAATACGACCCCGGTGGCGACGCCCGTTGAACCGACGGTGAATCCTGCCTTGGGCACGACAGCGACCGGGAACCCGACCCGTCCGGCCTCGGGGACCTCCGACCAGACCACACTGCCTCCGGCGACGGCGGCGCCTGCCAACGCGCCGCCCGAAGGCCAACCTATCCCCGCGGTTACGG
>CAXUIF010000346.1:0-2162 GCA_964250995.1 uncultured Acidobacteriaceae bacterium
GCTGTGGTGTCCTTCATCTTCTGCGCATACAGCGCCGGCAGGTGCCCGTTCTCCTTGTACCAGTCGTACAGATAGCTTGTAGGGACAAGATAGGTGCCGTGCGCCTTCATCGCCCGGATGCTCGCGTCGTCGATGTAGCTGCCATGCTCGATGGAATCCACGCCCGCCTCGGTCGCCCACAGGATGGCCTGCGCCCCGTGCGCGTGCGCGGCCACCTTGCGCCCGAGCCGATGCGCATCCGCGACGATGGCGACCATCTCTTCTTTGGTGTACTGCGACGCTTGCGGGTCATCGCCCTTGGACAGCACGCCGCCAGATGCCCCGATCTTGATCAAATCCGCGCCATACTTGATGTTTTGCCGCACCATATGCTGCACCGCCGGAATGCCATCGGCTACGCCCTCGCCCACCACGTGGTACTGGTACGGCAGCAGGTTCTGGTCCATGTGGCCGCCCGTGATGCCCAGCGCCGGTCCGGAAACCTGCATGTGCGGTCCCGGAATGTGCCCCGCGTTGATCTCATCCCGCAGCGCCACATCGGTAAAGTCGTTCGCGCCCACGTTGCGTACCGAAGTGAAGCCCGCCTCCAGCGTCGTCCTGGCATTCTCAACCCCGATGATCGCTTCCTTGCCAGGCGTCATGGACAACTCGAAGTAGGGGTCGAAATCCGTCGCCCCTGTGAGGTGGACATGCACGTCCATGAGACCTGGCATGACGGTCAAACCCCGCAGATCCACCTCGCGATCCCCAGCCTGCGCCGGTGTACTCGCGGTTGCCGCCACCCCGACTACCTTCTCGCCTTGCACGATCACCGTGGCGTCGGGAGTCTCCTTGCCGGTACGGACATCTAGAACGGATCCGGCGCGCAGCAACGTTCGCCCGCTCGATACTACGTAGGTGGGTTGCTGGGCGGTAACCGCGCAAAGGAACGAGGCACCGCAGATCAACCCCGCAACCACATACAGGACTCGTAAGAAGTTCCTATTCGTCGCACACAAGCTCACGATGAGGCTCCCTTATCTGGAAGGTCTTTCAAACTGTTGCGTACCCTTGCCCAACCTATGGAGCGCAAGGGCACCCTGGCGGGCTCTAAAATGCGGTCCGTTGGGTGAGCTTTGAGTGTAACTGCAAGGTTAGACAACACCTTTTCCCAACGCACCCAAGATCGAATCAAAATCGTCCACGCCGCTGTATTCGATGATGACGCGACCCTTGCCCCGTGTGTCCTCGATCGTCACTTTGAGGCCGAGGCTCCTCCGCAGTTGCTCCTGGGCATCTCGCACATTCGGGTCTATGATTTTGGCCGATTTCTCGGCTTTTGCCTTTCCTTCCGGGTTCAGCAAGCCCTGCACCATGCTTTCAGTTGCCCGCACGTTCAGCCCGAGTGCAAGCACCCGCTGTGCCGCCTTGCCGATCGCCTCGGGATGCGGCAACGCGAGCAGGGCTCGTGCATGCCCAAAGCTAAGCTGTCCACCCTCGACGAGCTGCTGCACGTCGTCCGGGAGCCTCAGCAGGCGAAGAAAGTTCGCTACGGTTGCTCGATCCTTCCCCGTGCGCTCGGCCATCTGCTCCTGGGTAAGACGAAACTCACGGCTTAACCGCTCATACGCCCGTGCCTGCTCCATCGGGTTCAGGTCGGCGCGCTGCAGATTTTCAACAACCGTCATCTCCATCGTTTGCAGGTCGGAAGCTTCCCGCACAATGGCCGGCACAGTAGCTTTGCCCGCCTCTTTGCTCGCGAGGAGCCGCCGCTCGCCCGTAATCAGGGTCCAGCGGCCGTCCTTCCCTGGCCGAACCACCACCGGCTGCACAACACCGGTCGCAGCAATGGACGCGGCGAGCTCCCTGAGCTTGTCCTCATCAAATCCTGCGCGGGTCTGAAATGGATTACGGTCGATCAGCTCGAGCGGAATCTCCAAAGGCTGTCCGGCATGTGACTTCTCCGCAACCGCGTGCACCACGGGTACCGGCACGGGACGGGAGGGCAGAAGAGACTCCAAGCCCTTGCCCAGTGCGCGCCTTTTCGGCTCGACTCCACCCTGTTGCTGCGCCATGCTCGCCTCCTGCGAAATCTATGTGTTAAAGAGCCAAAATCGCTTCTTTGCGGCTGCCTTACCCTGCTCGCCGGCGCCAACTGCGTTGGGCAACTTGGAGGCTTTCTT
>CAXUIF010000347.1:0-2161 GCA_964250995.1 uncultured Acidobacteriaceae bacterium
AGCCGCCACCCTCTACGAATCCGTCACCCGCGCCCTGCTCAACACCTACATCCGCGAGAAGCTCGGCCTCGATCTCGCCGCGATGCCCGGCACCCACGTCACCGGCCAGCATCTCGGCCTCGGCGGCCACGCCTACGCGCCCCAGGGCCGGGTTCTGCTCACCGGCGACGCCGCCGGCCTCGTCGACCCGCTCACCGGTGAGGGCATCCACTCCGCCATCGTGAGCGGTCAGGCGGCCGCCGCGGCGATCCTGGAGACACTCGCGCCCTCCACGCGCTTGCCCTTGCGACCGCAGCGCAGCGCAGCAAAGCAATCTCCAATCTCCTCAGAAGCTCAGCAACTTGCCCTTGCCTACGCCCGCCACCTCCAACCGCTGCAGGAGACCCTCGCCTTCAGTCACCGCGCCGCCCGCTCCTTCTACCGCGAACCCGAACGCGGCTTCCGGGTGATGCGCACCCCCCTGCTGCGCCACCTCGTCCTGAAGACCTACGCCGACGGCCTGCCCACCACCAGGCTCCTCGCCAGCCTCGCCCGCCGCGTCGCCTAAGCCGCATGGGCCCTCACTTGCAAACCTCCGCACACGTCATCTTCGTCGTCCAGTGTGCCAGCACGCTCGGGCTCGTTGGCCTTATCTGGTTCGTGCAAGTCGTCCACTACCCCTTATTTCAGCGCATTCGGCCCGCAGACTTCGTCCCGTATGAAGCGGAACACGCCACCCGCACCGGCTACGTGGTCGCCCCGCTCATGCTCGCGGAGCTCCTCAGCGCTTCCTTGTTTCTTCTCCACCGTTTCCGACCGTTGGGTATCTCGACCGCCGAAGCCCGTCTAGGAGCCGCGCTGGTTTCATTGATCTGGTGTTCAACGGCCTTTCTGCAAATCCCCTTGCACAACAAGCTCCATCGCGGTTTCGACCGCGTCTCGATCCAGAGACTCATAACCAGCAATTGGATACGCACGACCGCCTGGACTGCCAGAGCGATCCTCATCAGCAGCTGGCTCTTCGGACTTCTCAGATCGAAGTAGCGCACGTCACCGACCTCGACCACCTCGCCACCTGGAGGGTCGTCCACTTCCTACCGCCCTGTCGACCCAAATCCACCCATCCCGCGCGGGGCCTCCGCGAGCTCGTCGGTCTCCGCAAACACCGCCTGGATCCGCTCCACCACCCGCAGTTGCGCGATGCGGTGCCCCGGCGCCACTACCTGCGGTTCGGTGGACAGGTTGGTCAGTACCACCTTCAACTCCCCGCGGTAGCCCGAATCGATCACTCCCGCCAACGTCGTCACCCCGCGCACTGCCAGCCCCGACCGGTCTTCCACCAGCGCCCCGTGCGTCTCCGGAAACTCCATCGCCAGCCCCGTGCTCACCGTGCGTGTGGCTCCAGCCTTGCCCACCGGCGCCAGCGTGACCGCCTCCGCCGCAAACAGGTCCGCGGCCAGGTCGCCGAACGGACCAAAGTGCGCATACCGCGGCATCTGCGCCGTCGGATGGAGGCGTTGCACCAGGATGGTCGGTTGCGTGCGGGCGTCAGGCATGGTGAAGGGACCAGTGTCGCACGCAGCGTGCCCTCCCTGTTGGCCAGCCCAATCCGGCTTAACCCGGGCCGTGTCTGCGGAAGCTCCCCTCCGTGCTCCGAAACAAAAACACCGCACAGATCGTGATGAGCGGTTCCAAGGGGTGCCGGAAGCGTGGCTGCACCGTGACCGCGTAGTAAACCAGGGGCACACATAGAAAGGCCAGGGCAAACAGCCCCGCGCCCGGGACGCGCCGGCGCAGCATCAGGCCTAACCCCAGCAACCCGGCCAAACTGGTTGCGGCATACTGCAGCACGCGCAGGTACTCCAGCACCGGATGGCGCTCCGGCGGGTGAGGCGTACAAAACCAGAAAAACTGGATCCTTTCCAGCGTGTACCGCGCAAACAGGTCCGGCCGAGCCCGGAGATTGCGCTTCGCCAGCTCACCCTTTTCCCGCGCGTACCGAACCTCCCCCTCCCGCACATACCGCTGAAACTCCGGCTCCCGCGCCGAAAGCGGCATCGCCACGCCCCACGGCAGCGGCCCATACCGTGCAAACTGCGTGCTATGCCAAAACTCAACACCGAAGTTGGCGCGTGTCGGCACAAAGGCGTGGAGCACCCGTTCATTGCGCACGACCCACGGC
>CAXUIF010000348.1:0-2119 GCA_964250995.1 uncultured Acidobacteriaceae bacterium
GCTGCTTCGCCGGCAGGCAGCGGGATCGGTCCGGGCCGGCGGTCGGGGATTTGCTGGAGGCCGCGGGCGCCCAGGTGCTGCCTCTTGTCGTTTCACCCGACGATCTGCCTGTGCTGACCGATCACCTGCGTTCGCTTGCAAAAGCCGAGGTGGCGCTGATCGTCACGACCGGCGGAACGGGGCTGTCGCCGCGCGACAACACACCGGAGGCTACCCTCGCCGTCTGCCAGCGTCTGGTGCCGGGTCTCGCCGAGTTCTTGCGGCAGCAGGGGTTGCAGGAGACGCCGTTCTCTGTCCTGAGCCGCGGCGTGTGCGGCATCGTGAAGGCGTCGCTGATTGTGAATCTCCCGGGCAGTCCGGCGGGGGCGGCCGGGGGCCTTCGGTCGCTGCTTCCCCTGCTGCCCCACGCACTGGATCTGATCGCCGGCAACACCAGCCATCCATCTGGTTTCTCGCCCACGCCCGAGCCTGCGAGGTAGCGGCTGTCCAGCGTAAAATCGAGCGTTGTGAAGCTTGGTCCGATGGGTTGGATACACAAGGCCTCCTTGGCTCTGCTGGCGGTCATGAAGCCCCTGGGGGTGTGGGGCGTGGGAGGCTTGGCGCTGATCGATTCGGCGCTGATTCCGATCCCCGTGTCGATGGATGGGGTTGTGATCGGGTATGTGGCCAACAATCACCAGAAGTTTCTGCTTTATTGCGTGATCGCGGCCGCGGCCTCAGCGCTCGGAGCGCTTGTGCCCTTCTTCGTCGGGCGTGCCGGCGGCGAGTTGTTCCTGCTGAAGCGCATTAACCGCGAGCGCTACGAGCGCCTGCGTGACCGCTTTGAACGGCAGGAGTTCGTCGCCATTTTGATTCCGGCCATGCTACCGCCGCCCATGCCGCTCAAGCTCTTCGAGTTTGCCGCCGGCGTCTTCGAAATGAAAGCGCTGCCGTTCAGCCTGGCCATCTTCCTTGGCAAATTGATCCAATTTCTTGTCTGCTCAGTGCTGACCATCTGGTTTGGGCCGAAGCTGGTGCATAGTCTCCGCACGGCTATGCACCAGCATATGGCCCTTGTTCTGGGCACTGCGCTGTTCGGGGTGTTGCTCGTGATCCTGTACATTGTCCGGCGCGTGTTTGATCGACGCCGAGGCGAGCCGCTGCCCATGGAAGAAGGGTCAGCTTAGCTGTGGATGACAGCTTCGCTCGGGATGCCAGGTTCGCTTCGAAGGCCAATAAGCGCTCTCTGTTAAAAAAGCGGTTGCCCGGTATCTGAAGCGTTCTGAATGATCTTCACCAGCTGTGCGGCGACCACAGGCAAACCGAACAGCATGGCGGCAGTCAGTCCCGTAGACACCAGGTCGTTGCCGTAAAACGGAAGGGCGGCCGTGTAGCATTGCACCAGGCCCGGCGCGGAGTGCGGGTACAGGCGGCCGGACATCCAGACGACCAGGTTGCTGAGCAGGAAGAACCCGGTTGCTGAGGAAAACACGGCTGCGACGACCCGCAAAACGGTTACGCGGCGCAGCAAAGCGCTCCCAAGAATACAAACGGCGCCGTACCACAACCAGGTCACGAGATAGCCACGAACCTGAAAGGGGAAGCCGTACACGACCCGCGTCAGGTACACGTCCGTGAGTGCCATGACGATCACGGCGAAGACGGCCTGCCAGCGCGGCCGGCGCGAGCCGAAATACAGTAAACCGCCGCCAACAGCCGTGATGTTCAGCCCTACGCCATGCAGGGCGTGCGGCAGCAGACGGCTCAGCGCGGCGAGCAGAAGAACAAGATAAGCAAGCATGAAGCCCTCGTGGTAGATGGCGCAGAGTACGGCGCGGCGGCCCTACTTCAGGGCTCATGTCCATTGTACAGAGACGCTAGCGGCCTCCTTTGCCATCGAGTCCCTGCTCGAGGATGCGCCCGCCCGAGCCGACCGTAACAAAGCCGGTGAGAGGGGGTGTGCCGTTGCGATGCAGCCATGGCATCTCGCCCATGAAGCGAACATCCTCGAAGGTCACTCTTGCGGTTGTGGGTGCGGCGTCGGGATCGTCCAGGCGGGCCGGTTCGGCAGTGATCCATGGCATGGGCGACCAGTCTAGATAGATGCGGCCCAGGTGGCTTTGCTCGGCCGCAGCGAGCA
>CAXUIF010000349.1:0-2113 GCA_964250995.1 uncultured Acidobacteriaceae bacterium
AGGAGCACCATCAGTCCGAGCACCGTCATCCATGCGCACCGGACCCGAACTTGTATCGCCACATCCCGTCTCGCTGACAATGCCCGAAGCGGCACCGCCCTTCGGCCTTTCAGTTTGCTTCCAGGAAACATGCCGTTTGTACTTCCCCGGACGGGTGCAGAAGCACCTTCCGGAGCGTGGTCGACACCAGCCTTACGCACCGCCAAGCCAAGCAGATCGGCATCTGTTATCGGGAGTGTTTCTGGGCTTCGACATAGGCCCTGAGCACGGCGTTCATCCGGGTTAGATGTCCCTTCCCGTTGGCCTTGAACCACTCCACCACATCGCTGTCGAGGCGAAGATGAACTGAGGTCTTGCTGGCCGGCATGACTACGCGGGCGCTGCTCCAGAAATCGGGGCCAAGGGATGCAGCTTCCGGCGCATCGGGACGGGTCCGGTCCTCGCCCCGTTCGCGCAGGGCGCGGACCTCACTAAGGGAGTGTCTGACGATGGTAGATTTCTCGTTCATCTTTGCTCGCTTTCTGGACGCTGATGAGGCGGATGAGGCTTTCGCCACGCCAGGTGAATACAACCCGGTAGACCTCTGCCTCGACCCTGCCAAGGGCGATAAATCGAATCTCTCCGTAGTCTTCGCGGTCGTCGATCCGCTCCAGCATCTCGTTGGCAAAGATTGCGGCCGCGGTCAGAAACGAGACTCGATGTTTGGCGAGGTTGGCTCTCGCTTTGTCTTCGTCCCATTCGAACTTCAGCTCCACGCATCGCACCGCTTCTTACCCACGATACACAAACGTGTACACAGAAAGCTAGCTGTTCCGGCCTGCACAACATCTCCTAATCGTGTCCGTGCACGCGTTTGAAGAAGGGCCCTCTCAGGCCTGCCAATCGCCGGTGAGGGGCTATGTCGATAGCCCGGCTGTTGTCCCAGCCTCCCCAGCTACCTGTTTCAAAACGAAGCTGGCCGGTCTTCGGCGGTGTGAAAATCGTAGAACGCCAGCCTCCGCGAAAGCGCATATACCCGACTCCAACCTGCAACGCATCAGGATGCCTGGTAGCTATGTCGCTCGCGACTGAGATCAGCTTCGAAGTCGCCTTGGAGCACCCAATAAGTCAAGGAGTCGGTACTGGCTGTCTCTGTGGTCAGCGTCCCTTCCCATAAGGAGCGTCTTACCCCCAGCATGAACACTCCCCCCCTCGACGTCCTCGCCATCGCCGCCCATCGTGACGACGTAGAACAGACCTGCGGCGGCACCCTCCTGGTCCAGGAGGCCCTCGGCGCCCGCACCGGCATTCTCGATCTTACCCAAGGCGAAGGCGGTACCCGCGGCACCGCCTCGGAACGCGCCGCCGAAGCCGCCGACGCGGCCCGCCTCCTGCGCGTGGCGCATCGCGAGGCGCTGGACCTGCCCGACAGCAACGTCCAGAACACGCTCGAAAATCGGCTCAAGATCGCCGCGGTCCTCCGCCGCCTGCGCCCCCGCGTCGTTATCCTGCCCTACTGGCAGGGCCGCCACCCCGACCACTACACCACGTCCATCCTTGGCTACGAGGCCTGCTTCCTCGCCGGCCTGGCCAGCCTCGACCTACCCGCCGAACACGGCGCCCCACACCGCCCCTTCAAGATTCTTTATGCCTCGCTCTACGCCGACGTTCGCCCCACGTTCGTCGTCGACATCACCGCGCACATCGAGACCCGCCTGCAATCTTTGCTTGCCTACCACTCCCAATATGGTGCCCAGCCTACCGGCACAGGCCTTTTCGTCCCGGAAGACGACATCCGCGAACGCATGTTCGCCACGGCGCGCCACTACGGCCTGCTCGCCGGCGTGCGCTACGCCGAACCTTTCGTGCAGAAAGAGGTCGGCCTCGCCCAGGACCTCCTTTCCCTGCCGGTCCGCAGCCTCTAACCCCATAAACAAACTCCCGCTGCATTGCGCAGGAATACCGTCCCGCCCGCTAAACTGTACTCATCCCAGCCAAACGGAACGGCCTCCCCAAAATGGGGTATGGCTCTCCCCCAAATGGTTCGGGGTCTGCTTCTAAGTCCTTTGCCGAACGTACTTTGCAAAAAGTACCCCCGGGGGGGGAACCCTACCTCCTCGCTGCATCCACCCTC
>CAXUIF010000350.1:0-2095 GCA_964250995.1 uncultured Acidobacteriaceae bacterium
GTCTTGACGGGTCGCATAAGTCGTCTCACAATGCCTTTCTCATAGCATCTCAGGAATTCTGAGACGCCGCAGGCGCGGTCACCACTCTTACTGCACCTTTTTGGGGGTTGCGACACGAAGTCACGCTTGACCCTGTTGCCCCTGATCGCAAGACCAGGAGGCAACCTGCTGTTCTGTCAGTAGACCCTACCAGGACGTGCGGACGGAGCAATCCGTCCGTGCGAAGCTCCTGGGACAATGTAGCCTCACTCCACGGAGTGGTATCGAAACCGTGAGGGGACGATATGACTGCCAGCGTCAGGGCGGTCGGGAGCTAGGGAGGATGCCATGGTCAACCCAGGTGAACCGCTGCTAAACGTCGTGAAAGGTACCAAGCCAAAGGGATATAGTCCCAAGTAGTGGTGGACATTTCGGGGAGTCGAGACGTCGAGATCGAATCGACAAGGGCGTTATCGACAACCGGAGTTGACAGGAGCAGCCACCGTGTGCTTTCCAACGAAGTGGAAGGAACGTTAGAAAGGAGCACACGATGGCTACGGATAGGATGGCACTTGTCGATGTCCTACGCAAGGGCGAAGACCCAGAAGCGGACGTCCTGAAGGAGGGGGTGCGATGGCTGATCCAGGAGTTGATCGAGGCGGAGGTCAGCGCGCAGATCGGGGCCGGGCGGTACGAACGGAGCGACGAGCGCACGACGCAGCGCAATGGGTACCGGACGCGACGCTGGGACACACGGGTCGGGACGTTGGAGGTGGCGATCCCCAAGCTGCGCACGGGGACGTACTTCCCGAGTTGGCTAGAGGCGCGGCGGCGCGGCGAGCAAGCGCTCGTGGCGGTGGTCGCGGAGGCTTACGTGCAGGGGGTGAGCACCCGTAAGGTGGAGGCACTGGTGCAGACGCTGGGCATCGCGGGGATCAGCAAGAGCGAGGTCAGCCGGCTGTGCGCCTCCCTCGACGCGCAGACCGAGGCCTTCCGCACGCGTCGGCTCGATGCGGAGTATCCCTACGTGTGGTTCGACGCCCGCTACGAGCACATCCGCGAGGACAACCGGGTGCAGTCCATGGCGGTGGTGGTGGCCTATGGCGTGCGCGCTGATGGGGTGCGCGAGGTGTTGGGCCTGGACGTGGGCCTCTCGGAGGATGTGGTGTTGTGGCGTGCATTTATGCAGGGCCTGGTCGCGCGCGGACTACGCGGGGTCAAGCTGGTCATCAGCGACGCCCACGTTGGGCTCAAGCAAGCCATTAAGGAGGTGTTCTTGGGGGCGGCCTGGCAGCGCTGCCGTGTCCACTTCATGCGCAACATCCTGGCCCGTGTGCCCAAGACCACCCAAGCGATGGTGGCTGCCACCGTGCGCACCATCTTCGAGCAGCCCGACCGGGCGGCCGCTGAGACGCAGTTGCTCCACGTGAGTGAGGCCCTGCAGGCCCGCTTTCCCACTGTGGTGCAGCTCCTCTTGGATGCGGAGGGCGAGGTGCTGTCCTTTTACGACTTCCCGCCCGAGCACCGCCGTCAGATCGCCAGCACCAATCCCCTCGAGCGACTCAACAAAGAGCTCAAGCGCCGCAGCGCCGTCGTTGGCATCTTCCCGAATCGCCACGCCGTCCTGCGCCTGTTTGGAGCACTGCTCGCTGAGCAGAACGACGAGTGGCTCGTGGCTGGCCACCGCTACATGAGCGAAACGGCGCTGCGTCGGCTTCTTTTCCAAGGAGGAGAGGATGAGACCCGCATTCAACTAGAGGTAAAGACGGCCTAACAGAGGTACGAAGCCGCGGTGGCTTTTCCACCACTTGACAGGACGCTATCCATGGTAACAGGCGCTAGCCAAACTATCTATCCCTTGTGCAACTTACTAGCTCACGAAGGATTCCTCGGATGGCACAGCGCGAGAGATGGTTGTGTCGCAAAGGTTGTAGGCCTGCCAAAACGGGCCACCAGCCTGCCAAAACGGGCCACCGGCCTGCCAAAACGGGCCACCGGCCTGCCAAAAATCGCGCGGGGTTGATACAGGGTTGGGAAGGTACGATTGGTCATGCGGCAGAACTAGTAAGGCCGCGAGGAAGAGTTGGCTTGTCCGACGTAATGCTCGTCCACCACG
>CAXUIF010000351.1:0-2093 GCA_964250995.1 uncultured Acidobacteriaceae bacterium
GCCCTGGTTGACGTAGGTTTCGGTGCTGACGAGAAGATGAAGGGGTTCGGTCTGGCCTTTGGTGGTGGTGAGGATGTCGTGGAAGAGCTCGATCTGGTCTTCGCCGTCGGCGGGGATGGAGCGGCCGTTGAGGGCTAGGAGCTTTTGGCCGGGGGCGAGCTTGGCGCGGTCGGCGGGGCCGCCCCAGCGGACGTCGGAGAGGGTGCCGTCCTTGGCGAGGCGGAGGCCGAGGGAGTACCAGAGGTCCGGACCGCCACCGCGGCGGCCTACGCCGCTAAGGTAGGTGGCTTCGGCGGCGGAGGGATGGTCTTCGAAGGCGAGCTTGTAGCCGCCGCGGGTGATGCCGTCGAGGTCGGCGTGTGGGTTGATGTTGTCGACCTTCTGGCGGAGGAAGCCGGCCCAGTCGTACGGGGCGACCTGATTGAGGTCGCGGATGAGCTCTTCGCGGTTGTAGGTGACGATCTCAGGACCGGTGTTTGTCACCCCAGCGAACGAGTTCGCCGGGGACCCCGGGCCGCCCTTGGCGAGAAAAATGTGGAAAAAGTCGGTGAGGGACTTGCTGTCATTCGTCAGTTGGCGGATGAGGGTGTCGGCGTCGAGCCAGAGCAGTTCGCCTTCGGGGTAGTAGTCCTGGCGGCGGCGCCAGTTGTTCCAGGCGGGGCCGTTGGAGCGCAGGATGCTGGCGGCGACGGCGGTGTCGTCGGTGGAACGCCACAGGCGGCCGGGCTCGTAGTCGAGCGTGGCGGCGGTCATGGCGAGCGAGTCGCGGTACTGCTGCGGGGTCCACATGCCGTCGCGCGCGGCGAGCACGTCGCCCATGTACTGCGTCATGCCCTCGTAAACCCAGAGGAGCTCGCCGACCTCGGGTTTCGAGAAGTCGGTTTGGTAGAGCTTGTCGGGGCGGCGGTACTTGCCGTTCCAGCTGTGGGTGAACTCGTGGGAAAGAAGTTCGGCGTTGCCGAGCAGGTGCTTGGGGTTGGCGAAGCCGAGCTCTTCAACGCCGTTGTCGGAGGATTGGCCGTGCTCCAGGCCTTCGCCGCCCGCTACATCGGACAAGGTGAGGAGGAAGTTGTAGTGGTTGTAGTGGTGGGAGGCGTAGGCCTTGTCGGCCTCGCGCACGAGGTTGTTGAGGGAGCGCAGGATGTCGGGCGGAAGGTTCGCTTCGGCCGGACGGTCGGCGACCACGTCGATGAAATGGGCGGGTTTGATGTCGGGGGCGAGGGGGAACTCGTGGAAGTATTCGCCAGCGATGACGGGCGAGTCCTGGAGTTGCTCGACGGTGGTGGGCTGGTACTGGACGGTGCCGCCGGGCTTGGTGTTGGCGTCGAAGGGCTGCACGGGAGTGAGCGCGGTGCCGATGCCCCAGCCCTGCGGGACGGTGACGGAGGGCTGAATGGGGATGCTCTTGACGGGGGTGTTGGCCGGGTAGAGCAGCAGCTTTTCCCACTCAAGGACGGCCATCTTGTCCGAAGCGCGGGAGAGCACGATGCAGTCGAGATGGGCGTGAAGCGTGGTGACGCCCTTGGGGACGGCGACGTGGAACTGGTACAGGTCGACGTCGTCGCGGCGCCAGGGGAGGGGCTTGCCGTCCGCGGAGAAGACCACGCCGGTGATGTCCTCGACAGGTCCCGTAGGGCGGTGGTTGCCGGGGATCCACTCGGGGGTGGTAAAGCTGTTTTCGCCGGGGTGGACGGGGAGATCGATCTCGGCGTGGTACAGCTTGCGGGGCGCTTCGGTGAGGTCGGCGGTGATGCGGATGGGCCGCTGTGCGAAGGCAGCGAGCGGAAGGGCGAGGGGAAGGGCAAGGAGATGCGGCAGCTTGGGCATCAGGCGGAGGGAAACCTCAGGGTGAGATGGCGGTCCGTTACGGGTGAGGCGTTGCGGGTGAGGAAAGGATACGCGAGGTGCCGGCGCTGCGCGGTGGCTTGGTTGGCGGATGGTTTGCTGTTGGGAACGAGCGGCTGGGCTTTGAAGGCAAAAACCAAATTCCCTTCGGGAATGACAACCAGAAAGGCAAAGGCAAAGGCGAGGGAAGGCCAAGGCAACGTGCAGGGTGGGATGAGTCTGGGATGGGTCTGGGATAGGTCTAGGCC
>CAXUIF010000352.1:0-2043 GCA_964250995.1 uncultured Acidobacteriaceae bacterium
AGTCACGACAGTTCAGAACGTGACCCAAAACAGGAGCTGAGGTGCTGTTCAGTTGCGCGGCCAGATCTTCGACATTCTGCCGCCGTGCTGTGCCGGCCCGTACCACGGCGATGTAGCCGTCGATCCAGGGTGCGAGCTCTCCTGCGAGCGTCGATTGTTGCAGGCTTGGACAATCCAGCAACACGAGGTCGAATTCGTTGCGCATTTGGTGCAGAGCCGATCGCAAGCGCGACGAAAAGTAATCGCGCTCACCTTTCTTCGAGTTGTGTTCTCGGCCAGAGATCGTGACTTCGGGGGAGAGCACCCAGTGCTCCGCTCCGTGCTCGAGCCGCATTGGGAGGTGCTTGCCTTCGGAGAGATCAAGATCTTCCAGCAGAGCAAGAGGATGCAAGACGGCAACCCGCGTGGAGACTTGCCGGGAGGCTATCGCGGCCAACTGGTTCACGGTGTGCGTGACGCCCTCTCCCTGCAGCGCGGAGGTCACGGCAACGCACGTTCCCAGGGAGGGCATACCTTGCTCTGTGGCGAACGATACGGTGCTCCTGGACACACCCGCTGACGAAGATTGGCCCCCAAGATCCGCCAGAGAGGTCATTCCGGCCGTTGCCCGTTGCAGCGCAAACAGCACTCGCCGGTACTGCCGGCGGTTCATCTCCAGCGCTGCAGGTGCTTGCGTTTCATCGGCGAAGGTGGCCCACGTGCGGGTTCCCGTCCAGGCATCGAGTTGGGCAGGCGTATATACGAAGCCGCCGGCGAGATCAGCGTAAATTGCGAAGGCAATCGCCAGCAGCAAGCCAAACGCCGAAGCGCAGATCATGTAGAGCACGGGCTTGGGGCGCACCGGGTCGGATGAGGCCATCGGAGCCTGGATCACGGCAACGTCGAACAGCTTCTGCCGATCGAGCGCCTCGGAGATCCGGGCTTCATCGCGGCGCTGCGCGTACAAGGAATAGTCAGTTTGTGACTGCTGAAGTTTGCGGCGCAGATCGCCGTAGCTGGCGGCTGACTCTTCAAACTCCCGTAGACGATTTTGAGCCACTTGAATCTGCGCGGCCAGGGCAGCCTGTTGCCCTTGCAGGGCGCTAATTTCTCCTCCGGAGGTGGCGATCAACGTGCTCAGGTGGACCCAGACAGGATTGGCGTCGGTCGCCTCTTCTGCGGCGGGGTGCGCCGCAGCTTCATTGATGGCTTTTCGTGTCGTGACGATCTTTTCGTCGACTTCCACGATCTGTCGATCGGCGGGAACGTAACGTTTCAGCAGTTCGATACGTCGATTTTGCAGGTCTACCAGAGAGGTGTTCAGGCGTTCCTGCGAATACTGATTGGTGATCATGCGAACCTGGGTTTGCGAGCGAGCAGCGGTTTCGGAGAGTTCACGCTGTTCGGTTGCGGCCTTGTTCTGTGCTGCCGCGAGGGCCGCCTGAGCCTGAAAGGTCTGGTCCTGCAAGGTGGACAATTTCGCGACCTGAAGCTTGGTCTGGTCCTCGAGATCGGCAATCCCGTGCTGCATCTGAAAGGCAGTCAGCGCGGCCTGATCCAGGTTGAGCTGACGCGTTTTCTCCTGCAGCTGCGCCTGGAAGAAGTCGGCTGCGCCCGAGTTGCGGGCTGTCCCGGCACGCTCTTCGAAGTAGGCATCGATCACATGTTCCAGGTTGTCTTTAGCCTCCTGCGGTGAGCTCCCCAGCAGCTCCAGGTCGATGACATCAGTCTGGTGGACGGCCTGAACAGCAAGTTGCCCTTTGAAACGTTGCAATTTCCGGTTCTGATACACGGACGCCGTCCCAGTCTCGGCTGTTTGGCCCAACGCACGACGAGCGACTTCGTCGCTTTCCAGTAGGTCGACCTCCGTGTTGATCTCCGACTGGCTCACGTCTCCCTGCGAAACAAGGTGATCCACACTGCTGGTTGTCAGCTGGGCAGCTGTGCGTACGTTTTGAACCAGCAGCTTGGCGTGGGCTTCGTACTTCTTGTGCATAAGGAGGATGCCAAGGAGCGCGAGAGAGCAGACCGCACCCAAGGTCGTCAGCACAAGCTTTTCGCGCC
>CAXUIF010000353.1:0-2043 GCA_964250995.1 uncultured Acidobacteriaceae bacterium
CCTCAGCCTTGCGGCCTCAACCGAGCCCACGCCCGCTGCTCTTTCCGTTGCAAGCTCCCACCTACGCCTGCCCCTCGCCTTCGACCCCTTGGCCCGCTTTCAGGCCAGCGCTGGCGTCCAACTGCCGCACCCACCCTCTTCGAACCTGCTGCGTCAGCTCGCCTTCACCCGCCCGGAAGGCTCTTTCGCGGTTCGCGCCTTCGGCAACGCTGTTCACCGGTTTCTTGCGTTGCTTGCGACGCGCCTTGCCGACGGCCAATCGCTGGCAGAGCTGCGGGTCGAACTGCCATCCTGGCATGCCCGCATGCTCACCAGCCTGCGGAACGAAGGTTTGGCCCCCGCCCAAGCCGCAGGGGAGGCGGCCCGTGCCATCGACGCGCTGCTCGCCACAGTGCACGACCCCGAGGGCGCTTGGCTGCTCTCGCCGCACAAACAGGCGCGCAACGAAGGGACAATCCCCTTCGCGGAGGAAGCCCCGCTCCGTGCCGATCGGACGTTCTTGGCAGGCGCGACCCCGCTCACCCCCGCCGCTAATGCGGACCATCTTTGGATCGTGGACTACAAGACTGCCGCGTTGGGCGGCCGCGACCGGCACGCCTTCCTCACCGGCCAACGAGCCCACTACCTACCCCAAATGCAGGTCTATGCTGCGGCCGCTGCCGCTGCCGGCCAGGATCTGGCAAGCATCCGACTCGCCCTGTACTTCCCCCTGCTTCCCGCACTGCTGTATTGGCCTGCAAATGAAGACGTTGCCTCGGGTTGACGGTACTTCCGTGCCACCTGAGTAACACCTTTGTTCTCGAATTCGGTGACCTCCGGATGCTATCCTCATCCAATATTTGGTGGGCGCAAAAGGAGATACATATGCCACAACCAGGTCACCTTGTGCTCTGCGTCGATGACGAGCACGTCGGCCTGGAGGTGCGCCGTCTTCTGCTGGAACGCTCCGGGTACAAGGTCATCACGGCCCCGGACGGTCCTTCCGGGCTGTCGATCTTCCGTAGCCAGCCGGTTGAGGCCGTTGTTCTCGACTACTCCATGCCCGGCATGCACGGCGGCGAGATCGCGGCTTCCATGCGCGCAGAAAAGCCCGAGATCCCGATTCTTTTGCTCTCGGCCTACGTCGGTCTGCCCGCAGACATCACCGGGCTCGTGGACGTCTACATGACCAAGGGCGAAGGTGCGCCGGCGCTCCTGGAGAAACTCAATCAACTTTTTGCCGGTTAGCCGGAGGTCGCCTTTGAATCTGAACCAACTCAATCGCGCTCTCCGCCGCACCTTGCTGCTGCCCATCTTGGCGCTCGCGCTGGTCGCGGCCGCACTCGCCTGGCAAATCCTAGATGCGCAGCGGGCGGTCTCGCGCATCCAGCTGGCCGACGCCAATATCGAGACCGCCACGCTGATCACCGCGTACATGGTCGACGAAGAAACCGGTCTGCGGGCCTACCAAACCACCGGCAACGAGATCTTCCTGCAGCCCTACGAGTTCGCCGCCGAACCGCTGCGCGCCAGCATGCGCAAGCTGCACGACGGGTTGGGCGATCAAGGCGCCGACACGGCCCTCCTGGAGTCCCTTCGGGTTCAGCACGTGCAGTGGGTCCGATCCATCGCCGAGCCGATCATCGCCTCCGTGCAGGCCGGCAGCGAGACCCGCAACCCCGGCCTGAACCTCCGCGCCAAGGGCCGCATGGACAGCATGCGCCACCTCACGCGGCAGATCACCGCCGACCAGATTCAGCGTCGCCAGGAGGCGGTCGACACCTGGCACCGCGAGCTCCGGCATACCATCGAGGCCCTGGTTGGCTCCACACTGATTGTCGGCCTGCTGATTGGGATCTTCGCGCGCAATCAGCTGCACAGCGTCAGCAATGCTTTCCAGCAAACTCTCAGCGCTTTGCGCAAACACGCGCAGGCCACCTATGACTCCGAGCAACGCCTCCGGGCCATCCTGATCTCGCTTAGCGAGGCCGTGGTGGTCTGCGACCTCGAAGGCCGCATCGAGCTGATGAACCCCGCCGCGGAGCGCCTGAGCGGCTGCCCCGT
>CAXUIF010000354.1:0-2033 GCA_964250995.1 uncultured Acidobacteriaceae bacterium
GCCCAGGGCGGGCACGGTCTGCAGCAGCTGCTCCGCAAGCTCAACACCCGCGCCTCGCTCATGCTCATCGTCGCCCATCCCGACGACGAGGACGGCGGCATGCTCACCTACTATTCCCGCGGCCTCGGGGCCCGCGTCGCCACCCTCACCCTCACCCGAGGCGAAGGCGGCCAGAACGCCATGACCGGCGACTTCGAAGACGCCCTCGGCCTCATCCGCACCCAGGAGCTTCTCGCCGCCGACCGCTACTTCGGCGCCGACCAGTTCTTCGGGACCGAGGTCGATTTCGGCTTCTCGAAAACCAAAGAAGAAGCCTTCGCGAAGTGGACGCACCAGCGCGTCCTCTACGACGCCGTCCGCGCCGTCCGCCTCTACCGTCCGCTCGTGCTCGCGGCCGTCTTCATCGGCGGCGTCACCGACGGCCACGGCCAGCACCAGGTCTCCGGCGAGATCGCCCAGGAGGTCTTCAACGCCGCCGCCGACCCCGCCGTCTTTCCCGAGCTCACCAAGGAAGGCATTCTCCCTTGGGCCCCGCTCAAGGTCTACGCCCGTGTCCCTACCTTCGCTATCACCGACAAAGGCCTCTTCGACTACGCTACCAACCAGTACGCCCCCGCCCGCTTCACCAACTACGTCACGGGCGAAACCTCGACCACCCCACCCACAGCAGACGTAGTGGTCCACGAAGGGGAACCTGCCGCCCTCCTCACCAACGCCGCCGCCAACCCTGCCGACCTCCCCAACCCCCACCCCGACCCTGCCACAAAGCTCAGCTACGTCCAGTTCGCCCGCCTCGGTCTCGGCCTGCAACGCACCCAGATCGGCCCAGGCGTCCGCACCGCTCCCGCCGGCGCCTTCGACATCAGCTACCACCTCTACGGCAGCCGATTGTGCGGCGCCGCGCCCCACTCCCAAGCCGTCATCCTGAGCGCAGCGAAGGGTCCCTGTAGTCTCCCCGGAGCCCTCAACCACTCTGCCAGCGCCCCCGACCCTGAAACCGCCAGCTTCTTCGACGGCATCGACACCAGCCTCGAAGGCATCGCCAGTTGCGCCCCTGATGCTTTCCCGTCTGATCTGCTTGCAAACGTAAGCCGTGCCGTCCAGGCCGCCAACAAGCAATTCAATCCTGCTGATCCTGCAGCCATTGCTCCATTGCTCAGCACTGCGCTGAAGACCTTAGATCAGCTTCTCCATGAAGTGGACGGCTGGAAGGGCGACGCCGCTCAAAAGCAAAACGCGTTGCACGAGCTACGGGTCAAGCGCGTTCAATTGAATGACGCGCTCGCACTCGCGCTTGGTCTCACCCTCACTGCCCAAACCCCCACAGCCAACGTCGTAATCGGCACCACCGCTGACGCCACCGTTCATCTTGCGCAAGCCTCGCCATTGTCCGTCATCTATCGCAACGTGATGAGCGCCAACAGCGAGGGCAAGGGCATCCAGGAAGGCACGGGCCTTCCTAGCCGCGAACCACACCTCGCGCCTGGGCACCCGGTCGAAGCCAGCTGCGGCCTAAGCCCGGATTTGGACGCTGAGCCGACACGCCCCTACTTCTCGCGCAGCAACTTAGAGCAGCCTTTTTACACCCTCGCGAACCCACAACTCCGAAACGCTCCGGCCACGCCACCAGCCCTGACGTGCTTTGCGGATGTCGCCTACAACGAAACTCTGATCGAGCTCGGTGCCGTTGCCTCCCACGACGCCCAGCCTCTGAACTTCGTTCCACCCGCCTCACTCTCGCTCTCCACGCACGCCGAAGTGCTGCCGTCAGCTGCTGCTGCCGCCCTCTTGAGGACCCGTTTGTTCCCGCTGGAAACGTCCAAAGACCTGCCCAGGCTGATTACGCCCCAGGGCTGGAAGACCACTCCGGCCATCAATGGCGCAGACGCCGTAGGGGAGACCAGCTTTCAAATCGAAGCTCCGTCCACAGGCAGAGCTCCGATAACAGTGAAGGCCTCCATGCGGCAAGCGGACCAGAACATTTCCGAAGGCTTTCGCCCCGTCGGCTACCCCGGCCTCCCCTACACCAACTA
>CAXUIF010000355.1:0-2029 GCA_964250995.1 uncultured Acidobacteriaceae bacterium
GCTCAGCGCCACCACCACCAGCCCCGGCACCGCCCCTCCCCGCAAGGCCAGCTTCAGCGCCCGGTCCAGGCTCGTCCGTGCCGCCGACGCCGCCCGGATGTTCGACCGGATCGAGCAGTACATCCCCGTAAACCCGGCAAGCCCAGAGCACACCGCCCCCACCAGAAAGCTCACCACCGTCTTGCCCGCATACGGCGCCGTCCGCGGCGACAGGTGGTACCCCAAGAACACCACCACGGCCAACACCGCCGCCAGGATCCCAATGGTCTGGTACTGCCGCTTCAAGAACGCCTCAGCCCCTTCGCGAATGGCGTTGGAGATCGCCTGCATCTCGGACGTCCCCGCGTCCGAGGCAATCACCGCCCGCGCCAGCGCAAACGCCAGCCCCAACGCCACCAACCCCACCGCAATGGCCACCCAAAGGTAGCCGCGTCCGTCACTCCCACTGCCATACCCGGTCGTCATCGTGCTGCCGGCGTCTTGAAACGCAAATACAAAAAAGCTCATCAGCTGCATGCGAAGCAACTCCTCAGGCGTTTGATTTTTATGTGTTCTGCAAGTGGGCGCAATTACATCACGCGCCGTGACGGGAAGCAACTTTCGTCACCCTGGCGGGTGCCCGCCGCGCACGCTGCCACTTCAGCCCCAGCCGTCTACGAGCTCCACCCCAACCGCAGTTCGCTTAAACCGTCCAGGCGGTGTTACCCGACCGGCTCTTCCGGTCGACCGCTTCCAGCGGCACAAACAGCATCAGGACGGTGCCGCTCCGGCCTTCCTGGTTGTTACTGCGCACGCGCAAGGTCCCATGATGCCGGTCCACGATCTCTTTGCTCACCCACAGACCTAAACCGGTACCGCCGATGCCCTTGGTCGTATAAAACGCCTCAAAGACCTTCTTGCATACCTGCGGCGACATCCCATGGCCCGTGTCGGCCACCGTCAACGCAATCCCTCGCTGCCCGGTCTTCCAGTTCTGGGCATTGCGGCTGCGCAACAACAGGCGTCCCCCGCCCGGATGCATCGCATCGATCGCATTGCCGACCAGGTTGTTCAGCACCTGCCGGATCTCCCCTTCAAAACACTCCACCGGCAACGACGCCCGCCGCCGCTGCTGCACGTGAATGCGCGAGTTCACCAGCCGGCCCTGGTAGATCGACAGCACGCTCTCAAACAGGTCCTCGCACGACACCAGCGTGGGGTCGCTCGCCTGCTTATAGAACCGCAGTGTTTGGTTGCTGATCGCCGACACCCGGCGCAGTTCGCGCTCCGCAAGATCCAGGTACTCCTGCACCTCAGCGCTGTTTGGACTGGCCCGCGCCAGATACAAAAGGTTCGTCACTGACTCCAGCGGGTTGTTGATCTCATGGGCGATCGACGCAGCGAGCCGGCCCACCGCCGCCAGCTTCTCGTTCTGCAACAGCGCCGCCGTCGCCCGCTTCAGCTCCGACACGTCCCGCGCAAACGTAACAATGCCGTTTCGGGTCGGAGCCACCTCGATGTCCAGCCACACATTGAGCGGCTCAGGATAGTGCGCCTCGAAGTGGCCTGTGACGCCTTCGTCCATCGCCCGGTGGTAATGCTCCAGGTACGGCGAGCCCTCATACACGGCATCGGGAAAGGACTCCCATACCCCTCGGTTCACCAGTTGCTGATGCGGATCGAACATCGCCTCGGCTTTGGGATTGAAGTAGGTCATCTTCCAATCGCGGTCCACACTCACCACAGCGTCGTTGGTGGCCTCCAGCACCTGGCGCAGCTCCTCCGTGCTTTCGGCCAGCCGTCGCGCTGCGGTGAACGCATCGGTCACGTCCTGGCACGTCACCATCACGCCTTCGGCCTTGCCCGCGGCTCCGAAGATCGGACTATAGCTATAGCGCCAATACACATCCTCGAGGACCCCATCGCGCTCAATGGGCACCAGCCGGTTCTCAAAGAACAGCGGCCGGCCCTGCTCCAGAACGGATTGGACCTGGTCCGCCACCAGATCCCACGCCTCACTCCAGCACACCTTCGCTTCCTGCCCAAGGCC
>CAXUIF010000356.1:0-2018 GCA_964250995.1 uncultured Acidobacteriaceae bacterium
CACCCCAGGAGACCCCACCCATGCCGCACATCGGAGCCAAACCCGGCGAACTCCGCCGCGCGAAGCCAACGGACTATCTCACCCGCTTCCTCTTCGGAGCCGTCGTCACCGTGCTTGCGGGTCTGATCTCCAGGTGGGCCGGTCCCGTCGTTGGCGGGCTGTTTCTCGCGTTCCCCGGCATCTTTCCACCCGGGCTCAGCTATGTGGAGAAGGAAGAGATCGAAAAAAAGCAACAAGCCGGACTCCACGGCACGGTGCGTGCCCGCACGCTCGCCAGTGCTCACGCAGCCGGCGCCTCCGAGGGCACAGTCGGCCTGATCGCCTTCGCCGCCACGCTCTGGTACGTGCTGCCCCGTCACGGCCTCCTCCCCGCGCTGTCCTTCGCCGTTCTAGCCTGGATCGTGCTCTCCTCCGCGGCCTGGTACCTGCGCGAAAGGATGTAGGCGAGCTGCCTCCCAGACCCTCCTGTGGGGCTCGCATACCCGTCCTGCGAAGCCCCGCGAAGCGGCCCTGTCCTTGCGGAGCGACGCTCGCGCGTTCAGGCTAAGCGACCAGGCCCGTCGTCATACGTCACTTGGAAACATGGACTCGATCCGTAGCTCTTGCGCCGTAATCGTCTGCGGCAGGCCCACCGTGGCGATCAGCGAAAAGTAGCTCCACCGTTCCCTGCCGCGCACAAACGCGATAGGCAGCACCGGAGTCTGGCTGCGCGGCACCCTGCCCAACCCGTTCACTCCCGGATAGACCTCCAGCCCTTTCAGCAAAACGGCCGTCGCCTCGTCGACAATATGCCCCAGCGTCTCCCGGTACACCCGCTGTAGAAGCGCGGCGGCCACTATCTCCCAGTCCTCCACGAAGGGTCGCATCCCTGCCGGGTCAAACATCAGGTGCAGCAGATTGCGCGGCTTGGGTCGTAAAGAGAGGTCAACAAACGAACCGAAAAAGCGTGTTGCAGCCTCGTTCGTCTGCAGCACGTTCCAATATCGGTCCAGCAGCAGCGCCGGGTGGGGTTCTTGCTGCAGCAGCACCCGATCGATCGCCTGCCGCACCGCGGTCATCTCCGGCCCGTCCAGGGCACCCTCCGCGTACGCGGGCGCGTACCCGGCCGCCAGCAACAACACGTTGCGCTCGCGCAATGGAACATCGAGCGCTTCGGCCAGCTCCATAAGCAGCTCCCGGCTGGGAACACTGCGCCCGCTTTCGATAAAGCTGACATGGCGCTGGGAGACTCCCGTATCCAGCGACAGGTTCATCTGGCTGCTGCCCCGCTGCTGTCTCCAGTAGCGGAGCAGGTCCCCAAGCGAAGCTCCTGTTAATGCCGGCACACTCCCCGCCGTGCTGCCACCGGCCACCGCGTTTCCGTGACGCGGCTGGATCCTCGTCAAAATTGCACCGGCCCAACTGAGCCGAACCAACGCCGCACCTTGCTGCGATCAACCTCGTCCATGTAGAAGAAGTGCGTCATCACCGGCCTTGCTACGGGCTTGCTTGTGTCCTCCGGCGTCATGGTCACAACACCGCGAAACACCTTCAGCAAACCGCCGTCCCAGTACTCCGTAATCTCGTGCAGCGCCGTGAAGCCGGTGTCGATAAAAGCCCTGAGATTTTCACGGATCGCCTCGCGCCCGTTCCACTCCGCCACGCCCAGCCGGCAGGTGGCATCCTCGGCAAAACAGTCAAAGCCCTCGCCAAAGGTCTTCTCGTCAATCTCCTTCCAGAAATTCAACAGCCACCCCGGGGGTGCGGTCTTCGTCATCGTCATCGTCGTCGTCATCATTGCGGCTCCTGATCGCAACAAGGTCGCCAACACGCAACCCTGCTCCAGTTCGAGACTGAACCGTTACGCGAGTTCCCGCAATGACGCCCGGGGTAATAGCGCGGCACGAAAACCTCGCATGTTGCCCGTTGCTTGAAATTGCCTGTCGCTTGGTATCCTGAAATCACGGGTGTGCGCGCACCCGCACTGCCCGGATTACGGTTCAGGGGGCCCCATCTAAATACCTTGCAACCAAGATTTT
>CAXUIF010000357.1:0-2018 GCA_964250995.1 uncultured Acidobacteriaceae bacterium
GGCGGCGGGGTTTGCCGGACGACCGATCGCCATGGATGCCGCGGCCTACACGGGGGCCCTGGAACAGGCGCGCGCGTTGGGGTGCCCGGTGGTGGGGTGCGCCGTGGATGCGGAGGGGATGACGCCCGCAGCGCTGCGCGCGGTGTGTGCGCGCGAGCGGGACGCCGGAGTGCCGGTGAGCGCCGTATTTTGTACGGTGACGGTGCATAACCCGTTGGGGTGTACGGCGTCCCTGACGCGACGCGAGGCACTGATGGCAGTGGCGCGCGAGTTCGATTTGCTCGTGATCGAGGACGACACCTACGGCTTCATGGAGCCGGAGCCGCCCGCGCGGATGTGGGACCTGGCGCCGGAGCGGACCTTCTACGTGGGCTCGTTAAGCAAGAGCTTTGTGCCAGCGTCGAGGACGGGCTTTCTGGTCGCGCCGGAGCGCTTCGATGCGGGCGTAGGGGCGGCGATCAAGAATACGGCGACGGGCAGCTCCCTGGTGCACCACATGGCGGCCTGCTCGCTGGTGGCGGACGGAAGCGTGGACCGGGTGATTGCGGCGAAAAACCAGGAAGGATTGCGGCGAAATCTGGCGGCGCGGGCCGTTCTGGGCGAGCGGTGCTGGCCGGGAGCCAGGCATGCCTGGCATCTGTGGGTGGGGCTGCCGGCCAGCGTGACCGCGCAGGCGTTTGAGGCGCAGATGAAGGAGCGGGGGGTTTGTGTGAGCGGCGGCAACTGGTTTGCGGCCTGCGACGGCGCACCGCATGGGTTTCGCGTGGCGCTTGGGGGTGAGGTGGACGCGGCGCTGACACAGCAAGGCGTGGAGCTGGTCGCAGAGGGGCTGAGGAGCCTGTAGGCCTGTTCGGTTCCGGTAACGGTTCATGGTGGATGCTGCAGGGTCACATGGCCAAGGAGCGTTGGCGCTTACTGCAGCAGGGATATCGCCGCGGCGGTCATGGCCGTGACGCCGGTGCGCAAGGTCGGCTCGGGCAACGGTTCGAAGTGGCTGGTGTGGGGGCCGGGGAGAGGTTTGCCGGCGTTGGTGGCGGCGGCGAACTTGGAGGGGTCCATGGCGCCCAGCCAGAAGAAGGCCACGGGAATCTGGCGATCAAGACTGAAGACACCTACGTCTTCGCTGCCCATGACGCGTTGCTGCTGGAGGACGTTGTCGGGGCCCAGCGCTTTGGTGAGGATGGGAGTGAGTTGAGCCATCAGGGCGGGGTCGTTGTACATGACCGGGGTGGACTCGTCTTCGAGCACGTGGACGGAGGCAGCTTTGTCGACGGGCAGGTTGTAGGCGGTGGTGAGGCCGGCGGCTAGGGATTGGAGGCCGTCAATAACGGTTTGGCGGGACTTTTCGGAGAAGGCGCGGGTGGTGAGCTCGAGTTTTACCTCGTCGGGGATGATGTTGCGCTTGGTGCCGCCGTGGATGTCGCCGACGGTGACGACGGAGGGGTCCTGGGGGTCTTCTTCGCGGCTGACGATGGTTTGGAGCTCGGTGATGTAGAACGCAGCGAGGGTGATGGGATCGCGGCCGAGCTGGGGTGCGGAGCCGTGGCCGCCGATGCCGCGAATGAGGACGTCGATGGAGGTGGAGCTGGCGAGGGTGGGGCCGGAAACGAAGCCGAGTTTGCCGGCTGGGAGGGTGTTGGTGTCGTGGAGGCCAATGATCTTGTCGGGCCTGCCGAAACGATCGTAGAGGTGGTCGGCGAGCATGGCTTTGGCGCCGTCGATGGTCTCCTCGGAGGGCTGGCCGACGAGCATAAGGGTGCCGTGCCATTGAGATTTCGTCTGGGCCAAGACGTGGGCGGTGCCGATCATGACGCTGACGTGGACGTCGTGGCCGCAGGCGTGCATGACGCCGGTGTCCTGGCCGGACTTGGTCTTGGTCATCACTTTACTGGCGTAGGGGACGCCGGTTTCTTCGACGATGGGAAGGGCATCCATATCAGCGCGGATCATGAGCGTGGGGCCCGGGCCGTTCTTGAGCAGGCCGACGACGCCGTGGGCGTGGGAGCCGTCGGGGTAGA
>CAXUIF010000358.1:0-2009 GCA_964250995.1 uncultured Acidobacteriaceae bacterium
CGGGGGCGGTGGAGGCCATCGCTAAGGAAAGGCCACTCCGCTTCTGTTTGCTTGAGGCCTACTCCTCACAAGAAGACCAACGGGCGCCGCTTCTGCCGGCGCCCGTTCTGTTTGTGTCGTAAAAACGTCCGACCTCTCCGTCGTCTGCCGGGGCGGTCCATTTCCATCCAAGTAGGGTGTGAGTACCGCCGCGACCGCCCCTCCTGCTCGAAACAGCGCGCAACAGAAGGATCAAGTCTTTGCACAGCTGGCACAGGCGCTCGCCGCCGACGCCGCGGTGCCCGAAGCTGTCCGCAAACTGGCCGACGACAAACGCGTGACCGTCCGCCGCTTGGGCGCTCCCGATGCTGGAGGCGAGTGCGTCGTTTACTGGATGCAACGCGCCCAGCGCGGGCTGGACAACCACGCCCTGGACAAGGCTGTCGCGCTCGGCAATGCCCTCGGCCTTCCCGTCGTCGCCTACTTTGCCGGGATCAACTACTTCCGCTCGTCCTTTCTTCGCCATTACGTCTTTCTGAATCAAGGCCTCCGCGACGTCGCCGAAGATTGCGCCGAACGCAACGTCGGCTTTGTTCTACGCAACAGCCCCAATGAAGATCACGAGCGTTTTTTTGCCGACGTGCACGCCGCGATGGTCGTGGGCGACGAAAACCCGATGCGCGGCCCCGAGCAATGGCGCGTCGACCGCGCCGAACGCCTCACAGTTCCCTTCTGGACCGTCGACGCCGACGTGGTCGTGCCCTCCAACCTCCTGGAGACGGCGCAGTACTCCGGCGCGATCGCCCGCCCGCGCCGGCGCAAGCTGATGCCCGAGTTGCTCGTTCCTTCTAGCAATCCCAAGGCCGACAGACCCTGGCACGCACCTGCAGGTCTCTTCGCCGACGACCCCCAGGCGGACATGACTGCCGGCTGGCCGGACCTCGACCGTTCCGTGGGCCCCGTCGACTACTGGAAGGGGGGCCGCAAAGAGGCGTGGCGCCGGCTGGCCCTCTTTGTGGACCAGAAGCTCACCCAATACGCCGACGACCGCAGCCACCCGGAGCGCGATGCCACCAGCCGCCTCTCGCCGTACCTCCACTTCGGCCACATCGGGCCGCTCACGATCGCCAATACGGTCAACGCCGCCGTGGAGCGCGACCCGGCGCTCGCCCCCGCGCGTGACAGCTACTTCAACGAGGTCATCACCTGGCGCGAGCTTTCGGTCAACTTCTGCCGCTATCAGCCTGACTACGACAACGTCGGCGGCGTGGATCGCGGGGCGGCGGAGACCATCGCCAAACACGACCCGGACAAGCGCGAACAGCTCTACTCTCTCGCGCAACTGGAAGCTGCCGAGACCACCGACGAACTCTGGAACGCTGCGCAAATCCAGATGGTGCGCCACGGCTGGATGCCCAACTACCTGCGCATGTACTGGGGAAAAAAGATCGTCGAGTGGACCATCGACACGCCTTCCGCCATGCAGCAGATGATCTACCTGAATGACAAGTACTTCCTGGACGGCCGCGACCCCAACGGCTACGCCTCGATTGCCTGGGCCGTGCTCGGCAAGTTCGACCGCCCCTGGCCCGAACGCCCCATCTTTGGCAAACGGCGCTACATGAGCGGCGCCAGTGCCGCTCGCAAGTTCGACGCCAAAGCTTATATCCGCGACGCCGGCCAGCTGCCCAAGTGACCCGCCGAACTCACCCCGCGATCCTGGAACGTCTGCTCTTTCTTGCCCCCAAAGGCCCCTTTGATCGAGCCGCCGACCGCCACGACATGGAGCATTTGTAAGGGCAGATCCCCTTAAAGGGGGCGCGTCCTGTGTTGGGTTATCTTGGCTGATGACCTCAGAAGCGGAGAAGCACCTACTCTGAGAGCAACGACACGCAGTCCGCTTGCGGGCCCTTATCTCCCTCGATCACGTCGTAGCTGACCTTCGCGCCTTCCTTCAGGCTCTTGTAGCCGCCGAGCTGGATTGCGCTGTAATGGACGAACACATCAGGTCCATCATCACGGCCCAAAAA
>CAXUIF010000359.1:0-2006 GCA_964250995.1 uncultured Acidobacteriaceae bacterium
GGGTAGCTTTGCGCGCCGTAGCCTGGGTTGTTGACGGGCTGATAGGACGGCGGTGGGGGCTGGGGATTCGAAGTTTGCGTGTTGCTGGCGCCCCCGCCAAAGATGTGGCTTAGAAAGCTGCCGCCTGTGGTCTTGGCGTGCTGAGCGGCTTCGTCGAGCTTGCCCTGGAGCAATTGATTTTGCTGCTTCAGCTCGTTGAGCTGCGACTGGGCCTGTTGCAGGCCGTACTGCTGCACGAGAACGGTTTGGGTGAGAACGTACAGGGCGTCGGGAAAGCCGGCGAGGCCTTGCTGGATGTGCTGTTCAGCTTCCGTGTCTTTGTGCTCCACCTGCGTGCTGCGGACCCGGCTGATCAGGCCGTCGATCATCTGCTGTTCCTGGGGCGTCATCGAAAGGTCTCCTTTGCGTCTCGGTTGTATACGATGCGGCTAACGGGCGAGTTCACGCGCGGGGAGGAAGGGCGCTCACGGCTGTGGTGGGTTGGTGGCCGGCGCGGATGCTGGTAGACTGCGGTTGTCGCTGGTGCGTGTAGCCCTGCAGAGGGCAGATCGCCGGTACGGTGGGGGGCTGTAGCTCAGCTGGGAGAGCGCCTCGTTCGCAACGAGGAGGTCAGCGGTTCGATCCCGCTCAGCTCCACCAATACATTTTCATGACAAATTGTGCAGTCTGCAGACCCACTGCAGTGCACCTCACGTCTAACCTCCAAGATCGAAGAGCATGCGCTATAGCTTTGGACTCCCGGTTTTGGTTGGTGTGCCTGCCCTGGCGTGTGCCGGCGCAGCAGCGCAGCAGGTGGTGCTTCCCGCGGGGACGCCGATGTGGGTAAAGACGAACCAGAGTGTGCGCATGCGGGTTGGGCAGACCATCCTGGGTCAGTTGGTATATCCGGTCTATGCCGATAACGCGGAGATCTTGCCTATAGGCACGAAGGTTCAGGGAACGATCACCGGGATGGACCCGGACCGCCCGCATCGGCTCCAAAGCAGGCTGCGGGGGGACTTCACGCCCTTCAGTCATCCCGTGGTGCAGTTTCAGCAAGGGACGTTACCGGACGGCACGACCTTCGTGTTGCCCGCGGGCCCGGCGGCGGACGGTGCGACTGTGAAACACCTGGAGCCGCCTCCGCCGAGCAAGGGCGGGTTCCTGCGGCGCGAGTGGGACATGGGCGTCGGAATGGCCAGAGATCGCGTGCAAAACGTGACCGGGCCGGGGAAGAAGGACCGTTTGGTCTCGCTGTTGTATTCGCAGCTGCCGTACCATCCCCAGTCGGTGACTGCGGGCACGGTGTGGACGGTGGAGACGACGGCACCCCTGCCGTTGACGTTGCCAGAAAAGGTGGCCGCGGCGCCCCAAGCAGCGAAGGACAGTCCTGCCGGGCCGAAGCTGCAGACAGTGGCGGCCGTGCAGAAGGGCAGTCCGACGACGTGGACCCTGCAGGCGTACCTTGCCGAGCCGCTTAGCTCGGCGGACGCCAAGGTAGGGCAGTCGATCCGGGCGATCGTGGCCGAACCTGTCGTCGATCCGGCGACGGGCGAGGTGGAGGTGCCGCAAGGGACGGTCCTGCGCGGCGAGGTGACCAAAGCGAAGGCGGCGCGGCGCTTTGGGCGCGCGGGGGATGTGCGATTCGACTTTCGGAAGCTTGAGCTGCCGGGCACGCCGGAACAGCAGGTGCAGACCACGCTTTCGGGCCTGGATGCTGCAGGGGACGCGAACCTGGCGCTGGACCGCGAAGGCAAGGTGGAGCGCAAGCCCCAGGACAAACTTGTGGTGCCGCTGTTGCTGCTGGTGCTAGCGCGCGGTCCCTTGGACGGGGACCGAGGCGGGAGCTCCTTTGGGAAGAACGCGGGTGCGTCCAACAGCCTGGGGGTGGTCGGCTTCGTTGTAGGCACGGCGGGTGGGTGGACCAACGTGGCGGCGGGGCTCGGGTTTTATGGCAGCGCGATCGCCATCTGGAACCGATGGGTTAAGCGGGGTGCGGATACCACGTTGCCCAAGCACACCCGGCT